>NZ_JQJT01000009.1:0-306652 GCF_000745665.1 Burkholderia sp. WP42 | reverse complement strand
GACAGCACGGTGGCATCGCTGTCGACGTCGACGTCAACGGGCCTCTCGTCGGCGACCAGCTCGATCACGTCACTGTCGACGGGTCTCAGCTCGACCGATAGCACGGTAGCGTCGCTGTCGACGTCGACTTCGACCGGCCTGTCGTCGGCAACGAGCTCGATCACGTCGCTGTCGACCTCGACCTCGACCGGCATCAGCTCGCTGTCCACCGGCCTGACCACCGCGACCAGCGGCATCACGTCGCTGTCGACGAGCTTGAGCTCGACCAACAGCAACCTGGCATCGTTGTCTACGTCGACGTCGTCCGGTTTCTCCACGACGAACAGCTCGATCTCGTCGCTGTCGACCTCCACGGCCTCCAGCGTCGGTTCGTTGTCGACGGGCCTGAGCACGACCAACAGCAGCCTGACGCAGTTGTCGACCTCCACGTCGACGGGCCTGTCGACGGCGACCAGCTCCATCGCGTCGCTGTCCACGTCGACCTCGACGAGCGTCGGTTCGCTGTCGACCGGCTTGAGCACGACCAACAGCGCCGTCGCATCGCTGTCGACCTCGACGTCGACCGGCCTGTCGTCGACCGCGAGCGCGATCACGTCGCTGTCGACGTCCACGTCCACGGGGTTGAGCACGACGAACAGCGCCGTCACGTCGTTGTCGACCGGTTTGTCGACGACGAACGCGACCCTGACCTCGCTGTCGACGGCGGTCGCACCGCTGACGGCGATCAAGACGCAGACGACCGACGGCAGCATGGCCATCGGCACCGGTGCGTCCGCAGCGCCGAACTCGACGGCGGTCGGCCAGGGTGCAACGGCTTCCGGCGTGAACTCGACTGCGCTCGGGAACGGCGCAACGGCGTCCGGGGACAACTCGACCGCCGAAGGCCAAGGCGCGATCGCGTCGGGTGTCAACTCGAAGGCGGACGGTCAGGCAGCGGCGGCGACGGGCGCCAACTCGACGGCATTGGGCCAAGGCTCGACGGCGTCGGGTGCCAATACGACCGCCGTCGGCCAGGGCAGTACCGCGGTCGGCGTGAACTCGGTCGCCATCGGCACGGGATCGGTGGCGTCCGAGCCGAACACCGTTTCGTTCGGCTCACAGGGCAACGAACGTCGCTTGACGAACGTGGCGCCGGGGGTCAACGGGACCGATGCGGTGAACATGAACCAGCTCTGGCGTGTCCAGTCGGGCATCAACGACGTCGCGCACCGTGCGTATTCGGGCATTGCCGCGGCGACAGCGCTGACCATGATCCCGGAGGTCGATCCCGGCAAGACGATCGCGGTCGGCGTGGGTGCCGGTAGCTACCAAGGGTACTCGGCGGGGGCGATCGGCGTCTCGGTGCGGTTCACCGATAGCCTGAAAGCCAAGCTCGGCGTCGGGATCGGCGGCGGCAGCAACACCTACGGAGGCGGTGTGTCGTATCAGTGGTAACGCGTGAGTGATCCCCGGGCGAAGCTGCGCGGCCTCGCCCGGGGGCACTCCATCCACGACAACCGGTATAGCGCGAAAGCCGACGACCGGTGATTAGTGGCCAAAGCTAACAGGCGTCCCGACCATCGATTCATTTGCATCGATGTGTCGGGGCGCTGCACATGGGTGGCACGGCTCGCGGGCGCATCACGTTCGCGCGAGCTGGCCCGATTCAAAGGCGGCCGCCGCCGGCCGTTCGCTATCCATACCAATATGTCCGGCGCGATTCGCCGGGAAGATTGTTTTGTTCCGAGCGGTGAAAACGTTGAGATGGAAAAGTATTGTGACCTGGTCCGACAGCAGCGGGAACTCCTGCATCGGTTGGCCGCGGCGCGAGACCGCGAAATCGACGACGTCATTGCGAATATCGTGGAGACGATGTTGACCTATCACATCACGCTCGACGATCTGCGAAGGGCGTTACCGATACGCAGCAGTCATGCTGCGCTGTCGAAGCGGAATGCGGCCGTCATGAAAAGACCGCCGCCCAAATATCTCGACCCGGTGTCGGGAAAAACCTGGTGCGGGAAAGGACGCCGGCCGGCGTGGCTGGTCGGCAAGGACCTCAGCGAATTCCTGCTGGAAGAAAGCGTAGAGACGTGCTGAACCGATGCGGACCTCGACGTATCGGTCGTCGATGAGCACGAGCGCCGGATCGCGCTTCTTGGCACGATTCACCACCGACGGTCGGGACGGCGCCGTCGCCCTCGTCGATCGGACGCATCGCATCCGATGAATTCGCATGGACGAACGACATGAATCGAGAGCGGATGATGCCGATGAAGGCGATGCACGACAGCAGCAAGGGAATCGGCGACTTGCGGGCGTTGAGCTACTCGCGCCCGGAAGCAGATGTCGCGGCTCGACCTGCGGGCGGGCATAGCCGGCGTCGCAAGATCGTCGCGTTGATCGCGGCGGTGCTGGCGATCGCCGTTGCACAATACGTCGCGCTGAAGATCATCTACGCGACGCAGCCGGCTCACTTCGCGCCGCGGAAGTGAATGCGCGCGCAACGGTCAAGATACCGGCTCGATAACGGAGAATCGCACGATGAAGCGCCTGCTGCTGCTCTGGAAAACTGCGCGACACGATCTGCGCGTGTTGTACGGCGCGCTCGCTCACCCGGATCGTCCGGTGTGGCTGATTCCCGCGCTGGCGGTCGTCGCGCTGTACGCATTCGAGCCGTTCAACTTCGCGATGCCCGTGCTGGGTTTCGTCGACGACGGCGTGCTGGTGCCGTTGGCGCTCCACATGCTCGTCCTCGGGCTGCCTGTGTCGATGCGTCGCACGTCGGCGCGGCCCCATCCTGAAGATGCTTGACAGTTGCGCGCGACACCGCGCAGTACACTGATTTTCAAGTCGATCCCGTAAGCGAGGCGACGATCGACCCAGAAGCCCTTGAATGCCACACGTGGATTTCAAGGGCTTCGCTACGTGTGGCCGACGTCGCAGCGAAGTGCCGACGTGCTGCCACCGTTCCAACGGAAATCGCAAGAACCAGCAAGGGGCGTGACATGAAGAAGGACATCGGGTGTGGGTTCTTTCTGCCTGCATCGGCGCGTAAGGAACTACAGGAAGCGAAGCGTCAGGGCGGCATGTTCCTCGACGACGTCATCAAGCGCTTGCGTGTCGAGTATCCCGAGGCGTTCCATACGGAAAAGACGTTGCCCGAACGTCGCTTCGCGCTCAAGCCCGTCACCGACGAAACGCCTCATAGCGTGGAACACCGGTATCCGCGTCACGACCGCGGCACGGCCTGAACCGCCGCGCCCGCCAGATTGCCGGCGCCAGGGCGCACGCGCGGCGCCGGGCACCACCACGGTGCCGCCGATAGACCGCTGAATCGGTCCTTCGCGATCGACGTTTCACCTGCATCACTCCACTGCGTTGCCCCCGACGCGCAACGGGCGCGCGCCTTGCTCGAACAGTGCGACGGTCCCCGGACCGTTCCCACTTTCGACAAGGAGGGCCTGACATGAAAGCAGTGGTATTTCACGGCATCGGCGATATCCGCGTCGATATGGTGCCCGACCCGCAACTCGCGCAGCCGACCGACGCGGTCGTGCGGCTGACGGCCAGCGCGATCTGCGGCACCGATCTGCACATGGTGCGCGGCACGCTCGGCGGCATGAAGCCGGGCACGATTCTGGGCCATGAGGGCGTCGGCATCGTCGAGGCGGTCGGACGCGACGTGCGCAATCTGAAACGCGGCGACCGCGTGCTGATCCCGTCGACCGTCGCATGCGGCAGCTGCGCGTATTGCCGCGCGGGCTACACCGCGCAATGCGACGTCGCGAATCCGGGCGGCCCGCGTGCGGGCACCGCGTTCTTTGGCGGTCCGGCCGACACCGGCGCATTCGATGGACTGCAGGCGGAATACGCGCGCACGCCGCTTGCGAATGCGAGCCTGATCCGTCTGCCCGATTCGATCGACGACGACCGCGCGATCCTGATGTCCGACATCTTCCCGACCGGCTACTTCGGCGCCCAGCTCGCGGAGATCAAGCCGGGCGATACGGTGGCGGTGTTCGGTGCGGGGCCGGTCGGCCAGTTCGCGATCGCGAGCGCGAAGCTGATGGGCGCGGGCCGCGTGTTCGCGATCGACCGTATCGCGTCGCGGCTCGACATGGCGTGCGCACAGGGCGCGGAGACGATCGACTTCGCCGAAGAGGATCCGGTCGACGCGGTGCTGCGGCTCACCGGCGGGATCGGCGTGGACGGCGCGATCGATGCGGTCGGCGTCGACGCGATGCGCGCCACGCATGGGCCCGCGGCGGCCGATGCGGACGCGGCGCGCGCCTTCGACGCGGAAGTCGACGCGGTCGCACCGCGCCGCAAGCCGGACGGCCGCAACTGGGTGCCGGGCGACGGGCCGTCGCAGGTGCTGCAATGGGCCGTGCGCGCGGTCGCGAAAGCCGGCACGGTGTCGGTGATCGGCGTGTATCCGCCGCAGGCGCGCGTGTTTCCGATCGGCGAGGCGATGAACCGCAACCTGACGATCAAGATGGGCAACTGCAACCACCGGACCATCACGCCGCATCTGATCGAGCTGGTGCGCAGCGGCGCGTTCGACCCGGCCGCGGTGCTCACGCACCGCGAGCCGCTGACCAACGCGATCGACGCGTATCGGGCGTTCGACGTGCGCGAGCCCGGCTGGATGAAAGTGAAGCTGACGCCCTGACCGATGCAACCATCACGAGGAGTACTGCGATGAACGAAACGAGCGCTTCCTATGACAACTGCATCGCCGCGTGCGACGCATGCGCGCGCGCATGCGACACGTGTGCGGCCGGATGCCTCGCCGAATCCGACACGAACCCGCTGGCCCGTTGCATCGCGCTCGACATCGAATGCGCGCAGTTGTGCCGCGTCGCGTCGGGGGCGATGGCACGGCGCAGCACGCTCGCGCCGCAAGTGTGCGCGTTGTGCGCGCAGGCGTGCGACGCGTGCGCGGCCGAATGCGGCCGCCATGCGCACGAGCACTGCCGGCGCTGCGCGCAGGCCTGCGAAGCCTGCGCGGCGATGTGCCGCGCGATGGCGTGAGGGTTCAGCGGTTCGCCTGAGCGTTGCGGGCGACGCGCTCCAGCAGCGCGTCGAGCACCGCCATTTCGACGGGCTTCACGAGGTGATCGTCGAAGCCCTCGCTCGCGGTGCGCGCACGATCGGTCGGCCGCGCATGGCCGGACAGCGCGACGCAGGTCGTGCCGGCCAGCGCATCCATCGCGCGCAGTTCGCGCAGCAGCGTGAAGCCGTCGACGTCGGGCATCGACAGGTCGACGAGCATCAGCTGCGGTGCGAACTCGCGCGCGAGCGCGAGCGCGTCGTCGGCGTTGTACGCGACGCGCGGCGCGTGGCCTTTCACTTCGAGCAGCACGGCGAGCGTATCGGCAGAGTCGCGGTTGTCGTCGACGACGACGATGCGCAGCGGCTCGGCAGCGGGCGGCGCGACGCTGCGCGCGCCTGACGCTTCGAGCGCGGCCGCTTGGTCGGCGGGCTCGGCCGGCAGCCGCACGACGAACGTCGCGCCCTGGCCGGGGCCGGCGCTTTCCGCCGAAATGGCGCCGCCGTGCAGTTCGACGAACGACCGGCAGATCGCGAGGCCGAGGCCGAAGCCGTCCGATGCGAGCGTGCCGGTCGCGTTGCCCTGGTCGAACAGGTCGAAGATCGACTCGAGCGCGCCGGGCGCGATGCCGATGCCGCGGTCGCTGACGCGAATCACGGCGGCGCCGTCCTCCATGCGCGCGCCGATGCCGATCTGGCTGCCGTACGGCGAAAACTTCGACGCGTTGTCGAGCAGGTTGTGCAGCACCTGCACGAGCCGCGCCGCATCGCCGCGCACGACGAGCGGCGCGTCGGGTACGTCGACGCGCAGGTGCTGCTCGCGCGCCGCCAGTTTCGGCTGGACGCTCTCCACACCGCGGCACACGAGATCGCGGATCGTCACCGGCGCCGTGTCGAGCTCGAGCTTGCCGGCGGTGATGCGGCCGACGTCGAGCAGATCGTCGACGAGCCGCGTCAGCTGTCCGACCTGGCGATGCACCGCGTCGCGGCACTGCGCGAGCGCGGGCGCCGGCTCGCGCAGGCTCTGCAGCACGCCGACCGAATGGCGCAGCGGCGCGAGATGGTTGCGCAGCTCGTGCGCGAGCATCGCGATGAACACGCTGAGCCGATGCGTCGACGCTTCGAGTTCCGCGAGCCGCTTGCGCTCGGTCATGTCGCGCGTGATCTTGATGAAGCCGACCAGTTGGCCGCCCGGCCCGCGCACCGCGGTGATGGTCACGCTGGCCCAGAACCGCGAGCCGTCCTTGCGCACGCGCCAGCCTTCGTCCTCGAAGCCGCCGTGCGCGACCGCTTCCTGCAGCCCGAACGCGGGCCGGCCGGCCGCGATTGCTTCGGGCGGGTAGAAGCGCGAAAAATGATGGCCGAGGATCTCGGCCGGCAGATAGCCCTTGATGCGCTCGGCGCCCTGATTCCACGTGGCGACGTTGCCTTGCGGGTCGAGCATGAATACGGCGTAGTCGGTGATCGCGCCGACGACCGTCTCGAACCGGAATTCGGCGAAGCGGTGCAGGAGATCGCGTGCATCGGCGGGGCCGAGTGGCGGATGCGGGTCGGAAATGGCGTCGTCTTGTGTCATCGGAACGGCTAATGAAAGAGGCTCGCGCGAGCGGCGGCCGGCCGACGCCGGGTGCGCCGCTGCGGCAATTGTTGGAATCGAATGGACCCGGTCGAAACCATAAGGGTACTCAATTCCCCTGATGAATGGGTGCGCATCACGCGTGCCCCCTGCGAGCGACCGGCCCGGCATGCCGATTGCGCAGCGCTGCCATCTGCCCGCTGCGGCCCGTACGGCGGCCTTCGGCGGCGCTTCACCGTTACGAGAGGGCATCGACATGAACAGCACACTGGACCTCGACAACGAGCCGATCGGCCCGGACGAGGACAACGAGCGGCGCGGCCGCGATGGGCGGGCGCTCGGGCCGAGCGACTCGTCGGACAGCGGCAGCGACACGGTCGGCGCGCGGCGTCACGCGTTCGACGTCGATTCGCCGCTCGACCAGCACGCGCTCGAGCGCGGCGACGCGGCGCTCGACAGCGACACGGACCGTGCGGGCACGGGCGAGCGCGCGTCCGCAGACGGCGACGCGGGGCTCGACGAAGATGCGGACATCGAACCGGATCACACCGAGCGGCTGAGCGAACCGGGCAATACCGACGATCCGGATGCCGGGTCGGTCTAGGGGGCGGCTTTCGAGCGGTGGATGCGAAAAAACTGCAATCGCGTTGCAGATAGGGCGGGCTGGGTAGGGGCTCCCGGTGACGGGCGGCCGGTGGGGTAGGTGGCGGTGGTCGGGTACCGCTCGATGCCGGGATGGTTGGCGCGGCCGTATCTGAATGGCGTGTCGCCGGCTGTTTCGCCGGGACCACTGGCGCGACCGCGGGGACTCGGGCATTCGAGCACGCTGAGAACCGCAAGAACCGCAAGAACCGCAAGGACGCCGAGAACGCCGAGAACGCCGAGAAGGCCGAACACGCCGAACACGCCGAACACGCCGAACACGCCGAACACGCCGAACACGCCGACAACCGCCAGAACCACGTCGATCCCGTCCCCGCAAGGGCCCCCGCTGCCCGCAGCCGCAACCAATGCGGCACGCAGCTTGCAACCCTTGCATCGACGCGCGCCGCGATGCGGCATCGGGCCGTGCGTGCAACGGGCGCGAACCAGGAGAGACACCATGCAACGACGATATCCCGGAGGGCAGGGCGGCCGTAGTCGCTCGTCCGACTGGCAGGAGCGCGACGAACGCGCGTACCGGGGCGTGGGGCGCGGGATCACCGACGAGCCGTCGCCGTGGCCGGAAGAAGCGTACGAATCGGCATACCACCGGTTCAGGAGCGAGGACGTCGGCCCGGAGGACTGGGGCAGCGAGTGGAGCGAGCGCGCCGCGCGTTCGCCGGCCGAAGAACGCAGCGCCGGCTGGCGCGATGCGCCTGCCGGCGCGCGCGAGCCGGGCCGCGGCTACGGCGAACGTCGTCGCGACCCGCAACGCACGGGCGGCGAGCGCGGCGGAGAACCGCAATGGCGTACCGGCGGCTACCGCGGCGAACGTGGCTACGACGCACGCGACCCGCGCGACGACCGGCCCGGCGAAGCGCCGGACCTGTCGCGTTTCGGCGGCGGCGCGATGCGCGCTCGCACCGGCCCGAAGGGCTACACGCGTTCCGACGAGCGCATTCGCGAGGACGTATGCGAGCGGCTGGCGCGCGCGCTCGAGATCGACGTGAGCGACGTCAGCGTGGAGGTCCGCGACGGCTGCGTCGTGCTCGAGGGCACGGTGCCGACGCGCTGGATGAAGCACGACATCGAGGATCTCTCCGACGACTGCATGGGCGTGCGCGACGTCGAGAACCGCGTGCGCGTGCGTCGCGACGGCGAACACGACACGGGCACGGTGCTGCGTCCGTCGCAACGCACGGTCACGCCGACCCGGCCGAACCCGAACACGCGCGAGCCCGAGCCGGAGTCCGGGTCCGCCCGCCGCGACGAAAACGGCGCCGACCGCGAGCCGCGCCATTGACGAGCGATGCGCGCGACCGATAGACCAAGGACACCGACATCGTACGCATGACCAACGGGAACAACGGGACCGACGACCTGCTTCGGGGCACGGGCGACGATCGTGACACGCGCGGCGCCGGCGCGCGCGAAGCCGGCCGCGACCGCCGCGAGCGTGGCCTGCGCATGCGCATCGCACTGGAGCTGTGGCGCGCGATCTGGCAGTACCGCGCGCGCGTGCTCGCTGCGGTCGCGCTGCTCGTGCTCGCGAAGGCGGCGGCCATCTCGGTGCCGCTGCTGCTCAAGGAGATCATCGACGGCTTCGCCGGCGCCGCGCGCCAGCCGATGGCGCTGCCGGTGTGGCTGCTGTTCGCATACGCGGTCGTGCGCTTCGCCGCGAACGCCCTGAACGAAGTGCGCGACATGACGTTCGTGCAGGTCACGCAGCACACCGTCGCGTCGTTCACGACCCGCACCTTCGGCCACCTGCATCGGCTCGGCGCGCGCTTTCATGCGCAGCGCGAAACCGGCGCGGTGGTGCGCGACCTCGAGAAGGGCACGGCCGGGATCGGCTATCTGCTCGGCGTCGCAGTGTTCACCGTCGTGCCGACCGCGATCGAGATCGGCTCGGTGCTGGTAATCGTGATCAGCAAATATGGCGGCGGCTTCACCGCGATCATCCTCGTCACGTTCGCGGTCTACGCGGGGTACACGATCGCGCTGACGCGGCGGCGGATGCGTTATCAGCGCCGCGTGAATGCGCTGGAAGCCGAATCGAATTCGCGCGTGGTCGACAGCCTGCTGAACGTCGATACGGTGAAGTACTTCGCGCGCGAGGACGTCGAGCGCAGCCGCCTCGAGCGCGTGCTCGACGCGTGGCGCGACGCCGGCGTCGACAACCAGTACGCGCTGTCGACGCTGCATATCGGCCAGAGCGCCTGCATCGGCGCCGGCATCGCGGCGGTGATGCTGCTCGCCGGCCAGCACGTCGCGCGCGGCACGATGACCGTCGGCGATCTCGTGCTGATCAACGCGTACATCATCCAGATCAGCCTGCCGCTGAACGCGCTCGGCTTCGTATTCCGCGAGGCGAACGACGCATTGACCAACATCGAGCGGCTGTTCGGGCTGCTGGACGCGCGCGGCAAGCCGGGCGAGGACGGCGACGCGCCGGGCGCGCAACCGCTCGTGGTGCGCGGCGGCGCGATCGAGTTCGAGCACGTCGACTTCGGCTACGAGCCGAGCCGGCAGATTTTGTGGGACGTGTCGTTCCGGATCGAGCCCGGCCAGTCGGTCGCGGTGGTCGGCGGCAGCGGCTCGGGAAAGTCGACGCTCGCGCGGCTGCTGTTCCGGCTCTACCAGCCCGACGCCGGGATCATCCGCATCGACGGCCAGGATCTGCGCCTCGTCACCGAGCGCAGCCTGCGCGACGCGCTCGGCATCGTGCCGCAGGACACCATCCTGTTCAACGACACGCTCGCGTACAACATCGGCTACGGCAAGCGCGACGCGACCCGCGCGGAAATCATCGCGGCCGCGCGCAGCGCGCAGCTCGACGCGTTCATCGAGCGGCTGCCCGACGCGTACGACACGCGGGTCGGCGAGCGCGGCGTGCGCTTGTCGGGCGGCGAGCGGCAGCGCGTCGCGATCGCGCGCGCACTGCTGAAGGCGCCGCCGATCGTCGTGTTCGACGAGGCGACGTCGGCGCTCGACACGCGATCGGAGCGCGCGATCCAGCAGGAGCTGATGCGCGTCGCGCAGCACCGCACGAGCCTCATCATCGCGCACCGGCTGTCGACGGTCGTCGATGCCGACCGGATTCTCGTGATGGAGCACGGCCGCCTCGTGGAGCAGGGCACGCACGACGAGCTGCTCGCGAGCGGCGGCGTCTATGCGCAGATGTGGGCGTTGCAGGCGAAGCAGCGCGAGCTCGAGCGCACCGAAGCGAAGTTCGCGCGGCTGCCGGTGCGCATCAACCCGCTGGTCGCGCAGGTGCTCGATGCGCTCGCCGACGCGGCCGCGCAGCGCGCGGTGCCGGTGTTTCGCCAGTTGGCGGACGAGGATCTCGTCGTCAAGGCCGATGCGGCCGCGCTGCGGCGTTTCGTCTGGGAAATGTGCCGCGCCGGCATCGACGCGAGCGGCGGCGGCCAGCTCGAGGTGCGCACCGCGCGTCACGACCCGGACGCGCGCATCACGATCACGTGCGCGGGCGTCGATGCGCCGGAGCTGTCGCTGGTCGATCTCGACCCGCTGCAGACGGCGATCGAGGAGGCGGGCGGCTACGTCGTGCGCGAACGCGACGACAACGGCCTGACGCTGCACCTGTCGCTGCCGATGAGCGCGGTCGCGCCGGCCTCGACCGACGCGCAGCCCGCGGGCGCGAAGCCGCTCGACGGGCTGCGCGTCGCATGCGTCGACGATCACGACGAGGCGCGCGAGGCGCTCACCGCGCTGCTGCAGACGGCCGGCGCCGACGTGCACGCGTTCGCGTCCGGACAGGCGCTGCTCGACGATCTGTGGCGCACGCGGCGCGCGGAGTGGCCGGCACTGCTCGTCTGCGACATCGACCTCGGCGACGACGAAGACGACGGCTACGCGGTGATGAGCCGCGTGCGCCAGCTCGACGCCGAGCGCCCGCGCGACGGACGCGCGCCGCTCGAAGCGCTCGCGCTGTCCGGCCACGCGCGCGAGCGCGACCGCACGCGTGCGGTGGAAGCGGGATTCCATGCTTACCTGACCAAGCCCGCGGCAGCGGCCGACCTGATCGCGACGCTGCGCGCGCTCGCAACTTCCACTGGAGAGATACATGCCGAACCTTCTGAACCCGACGACTCCCGAAACGCCGACGCAGCAGCGCGGCGGTAGCGCGTTCGCCGACCGTCAGGCCGCGGTCGCGGCCGTCGAGCTGTTGCTGCCGACCTTGTCGGCGGCGTTGCAGAGCGACTTCGTCGGCGACAGCGGCTGTCTGCACATCGTCATCATGGACCCGGCGATCGGCCCGCGCGACGCGGCGTTCGAAGACGCGATCCTGTATGAGTTCTCGCTGCCCGATCCGAAGGACTGGGATGCCGACTACCGCGCATACGCCCGCGCGAAGGCGCGGCTGTCGTGGGAAACCGGCCGCGACGGCCACGTCGTGCAGGCGCTCGAGCCGTACCGGCTGCGCGCGGGCGACACGAACCTGTGGGGCGCGGTCGCGCAGCACGGCATCGTGGTGGGCGTGTCGGGCGCGCAGCCCTGGTTCGACGAAGCCTTCGCCGGCTGCATCGCGCATTGCCTGCGCGCGGTCGCGAAGCATCGCGCGCAGGCCACGCCGGACGCGCTCGCGATCTGAGCGCGCGCCTGCGGGCCGGTTTTTACAGCCGGTTATAAAAAAGCCAGCGGGCGCGCGCGCCACCGCGATGCGGCGCGGGCGCCCCGGCAGTGGCACGCTTCTCGCTCTACTCCCCTGCATCGACACTTGTCCCGACAAGTGTCACGGCCTCGATCCTCAGGATTTCTTCGAACCGCTTGCAGGAGGTATATGTGAACGCGACTCACGATTCAGCCCGACCGCCGCTCGCCGGCCGCACCGCACTCGTCACCGGCGGTGGCCGTGGCCTCGGCGAGGCCATTTGCGAGGAACTCGCGCACTACGGCGCGCACGTGATCGTTGCCGATCTCGACGGCGACCGCGCCGCAGCCGTCGCCCAGCGCCTCGAGCGCCACGGCGGACAGGCGATCGGACGGCCGCTCGACGTGCGCGACGAAGCGTCGGTGCTGCAGGTCGTGCACGACGCGCGCGAGGCGCTCGGCGATCTCGACGTGATCGTCAACAACGCGGCGATCGACGTGACCGCGCCGATCGACGACGTCACCGTCGACGCCTGGCAGCAGGTGATGATGACCAACCTGTTCGGCCCGTATCTGATGTGCCACGCGGCCGTGCCGATCATGAAGGCGCGCGGCAGCGGGCACATCGTCAACATCGCGTCGACCGCCTCGAAGCGCGCGTGGCCGAACGCGTCCGCGTACCACGCGACCAAGTGGGGCTTGCTCGGGCTGTCGCATGCGCTGCATGCGGAGTTGCGGCCCGCGGGCGTCAGCGTCTCGGCGATCGTCGCCGGCGGGATGCGCACGCCGTTCCTGCTCGACCGCTTCCCCGACATCGACGAGGACACGCTACAGCCGCCCGAGCACGTCGCGGCGGCCGTGCGTTTCGTGCTGACGCAGCCGCCGGGCACCGTCGTGCCCGAGCTGATGGTGCTGCCGATGAAGGAGACGTCATGGCCCTGACGCGCGAGCGCCGGCTGCCCGGCGCCGTATTGCTCGACAAGGACGGCACGCTGCTCGAGAACGTGCCGTACAACGTCGATCCCGCGCGCATGCGGCTCGCGCCCGGCGCTGGCCGCGCGCTGCGCACGCTCGGCGCGACCGGCATGCCGATCGCGGTCGTCTCGAACCAGCCGGGCGTCGCGCTCGGCTACTTCCCCGAATCGAAGCTTGGCGCGGTCCGTCAGCGTCTCGCCGAACTGTTCGAAGAGAACGGCGCGGCGCTGGCGGATTTTTTTTACTGCCCGCATCACCCGGCGGGCAGCGTGCCGCGCTACACCTGCGACTGCATCTGCCGCAAGCCGCGCCCCGGGATGGTCCGGCGCGCGCTCGCGACGCTCGGCGCACTCGCCGAATCGAGCTGGATGATCGGCGACATCCTCGACGACGTCGAGGCCGGTCGCACCGCGCGCTGCGGCACGATCCTGGTCGATTGCGGCAACGAGACCGAATGGCGGCTCGACGCCGCGCGCACGCCGCACCATGTGGTCGACCGGCTCGATCTCGCGGCCGACATCGTCGTGCGCGAGGTCGCACGGCGTCACGGCACGTGGGTGCGGCGATGAGCACCGCCTGGGATCGTGCGCGCCGGATCCTGTGCGTGCGCCTCGACAGCCTCGGCGACGTGCTGATGACGACGCCCGCGCTGCGCGCGCTGAAGGACGGCGGCCGCGGCCGCCAGCTCACGCTGCTGACGTCGCGCAGCGGCGCGGCGCTCGCCGGCCATCTGCCGATGGTCGACGACGTGTGGACGTACGACGCGCCGTGGGTCAAGCATCCGGAAGCGCGCGGCGATCCGGTGGCCGACCTCGACATGGTCGACCGCCTGCTGGCCGGGCGCTTCGATGCGGCCGTGATCTTCACCGTCTACAGCCAGAGCCCGCTGCCGGCCGCGATGATGTGCTGGCTCGCGGGCATTCCGCTGCGGCTCGCGCATTGCCGCGAGAATCCGTACGAGCTGCTGACCGACCGCGTGCCCGAGACCGAGCCGGAATCGCACGTGCGCCACGAGGTCGCGCGCCAGCTCGCGCTGGTGCGCTCGGTCGGCGCGACGACGTCCGACTGGCGCATGGCGTTCGAGCCGGGCGACGCCGCGCGCCGCGCGCTGCACGCGCGGTTGCGCGCGGCGCTGCAACGGCTCGGCGGGCCGCGCGACCCGGCGCGCGCGCGCTGGCTGGTCGTGCATCCGGGTGCGAGCGCCGCGTCGCGGCGCTGGCCGGCCGAGCGCTTCGGCGAGGCGGCCGCGCGGCTCGCGCCGCTGTTCGACGGCATCGCGGTGACCGGCAGCGCGAGCGAGCACGCGCTGGTCGAAGCCGTGTGCGAGCGCGCCGGGCCGCGCGCGGTGCCGCTCGCCGGCGCGCTGCCGCTCGGCGAGCTCGGCGCGCTGATCGAAACGGCCGACCTGCTGCTGTCGAACAACAGCGGCCCCGTGCATCTCGCGGCCGCGCTCGGCACGCCGGTCGTCGACCTGTACGCGCTGACCAACCCGCAGCACACGCCGTGGCGCGTGCCGCACCGCGTGCTGAACGTCGATGTGCCGTGCCGCAACTGTTATCGCAGCGTGTGCGATCAACCGGGGCATCCGTGCCTGCTCGGCGTGAGCGTCGACGACGTCGTCGCGGTGACGCACGCGCTGCTGCGCGGCGGCGAGCGTCATGCGCTGCGTGCGGCCGCGCGCGCCGCCGCACACGGCGCCGCGCCGGTCGCGGTGAACGCCTCGAACGTGATCCCCTTCGCGCACGCCATCACCAGGAGCTGACGCATGCCCGAACCCATTTATACGCTGGGTATCAACGCCGCCTTTCACGACAGCGCCGCGTGCCTCGTGCGCGACGGCATCGTGATCGCGGCCGCCGAAGACGAGCGCTTCACGCACGTGAAGCACGCGAAGCGGCCGGTGCCGTTCTCGACGTGGGAGCTGCCGTTTCACGCGATCGACTACTGTCTCGCGGAAGCCGGCATCGCGCTCGCGGACGTCGATCACGTCGCCTATTCGTACGACCCGTGGCTCGAGCTCGATCGTCACGGGGCCGAGCCCGAACTGACGCTGCCGCTGCAGCCGTCCGCCCATGCGCCGCGCGCCGACGGCGCGTCGCCGTGGCATCCGCTGTTCCTGTCGTCGATCGTGAACGCGCCGCGCCAGCTCGCGGGCGGCGCGCCGCACCATCTGCAGCGGCGCTTTCGCGGCGTCAGGCACGACGGGCCGTTCCGCTGGCACTTCATCGAGCACCATCTCGCGCACGAGGCGAGCGCGTTTCTCGCGGCGCCGTACGACCGCTGCGCGGTGATGACGATGGACGGGCGCGGCGAGCGCGCGACCACGAGCTACGGCCTGTTCGACGGCAAGTCGTACCGGCGCCTCGGCCAGGTCAACCTGCCGCATTCGCTCGGGCTGCTGTACGAGCGCGTCACGCACTACCTCGGCTTCCTGCATTCGTCCGACGAGTACAAGGTGATGGCGCTCGCGTCGTACGGCAAGCCCGTGTATGCCGACGAGATGCGCAAGCTGGTGCGCTATGCAGGCGACGGACGCTACGAGATCGTCGAAGGCGACCTCGCCGCGCTGTTCGGCCCGGCGCGCGAACGCGGCGGCTCGATCGAGCCGCATCATTGCGACATCGCGCATGCGTTGCAACTGGTGCTGGAGGAAGCGACGCTGCAGGCGGTCGAATGGCTCGCCGCGCAGACCGGCGAGAAGCAGCTCGCGATGGCCGGCGGCGTCGCGCTGAACTGCGTGATGAACGCGAAGATCCGCGATCGCGGCCCGTTCGACGACATGTGGGTGCAGCCGGCCGCCGGCGATGCGGGCACCGCGCTCGGCGCCGCGCTGTGGACCGACTTCCGGATCCGCGGCGCGCGCGGCGACTGGCGCATGGACCACGCGTATCTCGGGCCGTCGTACAGCGACGAGGCGATCGAAGCGTTCCTCACCGAAGCGCAGCTGCCTTACCGGCGGCTCGACGACGTCGCCGGACAGACGGCTGCGTTGCTCGCGGCGAACCGCGTAATCGGTTGGTTCCAGGGCCGCATGGAGTTCGGCCCGCGCGCACTCGGCGCGCGCTCGATCCTCGCATCGCCGACCGATCCGGACATGCAGCACAAGCTGAACCGGATCAAGGATCGCGAGGATTTCCGGCCGGTCGCGCCGGTCGTGCTCGAAAGCCATGCGCACGAGTGGTTCCGGGGCGGCCGCCGCACGCCGCTGCGCGCGCCGTTCATGCTGTTCGTCTACGACGTCGCGCCCGGCGCCGAAGCGACGATTCCGGCCGTGCGCCACATCGACGGCACGGCGCGCGTGCAGACCGTCGACGAAAGCCAGCATCCGCTGCTGCATGCGCTGCTGTCGGAGTTCAACGCGCTGACCGGCGTGCCGGTGCTCGTCAACACGTCGTTCAACACGCGCGGCGAGCCGATCGTCTGCTCGCCGCGCGACGCGATCGAATGCTTCTGGACCTCGCCGCTCGACGCGCTCGTGATCGGTTCGTTCCTGCTGGAGAAGCCGCGACATGAACATGCGTGACACGCAACGGGCGCCGGTCGTGTCGGTCGTCGTGCCGACCTATCGTCGGTCCGATCTGCTCGAACGCTGCCTCGACGCGCTGTGCGCGCAGGCGTTCGACCCGACGGCCTACGAGATCGTCGTGGTCGACGACGATCCGGCCGGCAGCGCGCGTGCGGTGGTCGATGCGTGCCGCGCGCGCGTGAGCGACGTGCCCGTGATCCGCTACATGAGCGCGCCGGATACGCAGGGGCCGGCCGGCGCGCGCAACGTCGGCTGGCGCAGCGCGCGCGGCGGGCTGATCGCGTTCACCGACGACGACACGATTCCCGACCCAGCGTGGCTGCGTCATGGTTCGGCCGCGCTGCTGGCCGAGCCGTCGGCGTCGGCGGCGGCGGGGCGCATCGACGTGCCGCTGCGCCCGCGGCCGACCGATTACGAGCGCGATGCGGCCGGCCTCGCGCATGCGGAATTCGCGACCGCCAACTGCTTCGTGCGGCGCGCGGCGCTCGAGCGCGTCGGCGGTTTCGACGAACGCTTCACGCGCGCGTGGCGCGAGGACGCCGACCTGATGTTCGCGTTGCGCGAGCACGCGGGGCCGATCGTCGAGGCGGAGGCCGCGCGCATCGTCCACCCCGTGCGCCCCGCGCGCTGGGGCACCAGCATCGGCCAGCAGTCGAAGGTATATTTCGACGCGCTGCTGTACAAGAAGCATCGCGTGACTTACCGGCGGCACATCCGGCCGACGCCGCCGTGGAATTACTACGCGGCCGTGCTGTTCGCGCTGGGCGCGCTCGGCTGCTTCGCCCTCGGCTGGCGCGCGGCCGGCATTGCCTGCGCGCTCGTGTGGGCCGCGATCACGGCCGCGTTTTGCATCAAGCGGCTGCGCGGCACGCAGCTCACGCCGTCGCACGTGGCCGAGATGATCGTCACGTCGATCGCGATTCCGCCCGTGTCGCTGTACTGGCGGCTGCGCGGCGCGCTTCATTTCCGGGTGTTCTTCCTATGACGCACGATTCGGCTTCATCGTCCAGTCCGACGCGCATCGCGGTGTTTCGCGCGCTGCAGCTCGGCGACATGCTGTGCGCGGTGCCGGCGCTGCGCGCGCTGCGGCGCGGCGAGCCGGAGGCGCGCATCACGCTGATCGGGCTGCCGTGGGCGCGCGAGTTCGCGTCGCGCTTCCCCGACTACATCGACAATTTCATCGCGTTCCCCGGTGCGCCGGGGCTCGCCGAACAGCCGGCCGCCGATGCGGCCGCACGCGAGGCCTTCGTCGCCGAATGCCGCGCGCGCGATTTCGATCTCGCGATCCAACTGCACGGCAGCGGCGCGCACACCAACGCGATCGTCGCGTCGCTCGGCGCGGCGCGCACCGCCGGCTTCGTCCCGGCCGACGGCGGCACGACCGCGCTCGATTGCTCCATCGTGTGGCGCGACGACGAACCCGAAGTCACGCGCTACCTGTCGCTGATGCGCAAGCTCGGCTATCGCGACTGGGGCGATTACCTGGAATTTCCGCTCGGTGGCCTCGACTATGCGCTGTGGCACGTGCTGCGCGACGAGCATGCGCTCGAGCCGGGCCGCTACGTGGTCGTCCATCCGGGCGCGCGCATGGCGTCGCGGCGCTGGCCGGTCGAACGCTTCGCGCGCACCGCGCGGCAGCTTGCCGACGACGGCTGGCAAATCGTGCTGACCGGCACGCGCGCGGAGCTCGCGCTGGCCAACGCGTTTGCGGAGCAGCTCGCGCGGCCGTGCGTGAACCTGTGCGGCCGCACGCCGCTCGGCGCGATGGCCGCGCTGATCGCGCGCGCGCGGCTGCTGTTGTGTAACGACACGGGCGTGTCGCACGTCGCGGCGGCGCTCGGCACACCGAGCGTCGTCGTCGCATGCGGCAGCGACACGGCCCGCTGGGCGCCGCTCGACGCCGAACGTCATCGCGTGCTCGCGAGCTACCCGGCCTGCCGGCCGTGCATGTTCGACACGTGCCCGTACGGGCACGAATGCGCGATCGCGATCGGCGTCGACGACGTGATTCACCAGGCGGGCACGCTGCTCGCCCAGGAGAGACGTCATGTCACGTAAACGGTTGCGCGTGCTTACCTGGCACGTGCACGGAAACTATCTGTATTACCTGTCGCAGGCGCCGCACGATTTCTATCTCGTGACGCGGCCGCAGCATCCGCCCGGCTATGCCGGGCGCGTCGGACACCTGCCGTGGGGCGACAACGTGTTCGAAGTGCCGGCCGAATGCGTGCGCGACACCGAGTTCGACTGCGTGCTGTATCAGCATCACAGCCACTACGCGCAGGATCGGCTCACGCTGTTGAGCGACGCGCAGCGCGCGCTGCCGACGCTGTTCGTCGAACACGACCCGCCGCGCGAGCATCCGACCGACACGCTGCATCCGGTGCAGGACCCGAACGTCCTGCTGGTACACGTGACGCCGTTCAACGCGCTGATGTGGGACAACGGCGTCACGCCGACGCGCGTGATCGAGCACGGCGTGCTGGTGCCCGACGACGTCGCGTATCACGGCACGCTGCCCAAGGGCGTGACGGTCGTGAACAACCTCGCGCGGCGCGGCCGGCGGCTCGGCGCGGACCTGTTCGAGGAAGTGCGTCGCAACGTGCCGCTCGATCTGGTCGGCATGGGCTCGGCCGAGCTGGGCGGGATCGGCGAGGTGCCGAACCCGGCGCTGCCGCAGTTCCTGTCGCACTACCGGTTCTTCTTCAATCCGATCCGTTACACGAGCCTCGGGCTCGCGGTGATCGAGGCAATGATGATCGGGCTGCCGATCGTTGCACTGGCAACGACCGAGATGGCGCAGCTCGTGAAGACCGGCAGCAACGGCGTGGCCGACACGCGTCCGGCCGCGCTGATCGATGCGATGCGCATGCTGATCCGCGACGCGGACCTCGCGCGCGAGTGGGGCGCGGCCGCGAGGCGCGACGCGCGCGAGCGCTTCGGGATCGAGCGGTTCGCGCGCGACTGGGACAGCGCGTTGCGCGACGTCGCGGCGTAGCGGCCGCGGTTACTGGCTTGCCGCGGTCGGCGGCGCCGTAGCGGCCGATGCGGCCGACCCGGTTGACGCACCGGCCGCGCCGCCCGCCGTGGCGGCGCCACTCGTCGCGGCGCCGGGCGCGCCGCCGCTCACCGCATTGCGCTCGTGCTCGGGCAACAGCGCGAGGCGGTTGTACAGCGTCTTCAGGCTGATGCCGAGCGCCTTCGCGGTACGCGGCTTGTCGCCGTTGAAATGCCGCAGCGACGCGACGATGAAGCGCTGCTGCGTATGCGCGAGCGTCGCGCCGATGTGCAGCGTCATCGCGTTGTGACGCACTTCCTCGCGCGGCGGCTGGCGACGCGGCAGCTGCAGTTCGATCTGTTCGTCGGCGAGGATGAACGCGCGCTCCAGCGCGTTGCGCAGCTCGCGCACGTTGCCGGGCCACGTATAGGCGCGCAGCGCCTTCATCGCCTGCATCGACAGGCGCTTGCGCGTGCGGTGCCGCGCATTCAGCCGGTCGATGATCTGCACCGCGATGTCGCCGACGTCGTCCTCGCGCTGACGCAGCGCGGGCACGTGCAGCGCGATCGTCGCGATCCGGTAGAACAGGTCTTCGCGCAGGCGGCCGCTGCGCACGGCATCGACCGGATCGTGATGCGTGGCCGCGACGATCCGCACGTCGAGCGGAATCGGTTCGTGACCGCCCACGCGCATGATCGTGTTGGTTTCGAGCGTGCGCAGCAATTTGACTTGCAATTCCGCCGGCATTTCCGCGATTTCATCGAGAAACAGCGTGCCGCCGCGCGCGGCTTCGAACATGCCGACATGTTGCGCGACCGCGCCGGTGAAACTGCCTTTTTCGTGACCGAATAAATGCGACTCCGCGAGATCTTTCGGAATCGCGCCGCAATTGATCGGCACGAACGGCCCGCGCCGACGCGGGCTCATGTCGTGAATGAGCCGCGCCACGATGTCCTTGCCGGCGCCGCTTTCGCCTACTACGAGCACGCTGACGCGCGTGGCCGCGACGCGCGAGATTTTATGCAGCAAATCCTGGATTGTTCGCGAGCGGCCGAACAGTCGCGTGCCGTCATCGTCGGATTTCGACATAAGTGTTATCGCTTTGGGAAGTTTTGACCGAAACCGTCGAGGCATGCAGAAAAAGTGACACGGTATACGTCGCTTTTATGTATCAAGGATACCGGTTATGGCCCTCCCAATAGATTGAATATTGCAATGCGAGTTTCGCGAATAGATAGATTTATTCGATGATCGCCGAATGCGCGACACGCTTCTTCTATACTGCTAAGCACTCGTTTGTCATGGCGGACAAACTCCCATTTATTCGCGTGCAATGCGGGTCGTATCGCCGAGTGCCCGGCGTCGTACTCCCAGCGCACGCTCGCTGCGGTTCCGGTCGAACTTCATACCGGCCGCCCCACCAGGAGCTTCGATGCCTTATGTGCTGATCGTCGAAGACGATGCCGATACGCGCGCGATGCTCGCGGCGCTCGCGCAGGCGCAGCAGCTCACCTGCGACACGGCCGCGACGCTGGAAGAAGCGCGCACGCTCGTCTCGACGCATACCCCCGATCTCGTGCTGTGCGATCTCGTGCTGCCCGACGGCAACGGGATGGATCTGTTCGATGCATTGCCGAAGCGCGGGCATTGCGAAATCGTGCTGACCACCGGTCACGCGAGCCTCGAAACCGCGATCGACGCGTTGCGTCGCGGCGCCACCGACTACCTCGTGAAGCCGCTCAACATGCAGCGGCTGAACAGTATCTTCGCGCGCGTGCCGCGCACCACTGCGCTGCACGAGGAGATCGCTGAACTGCGCTCGGAGTTGCAGCGCCTCGGCCGCTTCGGCCGCATGCTCGGCAGCTCGCCGGCGATGCAGGCCGTCTACGATGCGATCGGCCGCGTCGCGCGCACCGAAGCGTCGGTGCTGCTCACCGGCGAGTCGGGCACCGGCAAGGAGCTGGCCGCGCAGACGGTCCACGATCTGAGCCTGCGCCGGCGCGGCCCGTTCCTCGCGGTGAACTGCGGCGCGATCGCCGCGAATCTCGTCGAAAGCGAAATGTTCGGCCACGACCGCGGCAGCTTCACCGGCGCGGAGCGGCAGCACAAGGGCTTCTTCGAGCGCGCCGACGGCGGTACGCTGTTCCTCGACGAAATCACCGAGATGCCGCTCGAATCGCAGGTCAAGCTGTTGCGCGTGCTGGAGACGGGCCGCGTCACGCGGCTCGGCTCGACGCGCGAGATCGACGTCGACGTGCGCATCGTCGCGGCCACCAACCGCGACCCGGAAGCCGCGATGGCCGACGGCAAGCTGCGGCCCGACCTCTATCACCGGATCAACGTGTTTCCGATTCCGCTGCCGTCGCTGCGCGAGCGCGGCGACGACATTCCGATGCTCGCCGATGCGTTCCTACAGCGCTACAACGAGGAAAGCGGGCGCAACCTGCGCTTCGCGCCGGCCGCACGCGAGGCGTTGAAGTCTTACGCATGGCCTGGCAACGTGCGCGAGCTGCGCAACTTCGTGCAGCGCGCGAGCATCTTCAGCGATGCGGACGTGATCGAAACCCTGCCGCCGCCGATCATGGAAGAGCTGTCGAACATGGTCGACTCGCAGGACGACCGCGTGACCGTGCCGTTCGGCACGCCGCTCGAGGAGGTCGACCGCAAGCTGATCCTCGGCACCATCGCGCAGTGCGGCGGCGTGAAGGCGCAGGCGGCCGAAGTGCTCGACGTCAGCCTGAAGACGATCTACAACCGGCTCGCGCAACTCGAAGGCGAGGTGGAGAAGCCGGACTCCTGATGCAACCGCCGGCGCACTCATGCGCGTGCGCGCTGCCGCGCGTCGTCGTCGAGGCGCCGCCGCATGCGTTCGACGTGCGGCGGGATCGCGTGCCGTTCGCGCAGGATCCACGGCAGGCCGGCAAGCGCGGGCAGGATCCCGCGCTCGCGGCGCAGCCGCGGCAGCATGCGCACGGTGTGCGCGAACGCGGCGCCCGCCGGCCATCTGAGCCATGCAGTCCACACGTCGTTGCGGGTCGATACGCTGCGCCGCGCGCGCGCGTCGCGCTGCGTCGAAGGGTAATGATGAACCGTCAACTGCGGCGCATAGACGAGCCATGCGCCCGCGCGATACAGGTCGAGCGCGAGCAGTGCTTCCTCGCCGCCGAGAAAGTAGCGTGGGTGATAGCCGCCCGCGCGCAGATACGCATCGCGCCGGAATGCCGTCGCGCCGGCCAGCAGCCCGAGGATCGGCCGCCCAGGCAGCGCGACGCTCGCGTCGAGCGGGCTATCGGCCATCAGCGCGCAGGTCGGGTCCTCGCGTTCTTCCGCGCCCACCAGCACGCGCGCGGTGACGGCCGCGACGTGCGGATACGCGTCGAGCAGGTTTGCTGCCTCGGCGATCGAGCCGGGCGCCCACCACGTATCGTCGTCGCAGAACGCGACATGGCGCGTGCGCGCGACGGCCACGCCGAGATTGCGCCCGGACGCGCCCACGTTGCCGGGCGCATGCACGAGCGTCACGTGTGCGAAGCGCTCGCGCACGAGTGCGGCGGTCGCGTCGTCCGAACCGTTGTCGACCACGACGATCGCCGGACGGTCGGGCAGCGCGGTGAGGCGCGCCAGCGTGCGCGCGAGTTCGTCCGCGCGCCGGTAGGTGAGCACCACCGCGGTCACGCGCGGCTCGCGCGGCGCGAGCGCTGCGCGTGCGGGCGTTATCCGGACGTGCTGTCGCATTCGAGTTGCCAGTATGTTTCCGGTTCACGGAGGTCGGCGCGCATATGAGGCTCGAACAGCGCAATCTGGCTCTGGTATGCGTCGACCGCAGCGGCCTTCGCTGCCGCGCCGTCACTGCGGTCGCCGGCCGGCGCGGCGACCGGCCGCGCAAACCAGCCGCGCTCGCGCCATTCGGACACGCGCTTCGACATCAGCCCGTCGATGCGCCGATACGGCGCGTCCTCGTAGAAGCGCCATGCACGCGACGTGTCGCCCGCCGCATGCAGGTCGTGCAGCACCGACAGCGCGGCCTGCTGCACCTGCAGATGATCGCGATGGAACAAGCCGGCCGGCGCGAGCACGCCGTAGCCCGGATGGGCGTCGAGCGTGTCGGCCAGCCGTGCGGCGATCTCGGCGGTCGCGGCCGGCGCGCCGTACTGATCGTCGAAGAACTCCAGCCACACCGGCCGCGCGTCGAGCAGCGCGAGCGCGCGGCGATCCTCGTCGCGCCGCGCGCGCACCGCTTCGTCGGCGCTGCGAAACCCCGCGCGCCGATCCCACGGCGGCGCGGCCGTATCGCGTGCGGGGATGCCGGCGAACACGGTCACGACGACCGAGCCGGGTGCCTGCGCGATCGCCTGCCCGCAACTGAAGACGGCGTCGTCCAGATGCGGCGAGATGACGAGCCAACGTGTCGGAGCGGTCATGTACTCGGAACCTCCGTGATGATGGACATGAACGGCCGGGCGGGCGACGCCCGCCGGCGAGCATGCGCCAGCATCCCGCGTGCCCGTCCGTATTCCCGCGCGCCGTGGCGGCCGGCCGCGCGGCAGGAGCGACCCCGATGATCGATATTGCAAGGACGCAGGCCGGAAATTACGCGACGGCCGTGATGCTGGTTGCGGTCGCAACGGTGTTGCAGGCGCTCGCGATCCGCTTCGGCGGCGTGAACCTGCCGCTGGTGCTGTACTACCCGATGCTGGCCGGCGCCGCGTGGGCGACCTCGTTCGTGTTCGGGATCGTATCGACCGCGGCGAGCGGGCTGCTGGTGTGGACGCTGTTCCTGTCCGATGCCGGCGCGTATACCGGGACGCAGCCGGAGCGGCTGGTGCGGCTCGGCGCCTTCATGCTGATCGGCGTGCTGGTGTGCGCGGTCGCGGCGATGCTGCGCGATACGCGGCTCACCAACGATCGCGCACGCCGCCGCGAAGCCGCGGCGCGCGAGCGGCTCGAGGCGATCCTCGACGCGCTCCCGCACGGCGTGATCGCGGCCGACACGCAAGGCCGCGTGACCTACCTCAATGCGGCGGCGGCCGAGCTGACCGGCCGCTCCTCGGGCGCCGCGCTGCAAGAACCCGTGCGCGACGTCGTGCGCTTGTTCGATCGCGACGAGCGGCTCGTGCCGACCACCGCGCTCGACCGCGCGCTGGCAGGCGTCTCCGCGCAATCCGATCAACACTGGCTGCAGCGTCGAAGCGGCAGCGCGCCGGTGCCGATCGCCGAGATCGCGCGTCCGCTCGCCGATGCGCACGGCAACGTCGACGGCGCCGTGCTGGTGCTGCGCGATGCGCTCGCGCAGCGTGCAGCCGCCGAAACGTCGCGGCTGCAACTGGCGGTGGTCGATGCGTCGCCTGACGCGATCGTCGGGATCGACGTGCAGGGCCGCATCGTCAGCTGGAACGGGGCCGCCCAGCGGATCTTCGGCTACGACGAAGCCCACGCGCACGGACGCGCGCTCGACACGCTGGTCGCGCAGCGCTGGCTGAGGCGCTACCCGCTCACCGTATCGTTCGAGACGCTGCGCGAGCCGATCGGCCCGCTCGAAGTGCTGTGCGTGCGCCGCGACGGCCGGCGCTTTCGCGCGTCGGTGTCCGCATGCCCCGTGCGCGGCGATGCGCGCAACTGCGTCGCGCTGTCGCTGACGCTGCGCGAGACGCGCGTGCAGCGCCGCCGCGATCTGCGGACGCAGCGCTCGCTGCAGGGCGCGCGCACCGCGCGCGAGCGGGCCGATACGTCGAACCGCCTGAAGGACGAACTGCTCGCCACCGTGTCGCACGAGCTGCGCACGCCGCTGAACGTGATCTACGGCTGGGTCGAGGTGCTGCGCAGCGCCGGCGACGACGCGCTGCAGCAGCAGGCGATCGACGCGATCGATCGCAGCGCGCATTCGCTCACGCGCATGGTGGGCGACATCCTCGACGCGTCGTCGCTCGCGACCGGCAAGCTGCGGCTCGACGCGATGCCGGTCGACGTCGTGCGGCTGTTCGCCGACGCGACGAGCGCGTTCCAGACCGCCGCGTCGGCGGCCGGCATCGCACTCGAGTTCGATTGCACGGCGAGCGCGTGCGTGGTGTCGGGCGACGCGGAGCGGCTGCGCCAGATGCTGTCGAACCTCGTGTCGAACGCGCTGAAGTTCACGCCCGCCGGCGGCGCCGTGACCGTCACGCTCACGCATGACGCCGCGCACGCCGTGCTCGCGGTCGGCGACACCGGGCAGGGCATCGCGAGCGAGTTCATCCCGTACGTGTTCGACATGTTCCGGCGCGCGGACGGTTCGCCCGCGTCGCCGCGGCGCGGCCTCGGGCTCGGCCTGTCGATCGTGCGTCATATCGCCGAACTGCACGGCGGCGAGGTCCGCGTCGACAGCGCGGGCCGCAACCGCGGCGCGACCTTCACCGTCACGCTGCCGGCCGGCTGGCAGCCGATCGGCGCGATGGCGTGGGGCGTGACGCAGGTCCTGCGCGATGCGCCGGCGCTCGACACGCAGCGCATCCTGATCGTCGACGACGACGCGACCACGCGCGACAGCCTCGCCGCCGCGCTGACGACGCTCGGCGCCGTCGTCGCGATCGCCGTGTCGGGCCGCACCGCGCTGGACGCCGTCGCGACGCTGCAGCCGACCGTCGTGCTGTCCGACCTCGCGATGCCGGACGGCGACGGCTTCTGGCTGATCGACGCGCTGCGCCGGCGTGGCGCGGGCGGCGTCGATGCGGCCCGTCCGCGCGTGCTCGCGGTGACCGCGCATGCGGGCCTCGGCGACGAGCGCCGCGCGCTCGACGCAGGCTTCGACGGCTATCTGTGCAAGCCCGTCGACGCGCGCGACCTCGCGCACGCAATCGCACGCGTCACGCAGCAAGACGGCTGACGCGCGGCCGCCGCCGCTTCGCTCCGCACTCCTCACGCCGGGGTGGCCGGCCGGTTCTGCGTACTGATCTGCGCGAGCAGGTGCGACGCGATCTGCGTGCTGCGCACCAGCTCGCCCGGCGCGTGGTGCGCGGCCTGCCGGTGGATGAAGTAGCGCGCCGTGTGCGCGAGCCCGGTGGCGAGCGGCGTCGTCGCGCGCCAGCCGAGGCGCCGCCGCGCCGCTTCGAGATCGGGGCGGCGCTGGCGCGGATCGTCGGACGGCAGCGGGCAGAACTCGATGTCCACGTCCGTGCCGACGACGCGCACTACTTCGCGCGCGATGTCGAGCATCGCGATCTCGTCGTCGCTGCCGAGGTTCACCGGTTCGCACGCATCGCCCGGCTCGTCCATCAGCCGCACCAGCGCGTCGATCAGATCGTCGACGTAGCAGAACGAGCGCGTCTGCGTGCCGTCGCCGTACACGGTCAACGGCTTGCCGGCCAGCGCCTGGGTGATGAAGTTCGACACGACGCGGCCGTCGGCCGGATGCATGCGCGGCCCGTACGTGTTGAAGATCCGCGCGATCCGCACGTCGACGCCGTACTGCCGGTGATAGTCCATGAACAGCGTTTCCGCGCAGCGCTTGCCTTCGTCGTAGCACGCGCGCACGCCGATCGGGTTCACGCGCCCGCAGTAGCGCTCGTCCTGCGGATGCACGTCGGGGTCGCCGTACACCTCGCTCGTCGACGCCTGCAGGATGCGCGCCTTCACGCGCTTCGCGAGGCCGAGCAGATTGATCGCGCCATGCACGCTGGTCTTGGTGGTCTGCACCGGGTCGCGCTGATAGTGCACCGGCGACGCCGGGCACGCGAGGTTGTAGATCTCGTCGACTTCCACGTACAGCGGAAACGTCACGTCGTGACGCATCAGCTCGAAATTCGGCGCATCGAGCAGGTGCGCGATGTTGTCCTTCGCGCCCGTGTAGAAATTGTCGACGCACAGCACGTCGTGCCCGGCCGTCACGAGGCGCTCGCACAGATGCGAACCGAGAAAGCCCGCGCCGCCGGTAACGAGTACGCGTTTGCGATCGTAGCCCTTCATCATGCATTCTCCTTGCGGTGCGCGAGTACGCCCGGCGTGGTGGAAACCGGCGTGCGGCGGGTCGCGGCGGTGCCGGCGCGCTGCGGATACGCGACGTCGCGGTAGACGTCGACGAGGCGGTCGGCCACGCCGCGCCACGTGTAGAAGCGATGCGCGCGCAGGTAGCCGGCGCGGCCCAGCGCCGCGCACAGATCCGGTTGCGCGCGCAACTGCAGGAGGCGGGCGGCGAGCGCGGCCGGGTCGCGCGGCGGCACCAGATAGCCGGTGACGCCGTCGTCCACCGTCGTGCGGATGCCGCCGACGTCGCTGCCGATCACCGCCGCCGCGCATGCCATCGCCTCGACCGGCGTAATGCCGAACGGCTCGTACCACGGCGTCGTCACGAACACGTCGGCCGCGCTGTAGTACAGGTGCAGCGCCTCGCGGTCGCGCCGGCCGACGAAGGTCACGCGATCGGCGATACCGTTGTCGTGCGCGAGCGCCATGAGTCGCGCGAGTTCCGGGTCGCGCGCCGGGTCGGGCGTGGCCTGGCTGCCGCCGACGATGTAGAGATGGGTCGGCCGCTGCGGATCGCGCGGCATCCGCGCGAGCGCGTCGATCACGTTGTCGATGCCCTTGCGCGGCACCAGACGCCCGAGCTGCAACACGACGAACGCATCCTGCTGCCAGCCGAGCTGCGCACGCGCGTCGGCGCGCGGCACCGGTCGAAACTCCTGCGCATCGAACCCGCACGGCACGATCTCGATGCGCGCCGCGTCCGCGCGGTAGTGCGTGGTCAGGTCGAGCGCATCCTGCGGGCATTCGGCGATCAGGCGGTCGGAGCGGCGCGCGAGCGTGTCCTCGATCTTGAAGCGCGCGTCGGGAAAGCCGTCGGCCGCGCCCTGATGCAGCCGGCGCACGCGGCCGAGCGCGTGGAAGGTCGTGACGAGCGGAATGCCGAGGCGCTTCTTCACGCGCAGGCCGGCTTCGCCCGACATGAAGAAGTTCGCGTGCATCACGTCGACGGGGTCGGGCTCGCGCCGCATGCGCGCGATCATGTAATCGGCGAACGCCCCCATGTACGGCAGCAGCCGCTCCTTCGGCACATCGGTCGGCGGACCGGCCGGCACGTGGATCACGCGCATGCGCGGGCCGATCTGCACGACCTCCGGCAGGTGCGCATTGTCGCAACGCGTGTAGACGTCGACGTCGAGGCCGCGTTCGGCCAGCTGCTTCGCGACGTTGGCGACGTAGATGTTCTGGCCGCCCGCATCGACGCCGCCGATGACGCCCAGCGGCGACGCATGTTCACTGATCAACGCGATTCTTTGCATGGTGATGCTCCCGAGGTCGGGGCCGCGCCGGTGGGCCCCGTTGCATCGCTGTCCGGCAATCGGCATGCCCGCCGCTTTGCAGGGGAAGCGGCCCGCATCGGCGCCGAAAAAATTACAACGGCTTGGATGAAAGGGCGTCTGATCGGCGCGCCGCACGCGCGAGCCGCGCCGTGCGCGCGGCACGCGACTTGCGACATCGGCATACCAGCCGGCACGGCCGGCGCTCACGAAAGGAGGTCACGATGAAGGTATTTCTGCTGCAAGCCAGCGCGCCGCGAGCGCGCCGTCGTGCGGGCACGCGTATCGGCATGGCGATCGCCGTCGCCGCTGCCGCCGCCTGCACCGTCGTCGCGCCGAGCGCGTTCGCCGCCGGCGACGACGCCGCTTCGTCGTCCGCATCGTCGTCCCATTCGAGCACCGGGACGAAGATTCACGACGCGACCATCACGACCAAGGCGAAGGCCGAACTGGTCGGCACGAGCGGCCTGTCGGCCGGCGACATCCACGTGAAGACGCGCCGCGGCGTCGTGATGCTGACCGGCAGCGTGCCGGACGAGCAGCAGCGCGGGCAGGCGGCCGACGTCGTCAGGAAGATCGACGGCGTGCGCGACGTGCGCAACCAGTTGACCATCCGCCCGAAGTGATCGGCGCGACGTAACAGGAGGTGTTATGAAGTGCACGCTCAAACCCGTCGGCGAGCAGACGATCGTGATCACGGGCGCGACGAGCGGCATCGGCCTCGTCACCGCGCGCAAGGCGGCACGCCGCGGCGCGAAGCTCGTGCTGTTCGCGCGCAACGGCGACGCGCTCGATACGCTGTGCGACGAGATCCGCCAGCACGGCGGCCTTGCTGTGCCGGTCGCGGGCGACGTCGCGAATCTCGAGGATCTGCAGCGCGCCGCCGCGCAGGCCGTCGACACCTACGGCGGCTTCGACACGTGGATCAACAACGCCGGCGTCTCGATCTTCGGCACCGCGGCCGCGGTGCCGCTCGAGGATCAGCGGCGGCTGTTCGACACGAACTACTGGGGCGTCGTGCACGGCTCGCTCGTCGCGTCGGACCATTTCCGGCGCAAGGGCGATTTTCATGGCGGCGCGATCATCAACCTCGGCAGCGAGGCGTCCGACGCGCCGCTGCCGCTGCAAAGCGCGTATGTCGCGTCGAAGCACGCGGTGAAGGGCTTCACCGATTCGCTGCGGCTCGAGCTCGAGTCGGACCGCTTGCCGGTGTCCGTCACGCTGATCAAGCCGGCCGCGATGGACACGATGTTCGTGATGCACGCGAAAAACTACATGAACGTCGAGGCGAAGCTGCCGCCGCCGATCTACGACCCCGAGCTGGTGGCCGACGCGATCCTGTTCGCGGCCGCGCATCCGCGCCGCACGCTGTTCGTCGGCGGCGCGGCGAAGCTGGCCTCGGCGGGCGCGTATCACGCGCCGCGCCTGTTCGATCGCCTCGCGGCCACGTTGTTCTCGCGCGGCCAGCGCACCGTGCGCCCGGCACGCCCGCGCGACGACAACGCGCTGTACGAGTCGCGCCACGCGCTGCACGAGCGCGAAGGAATGGAAGGTCCGGTGCTGCGCGGCTGCGCGTACAACGCAGTGGTGCAGCGTCCGAAGGTCGCGGGCGCCGTCGCGTTGGGCGCGGCCGCGCTGATGGTCGCGGCGCTCGCGCGGGCGCGGCGCACGACCGCGTAATCGATCTGGAGTGCGTTTTTCTTTCGAAGGAGGTTTCCATGTCATCCCGACAACACACCGGCCACGAATACAGCCACTCGCGCGCGCACGAAGGCGAGCGCACGCAGCAGGACCACGACAAGGGCGGCCATCAGACCGGCCACGGCAAGGCGCCGAGCCCGGTCGACGTGCAGAAGGCGCTGAAGGGCATGGATTACCCGGCGAGCAAGGCCGACGTCGTCCAGTGCGCGGAGCGCTCGCATGCGGACCAGCAGGTGCTGGAGATGCTGCGGCAGATCCCCGATCGCGAGTACACCACGCCGGCATCGGTGTCGAAGGAACTCGGGCGGCTGATGTGAGCGCCGCCGTCGGCCGTGCGCGCCGGCGCGCGCACGGCGCGTTACCGTCACGAGGAGCACGAGCATGGCGATGATCGTCGCAGGCCGCTTCACGACGTTCGATGAAGCGGAAGGTGGGGCGCGCCACCTCTACGAGCGCGCGTTCGGACCGGACGACGTGTCCATCTTCTTTCTGAACCCGGGCGGACAGCACGCGCGCTATCCGATCGGCGGCGACGTGTATGCCGATACGGCCGCGAAGCCCGGCGGCCGCGGCGCGATGGTCGGCGCACTGCGCGGCATGCTGATCGGCGTGATCGTCGGCCTGATCGCTTACGCGATCGGCCTGCGCTACTGGTTCGTGCCGGTCGCCGGCGCGTTGGCCGGCGCGTATCTCGGCGCCTTCGGCGGCGCGCTCGGACGGATGCGCGGCGAGCAGGCCGAGGGCAAGGGCACGCTCGAGCAGACCGAGAGCGGCGTGATCCTCGCCGCGCGCGTGACGGCCGCCACCGCGGCGGCGGCCGAAGACGTGCTGCGCGCGACCGGCGCGCAGGCGATCGAGCGCGTCGAAGGCGAATGGCAGGACGGCGAGTGGCGCGACTTCGACCCGGTGCGCCGGCCCGACGGCACGACGCAGGACGCCGCGCACTGACCATGCCGTTTCTGCACGCGCTTGCAATGCAGGGACGCACCGCGCGCGCACGGCCGCGAGCGGCCGTGCGGCACGAGCGGCGGCCTGCGGCATGCGGCTTGCGCCGTGCTCCCGACCCACGATCAAGGAGGCATACATGACCCAGGCACACCCCCCGCCGCCCCAGAAGCAGACGCAGCAGCCGGGCAGCGAGCGGGACATGCAGCCGAAGCCGCGCGACGAGGCGGCCGATTACGTCGGCAGCGGCAAGCTGGCCGGCAAGGTCGCGCTCGTCACCGGCGGCGACAGCGGGATCGGCCGCGCGGTGGCGATCGGTTTCGCGAAGGAAGGCGCGGACGTCGCGATCGTCTATCTGAACGAGTCGGACGACGCCGCGCACACGAAGCGGCTCATCGAACAGGCCGGCCGGCGTTGCGAGGCGATCGCGTGCGACATCGGCGACCGGCAACAGGCGCGCGACGCGGTCGCGCGCACCGTCGAGCGGCTCGGCCGGCTCGACGTGCTGGTAAACAACGCGGGCGAGCAGCATCCGCAGCCCGGCATCGAGGACGTGACCGAGGAGCAGCTCGAGCGTACTTGCCGCACCAACGTGTACGGGATGATCTTCTGCACGCAGGCGGCGCTGCAGCACATGAAGGGCGGCGGCCGCATCGTCAACACGGCGTCCGTCACCGCGTACCAGGGCAGCCCGAAACTGCCCGACTACTCGGCGACCAAGGGCGCGATCGTCGCGTTCACGCGCTCGCTGTCGATCGAGCTGGCCGAGCGCGACATCCGCGTGAATGCCGTGGCGCCGGGGCCGATCTGGACGCCGCTGATCCCGTCGACCTTCAGCGCCGAGCAGGTATCGAAATTCGGCTCGAACGTGCCGCTCAAGCGGCCGGGCCAGCCCGACGAGCTGATCGACTGCTACGTCCTGCTCGCATCGGAAGGCGCGAGCTACATGACGGGACAGACCTTGCATCCGAACGGCGGCTCGATCGTCGGCGGCTGACCGGTTCCCCACACAAGGAGAAAGCGCATGAAACGACCCAACTGGACGACCGCGGCGCTCGCTGCGGGCGCGCTCGCGGTAGCGGGGCTCGCGCACGCACAGATGCCGAGCGAGCCGCCCGCCTCGAATTCGCACGTGCCGGGCGGCGTGATCAATCCGTCGTCGGGCGCGGGTGCCGGCGATGCGGGCATGGCGAAGGCGCCGCAGAGCGCCGATGCGGAATTCGTCGACAAGGCCGCGATCGGCGGCAAGGCGGAAGTGCAGGCGAGCCAGCTGGCGCTGAAGCAGTCGAAGTCGTCCGACGTGCGCGCGTTCGCGAAGCGCATGGTGGCCGACCACGGCAAGGCGAATGCGCAGCTGAACCAGATCGCCGCGCGCAAGGGCATCAAGCCGCCGGTCGAGCAGGTGACCGACCCGGACGTGGAGGCGCTGCGCGGCAAGCAAGGCAAGGACTTCGACACCGCTTATGTCGCGGCGGCCGGCCCGGAAGCGCACCGCAAGACGATTGCGCTGTTCGAAACGGAGGCCCGCGACGGCAAGGACGCGCAACTGCGCGCGTTCGCGCAAGCCACGCTGCCGAAGCTCAAGCATCACCTGAGCATGGCGGAAGCGCTGCAGCGCAAGGTGGGCGCGCAGTAACGCGCGCCCGGTTCAACCCCGGGCCGCGCGTGCGGCCCGCATTTTTCGGAGAAGCAGTCATGGCCCAACGTCAATCGAAGCACGAAGGCATCCTCGAACTGCTCTGTCAGGCATACGAGACCGAGCTTGGCGGCGCGCAGATCTACGAGGCCGCGCTCCAGTGCGCGACCGACCCGGACCTGCACAAGGAATGGGAGAAATATCATCGCGAGACCCTGCATCACCAGGAAGTGCTGCGCAAGGTGTTCGAAACGCTCGGCCTCGATCCGGATGCGCAGTCGCCCGGCCGTGCCGCTGTCGCGGCCACCGGCAAGTCGCTGGTGCAGGTGATCCAGCAGGCGAAGAAGCAGGCCGATCCGGCCGTCGCGCAGGTCGTCGCGGCCGAGTGCGTGGTGCTCGCCGAGACGAAGGACCATCTGAACTGGGAGCTGATCGGCTATGCGGCCGACCAGCTGCGCGACAGCGGCGCAGCGCGTGCGCTGAAGGCCGCGCACGACGAAGTCGAAGCCGACGAGGATCATCACCTCTATCACACCCGCGGCTGGGCGCGCGAGATGTGGATCGAGTCGATGGGCTTCAAGGCCGTGCTGCCGCCGCCGGAGGAAGTGAAGAAGGTCGAGTCGGCGGCCGATGCGGCGCGCGCCGAACGCTCGCGCGGGAAGATGATGTAAGCGCGTCCGCTCGCGATCGGGCCGTGCCGCTCGCGCGGCCGGCCCGAGGCGACCGTGACCGTGAAGCGCGGGAATCCGCAGGCAAGAACCGCGGCCACTTCCCGAGCGACGTGGCCGCCAGCAGCAAACCAAATGGGCCGATCAGGGGCGGTAGAGTCTGCTCGCGAGCCTCGGTGACGCCCGCGCTGTAGCCCGCTGCAATGGCGGGTTTGATTCCGGCTGGTTAAAACTCCCGCTTTTCAAGAAGGCGTCCCCGCTCGTCAGGAGCGGCGCGCAGGCATTCGCGGCGGCTGTGCCTGTGAACGCTGGAATGCTCGTAAAATCGAGCATACGAGCCATAAGGAGCGATTTATCGAGCATGAAGGTCAATCAAGAGATGGCTGCCAGCCCGGCCGTGCTTGCCGAGACAAAGCACCTGGGGCAACTGCTCTCCCGTCTCCGTATAGCGAGAGGGGTCCATCAGAGCGAGGCAGCCACGCGAGCCGGACTGTCGCGCAATACCGCCTACCGCATCGAAAAGGGCGACCCTGGCGTGGCGATCGGTCAGGTGGTTCGATATCTGGAAGCGTTTGCTCCCGGCCTGCGCCTGCATGACTTGCTCTCCGAGACGGATCCGGCGCTCAAGTCGCTCGATGCCCGCACCCGTCGTCGACGAGTTAGCGTTCTGTCGGAGAGGGAACTCAAGGAGCTGGACTTCTAATGGCAGCAACGATCGCGAAGCTCGCGAGATCGCTGCGAACACTTCATCAGTGAGCCGGAGGGCATCGCAGGCCCGGCCGTCAACCGTTGTTGTATCCGCCGTCGCAGTCAGCCTCCATCGATTACCGCCATCCGTCGCCCGCAGTTGCAAACAGCAACGGCCCCGCCGCTCACGCCAGCATGTCCACCACCATCACCACCACCGACGCCGCCATCAGCGCGACGGCAAGCCACCCCAGCACCCTCGATGCGACGCCGCTGCCCGGCTGGCCGGCCGCCCCGCGCCGCTGCGCGAGCAGCATCACGAGCACGAGCATCGGCACCGCGGCGATGCCGTTGAACACCGCGCTCCAGTACAGCGCCTTGATCGGATTGACCGGGCCGAAGCAGATCGCGATGCCGATCAGCACGCACAGCGCGAGCACGCCGTAGAACGCCGGCGCGCGATGCACCGGCTCGTTGAGGCCCTCGCGGAACTGCCATGCCTCCGCGCAGCCGTAAGCGGCGCTGCCGGCGAAGGCCGGAATCGCCAGCAGCCCGCAGCCCACGATGCCGAACGCGAACACGACGAACGCCGCTTCGCCCGCGATCGGCCGCAGCGCTTCGGCGGCCTGCGCCGTCGACCCGATGTCGTGCCGGCCGTGCGTGAAGAACACCGCCGCGCCGATCACCATGATGCAGAACGACACCGCGTTCGTGACGATCATCCCGGTCCACGTGTCGAACGTGATGCGCCGCTCGGTGTCGCGACGGGTCGCGGGCGCGCTGGCGGTGTCGCCATCGCCGTTGCGCCGCTCGGCCTGGGTTTCCTCCACTTCGAGCGCGGCCTGCCACACGAACAGATACGGGCTGAGCGTCGTGCCGAGCACCGCGACCGCGGTGGTCGCGTAGTCGTGCGTGAACGCGATGTGCGGCAGCACCAGCGTATGCAGCAGATTGCGCCAGTCGACGTGCACGAAGCCGAGTTCCAGCACGTACGCGAGCAGGCCGAGCGTCATCCATTTGAGCCAGCGCGCATAGCGCTCGTACGACATCAGCACCTGCAGCGCGAGCGACGCGATCCCGTACAAGGCCGCGTACCAGTAGCTGCGCCCGCCGGCGACGAGCGCGGTCGCGTCGCCCATCGCGGCGAGATCGGCGCCGACGTTCACGACGTTGACGATCACGACCATCACGATCAGCGTTTTCGCGAGACGGTCGGAGAAGTGCTCGCGGATGCCGGCCACCAGCCCCTTGCGGTTGGTGCGCCCGACGAACGCGGCCGCGAGCTGCACGACGACCATCATCGGCAGCGTGACGACGATCATCCACAGCATGTTGAAACCGAACTGGCTGCCGGCCTGCGCGTACACCGCGACGTTGCTCGGATCGGCGTCGGATGCGCCCGCGAGCAGGCCGGGGCCGAGCCGCCGATACCAGGGCTTCGCGGCCGGCGCGGGCGCGGACGTGGATGTCGAGGTGGGCGCGGCGTGCGTTGCGTCGTCGTTGCGCAGGTCGCTCATTCGGCGTCTCCGCGCGTGCCGTGCGCCGTGCCGGCGTCGCGCGCGAGTCGCGCTGCGGTGCGCAGCGCGTCGACCAGCGTCCGGTACGCGCGCTCGCGCGAATCGGCGCCGCGCGTGCGCAGCACGTAGGACGGGTGATACGTCGCGACGACGAGGCGGCCGTCCGGCGAGCGCAACGGCTGGCGCGCGCGTTCGAGCGTCGCGTCGTTGTCCTGCAGCACCGCGCGCAGCGCCGTCGCGCCGAGCGCGACGATCACGCGCGGCGCGAGCGTCTCGAGTTCGCGCTCGAGCCAGTAGCGGCACGCGGCGACCTCCCGCTGCGCCGGCGTCTTGTGCAGCCGGCGCTTGCCGCGCGGCTCCCACTTGAAGTGCTTGACCGCGTTGGTCACGTACACGCGGGCGCGATCGATCCCGGCTTCGTCGAGCGCACGGTCGAGCATGCGGCCCGCCGCGCCGACGAACGGCACGCCGGTCCGGTCTTCCTGATCGCCCGGTTGCTCGCCGACCAGCATGATGCGCGCGTCGGCGGGGCCGGCGCCCGGCACCGGCTGCGTCGCGTGTTCCCACAGCCCGCAGCGGCGGCACGCGTCGAGCGTGGCCGGCGCGTCGTCATCGGCGTCGCCGCCGGGCGCGTCGGCCGCGTCGGGCTGCGGCCGCTGCGACGGCTTGGCGTGCTGCGCCGCATGCGTCGGGTGTCGGGACGTGCGTTCCGTCATGCGGCGCCTCCCACGCAGCCCGACGCGTCGGCGTGCGCCGCGCGGCATGCGTCGCGCCCGCATGCGGGCGGCTTGCTGGGTTGGCGGTTCGGCCGTGCGCGCATCGAGGGGCTCCCGTATCGACGATATCGCGTCGATGCAGCAACCGGCATGCCGGGGACTTTCAATATGGGCGCGCAGTTTGCGCGGGGGCCGTATCCGCTGAATGGAGACACCCGATGCATACCCCCCGCGTCAACGATCCGGCGGCCGACGACGTGCTGCTGTGGCGTTCACCCGACAGCGTCCCGCCGCGCCCGCGCCGGGTGCTGGTGGTCGACGACTACCGCGACGCGGCCGATGCGCTGCAACTGCTGCTGGAGGCGCGCGGTTTCGAATGCCGCGTCGCCGACGATCCGTTCGCCGTCTGCGCGCTCGCGCGCGACGGGCAGCCGTTCGCGATCGTGCTGGACATCGCGATGCCGGGCCTCGACGGCCTGCAGCTCGCGACGCGGCTGCGCGCCGACCCGCGCACCGCCGACATGCTGCTCGTCGCCTGCAGCGCGCACGCGTCGCAGCGCGATCGCGAGCGTGCGCGCGAAGCAGGCTTCGACGCGCACTGCGCGAAGCCGCTCACGCCGCACCGGCTGCTCGCCTACCTGGAATCGGCGAGCGGCGGGCGGCGCTGACGCGCGCGGCGCGGGACGTTACACGACGCTTGTAAAACGGTGCCGGGGCGGCGCGGCGGCGGGCTCGCGCGCCGGTATCTTCCCGGCTGGGTCTGCCCGGGCGAATCATGCACAATACCGGGCATTCGAGAACCGGAGACTAGGCCCGTGGGAATCAATTTCGATTTGACCGACTTGCAGGCGTTTCGCGCGGTGGTGGAGCTGGGGAGCTTCCGTAAGGCCGCCGAATCGATCAGCATTTCGCAGCCCGCGTTGAGCCGCCGGATCGAGAAGCTGGAGGACGCGCTCGGCGTGCGGCTGTTCGAGCGCACCACGCGCAGCGTCACGCTGACGACCGTCGGTCGCGTGTTCGCGCCGAGCGCCGAGCAGCTGCTCGACGATCTCGACGTCGCGCTGCTCGGCATCCGCGACGTGTCGTCGAGCCGCCTCGGCCATGTGACGATCGCCTGCGTGCCGTCGGTCGCCTATTACTTCCTGCCGAACGTGATCGCCAGCTACCATCGCCGCTTTCCGCGCATTCGCGTCAAGCTGCTGGATGCGAGCGCGAACGAGGTGCTGAGCGCCGTCATCAGCGGCGAGGCCGATTTCGGCGTGAGCTTCATGGGCAGCCAGGAGCCTGAAGTCGAATTCCGGCTGCTGCTGCAGGAGCGCTTCGTCGCCGCATGCCGGCGCGATCATCCGCTCGCGGGCAAGAAGCGCGTGACGTGGAACGAGCTCTATGCGTACGACTACGTGTCGGTCGACAAGACCTCCGGCAACCGTCTGCTGCTCGATCAGGCGCTGACCGCCGTCGCGCCGCGCGCGGCGAGCGTGTGCGAAACCCGTCACGTGACGACCATGCTCGGCTTGATCGAAGCCGGGCTCGGCGTGGCCGCGGTGCCGTCGATGGCGATGCCGGGGCGCGACCATCCGGTGCTCACGAGCGTGCCGCTCGTCGAGCCGGTGGTCAAACGCCGCGTGGGGATCGTGAAGCGGCGCGGACGCACGCTGACGCCGGCCGCCGAAGCGTTTCACCGCGCGGTGCTCGATGCGCGGCGCGGCGCCGCGGCCGGCAGCGAGGCGGCGGCATGATGCGCGCATCCGCTGCCGTTCCCGCATACGCATCCGCAACCGCAACGGCGGAGCGCGCCGCATCGTGACGACCGCAACACCGCTTCGTTCGTTGTACGTGCAGGTCCTGCTCGCCATGGCGCTCGGCGTGAGCGTCGGCCACTTCTGGCCGCATGCGGGCGCGCTGCTCAAGCCGCTCAGCGATGCCTTCGTCGGGCTCGTGCGGATGATGATCGCGCCGATCGTGTTCTGCACGATCGTGTCGGGCATCACGTCGCTGGCGAACGGCCGGGCGATCGGCCGCACGATCGTGCGCGCGCTCGCGCTGTTCTATCTGCTGACCGCGGCCGCGCTCGCCTTCGGGCTCGTCGCCGCGTTCGTGCTGCGCCCCGGAGCGGGCATGCACGTCGACGTGCATCACCTCGATCCGAACATCCTCGCGCCATACGCACGGCAGGCGCCGCCGCGCGGCCTGGTGGCGTTCGCGCTCGACGTGATCCCCGACACGATGCTGGGCGCGTTCCGCAACGGCGACGTGCTGCCAGTGCTGCTGCTGTCGCTGCTGTTCGGCTTCGCGCTGAATGCGCATCCGCAGGCCGGGCGGCCCGTGCTGGCGCTGATCGACGGCGTCGCGCAGGTCGTGTTCCGCGTGCTCGCGATGATCATGCGGCTCGCGCCGCTCGGCGCGTTCGGCGCGATGGCGTTCACGGTCGGGCGCTTCGGTATCGGCTCGGTCGGCTCGCTGGCGTGGCTGATCGTGTCGTTCTACGTCGCCTGCGTGCTGTTCGTCGCGCTGGTGCTCGCGCCGCTCGCGCGGCTGCACGGCTTTTCGCTGTGGCGGCTGTTGCGCTACATCCGCGAGGAGTTGCTGATCGTGCTCGCGACGTCGTCCACCGAGCCCGTGTTGCCGCGGCTGATCGTCAAGCTCGAGGCGCTCGGGTGCGACAAGGGCGTGGTCGGGCTCGTGCTGCCGGCCGGCTATTCGTTCAACCTGGACGGCACCGCGATCTATCTGACGCTCGCCGCGATGTTCATCGCGCAGGCGTGCGACGTGCCGCTGTCCGCGCCGCAGATCGCCGCGCTGCTGGCGGTGATGCTCGTCACGTCGAAGGGCGCGGCCGGCGTGTCGGGCAGCGGGCTCGTGGCGCTCGTCGCGACGCTCGTCGTGATGCCCGACCTGCCGGTCGCGGGCGTCGCGCTGCTGGTCGGCATCGACCGGTTCATGTCCGAGGCGCGCGCGTTGACGAGCGTAATCAGCAACGCCTGCGCGGTGATCTTGGTGGCGTCGTGGGAAGGCGCATGCGACCGTGCGCGCCTCGTGCGGGTGCTGAGCGGCGCCGGGACGGCCGGCGCGGACGAGGCCGAAGCCGGCGCGTAGTGCGCGTAGTGCGGCGGGAAGGCGGGGAAGGCGGGGGAGAGCGGCGGAAGCGCGGCGGGAAGCGCGGCGTCGTGCCCGCGCCCGCCGCACGTGCTCAATGCGCGGACACCGAATCCAGCCCGGTCGACTTCACTTGCGGCTGCACGTCGGGCGACGCGAGATAGTCGAGCAGCGCCTTCGCTTCGGCCGGATGTTGCGCGCCGACCGGGATGCCGGCCGCGAAGCGCGTGACGGACTGCAGCGCTTCCGGAATCTTGCCGACGTAGGTCGCGCCCTTGACGGGCAGCAGCTCGCTGACCTGCTGGAAGCCGATTTCGTAGTCGCCGTTCGCGACCACCGAGGCGACCGGAATCCGCGGAATCATCTTCGCCTTCGATTTGACCTGGTCCTCGATGCCGAGCTTCTTGAACAGCTCGCGCTCGATGTAGACGCCGCTCGCGCTGTCCGAGTACGCGATCGATTTGGCATGCAGCAGCACCTGCTTGAGGCCGTCGGCCGTGCCGATGTCGGGGGTCGGCGCGCCGGCGCGCACCACCATGCCGATGCGCGAATCGGCCAGCTCGACGCGCGAGCCGGCGATCACCTTGCCTTGCCGGATCAGGTCGTCGAGCGCGTAGCCGACCATGATCACCGCGTCGGCCGGCTCGCCGCGCGCGAGCCGGTTCGGAATCGCCTCGGCCGACTTGCCCATCGACGGGCCGAGCGCGGTGTCGAGCGTGTTGCCGGTGTGCGCTTCGAACTGCGGGCCGAGCAGCTTGTAGGCGGCCGTGAAGCCGCCGGAGCTCATCACGTGCAGCTCGGCCGCCTGCGCGGTCGTGGCGAGCGCGGCGGCGACGAGCGCGCTCGCGCAGAGGGTGTGGAACAGTTTTTTCATGGTCGTGTCGATCGTCGTGGTCGAGCGGTGTCGGGGCAGCGATGCGGCTGCGGATTTCAGTGCGTCAGTGCGCGGGCGTGAGCGTCGCCGGCTGGCGGCGATACAGCGCGAAGGTCGCGAGCAGCGCGCACACCGCGGCGAGGCTCATCCAGTAACCGGGCGCGGCCTTGTCGCCCGTCGTATGGATGAGCGCGGTCGAGATCGCCGGCGTGAAGCCGCCGAACACGGCGGTGGCGAGGCTGTAGGCGAGCGAGAAGCCCGCGACGCGCACTTCGACCGGCATCACTTCCGTCAGCGCGACGACCATCGCGCCGTTGTAGATCCCGTACATGAACGACAGCCACAGCAGCACGAGCAGCATGTTGATGAACGACGGCGCGTGAGCGAGCAGCGACAGCGCCGGATACGCGGTGGCGATCGCGAGCAGCGTCATGCCGACGAGCAGCGGGCGGCGGCCGATGCGGTCCGACAGCGCGCCGCCGATCGGCAGCCACACGAAGTTCGACACGCCGACGCACAGCGTCACGAGCAGGCTGTCGGCGGTGCTCAGGTGCAGCACCGTCTTGCCGAAGGTCGGCGCGTAGACGGTGATCAGGTAGAAGCTCGTGGTGGTCATCGCGACCAGCATCATCCCGGCGATCACGACGCCCCAGTTGCGCGCGAGCGTGGCGAACACTTCCTTCATGCCCGGGCGATGCCGGCGCGCGGTGAACTCCTGCGTTTCCTGGAGATTGCGACGCAGCATGAAGATGAACGGGACGATCATGCAGCCGACGAAGAACGGCACGCGCCAGCCCCACGCGGCGATGGCCGACGTGCTGAGCCAGTGATTCAGCGCGAAGCCGAGCGCGGCCGCGACGACGATCGCGACCTGCTGGCTGGCCGACTGCCAGCTCGTGTAGAAGCCCTTGCGGCCGGGCGTGGCCAGTTCGGCGAGATAGACCGACACGCCGCCCAGCTCGGCCCCGGCCGAGAAGCCCTGCAGCAGCCGCCCGGCCAGCACCAGCACCGGAGCCAGCATGCCGATCGTCGCGTAACCGGGTACGAACGCGATCAGGATCGTGCCGCTCGCCATGATCGCCAGCGTGACGATCAGGCCCTTGCGGCGGCCGACGTCGTCGATGTACGCGCCGAGCACGATCGCGCCGAGCGGACGCATCAGGAAGCCGGCGCCGAACACGGCGAAGGTCATCATCAGCGACGCGAATTCGCTCGCGGCCGGAAAGAACACCGCGGCGATCTGCGTCGCGTAGAAGCCGAACAGGAAGAAGTCGAATTGCTCGAGGAAGTTGCCGGCCGTCACGCGGAATACCGCGGCGGCCTTCGAGCGTCCGGTCGAAGGGCTGGACGAGGGATGCATCAGGGTGTCTCCATGAAAGCGGGAAAGGCGCGGGGCGCGATCGATTGTTGTTTCGCCAATGTTCGCCCGGAGACGGCAAAACGAGAAGTGCGATTTTTGCAGCGATTGATGTTGTTTCGTTATCAATCGGCGCGCGGGCCGAGGACGAAACCAGGACGAAAAAAAGCCCCGCATTGTGCGGGGCAGGTCGGCTCAACTGCCGCCGAATCCGGATGACGCGTCAGTTTCAGTGATGGCCGCGGGTGCGCGGGTCGGTCAGATCCTCGGTCGGGTCGGTCAGCCCGAGCTCGTCGCTGGCGCTCCAGTACGGCGTGCTGCCGTAATACTCGTGCAGCGGCTCGGCCCATTGCGGGTCGGCCATCGCCGGCCAGTGATCCTTGTCGAAGCCCGGCGCGTTCTTGATCCGCTCGGACGACACCGACAGCAGGAAGCACTTGCGTTCGGTGTCGAGCGTGAGCGCGCTCCACGGGATCGCGAGCAGCTTGTCGCCGATGCCGAGCAGGCCGCCGCTCGACAGCACGGCGTACGCCACGCGGCCCGAGCGCACGTCGAGCATGATGTCCTTGATCTTGCCGACGTCGTCGCCGTCGGTCGTGTAGACCTTGTTGCCTTCCAGCGTGTCGGCGGCCATCACGTCGGGACCGGGGCCGGCTGCGGTCGCCGCGCCCTTGCCGATGATGCGGGCTTGTCCTTGGTCGGTAGTCTGCATGGTTGTCCTCCTGGCTGTGTAGGCGCGACCGTGCCCGGGATGGGCCCTGCGGGTCGCGCGGGTGGTCGGGCGGGGCGCGCGCGCCCCGTCACGTCTGCTTCGGTTGCGACACGCCTTCCAGCGTGTTGGCTACTTCGTCGCGCGCGGGGCTGGCCGTGCGCGTCGCGATGTCCGCGAGCGACAGCATGCCGACCAGCCGCTTGTCGTGGTCGACGACGGGCAGCCGGCGCAGCTGCGCGTCGGCCATGTAGTGCTGGATCTCGTCGAGCGAATCGTCGACGAAACACCATTCGATCGGGCCCGACGCGACTTCGTGCACGCGCGTTTCCGGCGGCTTGCCCGCCGAGATCGCACGCACGGCGAGATCGCGGTCGGTGACCATCCCGATCAGCCGGTTGTTGTCGCACACCGGCAGCGCGCCGATGTCGTAGCGCTCCATCAGTTGCGCGGCATGACGGATCGAGTCGGTCGGCGCGATGCGCACGACGTCCTGCGACATGATTTCGTTGACGCGATGCATTGAGGTCCTCCTCGCGAATTGGGAGCCGGGTCATGCGCTGCCGCAAGCGGCGTGCCGCGGAGTGCGCGTCGCCCGGCCAGGGTCATTCGTCGCGGCGCTTGGCCGGGTCCTGCCAGGGGCCGTCGTCATGCGTGCCCGGGGGCGTGTCGGGGTCGATGCGCGTGACGCCGCCGGTCGCGGGCGGGTCGCTCGCCGGGAACGTGTCCTCGAGCTGCTCGTCGATGTGGCGCTCCGAGCGGCCCGTCTTGGTCTGATCCTGGTCCTTCAGCGGCGGCTGCGGGTCGGGATGCCGCTCCTGTTCCGGCGTATCGATGCCGGCTCGGGTCGAATCGCTCATGGCGTGGCTCCGTATCGTTGGCGTTGACGTGCCGATGGCGCAACCGGCGTGCCTGCAACGCGCGGCGGCACACGATTTGCCGTCTGCGTGGCAGAGGACCACGCGCGGCGCCGCACGCACACACGCACACGCAGTCCACACGCAATCGAGCGGGAGGCACGATGACCATTCCAAAACGACGACCCGGAGTGCGCTACGAAGTGAACGTATGTGGCGGCGGCTTCGATTCGGTGAAGAGCCACTTCAGCGCATGGAAGCGGGAGCCGCTGATTTACCGGCCCGAGCGGCGGATGTTCGAGGGCAAGGCCGACGTGCGGCCGCTCGACGAGACCTTCGGCTCGACCGAACCGGCGCGGTTCGCGCTGCAGACCGCGTGCGAGCCGGCCGACGCGTATGCGCTCGCCGCGCGGGTGCGCGACGACGGCCGCGAGCTGTGGCTCGTGATGGCCGCGTACGAGAGCTAGCGCGATGCCGTTGAAAGAATTGCAGCGCGCGGTGTAGGGAAGACATGGAATGCGATCGCGCCGCGGCGCGCGGCGGCGGGCGGCCCGTCAGGACGCGCGTGTCGCGGCGGCATAGCGCTTGCGGGCCTTTGCGAGCCTTAGCGGGCCTGATGATCGCGCGCACGCGCGACAGCGGGCGCCGCCATGTGGAGATCGGCGCCGCTTGCGCCGACACGACGCGATGAACGACTGCCTATGAACCCGATCGTTATCCGAGAGCTGCATCGCCCCGAGCCGCCGATGCCGGACGTCGAGCCGGAGCCCGAGCCGCCCGCGCCGACCGAGGTGCCGCCCGGCGTGCCGGAACCGTACCAGGATCCCGAGGGCGACCCGCCCGGGCACCCGCCGCCCGAGCGTGAGCCGCCGACCCGCGAGCCGCCGATCCGGGCGCGAGGGGCGCGGCGGGCGGTGAAATCCACAACGTTGATGGAGGTCCCACGATGAATATCCGCGTGAAACCCGGCATGTTGCGCGACGTGGCCGAGACGCTCGGCCGTCATTTCGACGCACGCGAGATGCCGTTTCATGTCGAGGAGCGGCCGGCCGGCGCGCTGCATATTGGCTTTCGCGTCGACGGCCATCCGGCGTCGCTGACCGTCACGTTCGACGCCGACGCGTTCGCCGCGCTGGAACACGCCGGCGTCGGGCGGCAGCGCGGCGCGCTCACGCGCGTCGCCGCCGAATTCGACACGATGATGGCGCGCCGCGCGCCCACCGCGTATGCGGGCGATTTCCACTTCAACCGGCTCTGAGCCGGGCCGTTCAGGCCGGCGCGGTGCCGGCCACTTGTCACGGAGGATTCGATGAAACCGATCCAGACGATACGCGTGGGCGCCGTTGCGTTCGCCGCCGCGTGCGCGCTGGGCGCATGCATGCAACCGCGGCCGAACGACGCCGCCCACGCTGCGCCGCCGGCGCCTCCGGGCGCGCACGGTCCGCAGCCGACCACGACGATGCCGGACGCGAACACGCGTTACGACACGCGGCCGTCGCCGCACAACACGCTGCCGGCCGGTGCTGCCGGTGGCGAGCCGGCCGACGTGCCGCCGCCCGGACCGAACGGCGCAGAGGGCGACGCGCCGCTGCCGGGCACGCCGCCGCCGATGCAGTACTGAGGCGAGCGGTTGGTGCTGCGGGGTGGGAGCGGGCGGGACGGGGGCGCACGTGACGCAGGACGCGCTCGACACAAGAGGCGCAAGAGGCGCAAGACGCGCAAGACGCGCAAGACGCGCAAGACGCGCGGCCACCAACGTAGCCCCGCGCGCCACGCGCTCCGTCGCCGTCCCCCAAACCCCCGCCGCGCGCCCCCCGCCCCCGCAACCCCCGTGCCCCGCCCACCCCCGAACTTCCCGCCGCTTGTAAAAAAGCGGTTTCGCGCGCCGCCAACACCAGGGTACGAACCCTTGAGAGCCGCGCCGGACGGCGCTTTGCCGTACTGGCACGGAAGCTGCATCGATTCCCGCATACGAATTCCGCACACCGTCAGGAGGACATCGATGTCAGTCACGCTTGCGCTCCAGATGCGACAGCACCTGGCACTCACGCCGAGGCTTCAGCAGTCGCTTCGTCTGCTGCAGTTGTCTTCGCTGGAATTCCAGCAGGAATTGCGGCAGGCGCTCGACTCGAATCCGTTTCTCGAAGATGGCCAGGGCGACGACGAGGCGCCGGCCGATACACCCGAACATACCGCCGAGGCGGCCCCGCAGGACACCGCGGCCGAACGCGACGACGTGCGCGCGCCGGACGGCGACGTGTCGTACACGGCGGCCCCGACGATGCGCGGCACGGGCCGCCAGGGCGAGGATGGCGGCGATCTGTCGCCGGGCGAATGGATGGCCGCCGAGCCGTCGCTGCATCGGCATCTGCACGACGCGCTGCGGCTCTATCCGCTGAACCGGCGCGATCGCGAGGCGGCGCGCATCGTGATCGACGCGCTCGACGAAGACGGCTACCTGCGGCAGGAACTCGGCGATCTGCTGGGCGCCGCCGATCCGGCGCTGCTGGTGTCCGAGCAGGATCTGGCGGTCGCGTTGCGGTTCGTGCAGATGCTCGATCGGCCCGGCATCGCCGCGCGCTCGCTGTCCGAATGCCTGCTGCTGCAGCTCGACGCGATCCCGGCCGGCACGCCGGCGCTCGCCGAAGCGAAGGCGATCGCCCGCGACCACCTCGAACGGCTCGCGCGCCGGGAAACGGCGGAGATCCAGCGGCGCGTCGGCTGCAACCAGCAGACGCTGCAAGCCGCCTGCGCGCTCGTGCGCGGGCTCGATCCACGCCCCGGCAATCACTACGGCAGCACGCGCGGCGACTACGTGGTGCCGGACGTGATCGTGCGTCAGGTGCGCGACGAATGGATCGTCACGATCAACCCGGCCGTGCTGCCGCGCGCGCGTCTGCACGAGCGTTACGCGACGTTGTTCGCGCAGTCGAGCGGCGAGCGCGATTCGCCGCTCGGCCAGCAGCTGCAGGAAGCGCGCTGGCTGATCCGCAACGTGCAGAAGCGCTTCGACACGATCCAGCGCGTCGGCGAATGCATCGTCGCGCGGCAGCGCGACTTCTTCCGCTACGGCGAGATCGCGATGAAGCCGCTCGTGCTGCGCGACATCGCCGAGGAGCTCGATCTGCACGAATCGACCGTGTCGCGCGCGACGGGCAACAAGTACATGGCCACGCCGCACGGCACCTTCGAGTTCAAGCATTTCTTCCCGCGCAAGCTCGAGGCAGCCGGCAAGGGCGTGTGCTCGGCATCGGCCGCGAAGGTGCTGATCCGCGACATGATCGCGGCCGAGCGCCACACCGATCCGCTGTCGGACGTCGCGCTCGCGCAGAACCTCGCGGGGCGCGGCATTCTTCTTGCGCGCCGTACCGTGACCAAGTATCGCCAGGCGATGAAGATCCCGCCGGCCGAGATGCGCCGGCGCGACGCCGCATGACGATACCGTTCGAACTGCGCGCGGCCCGCGAGCCGCGGCCACCGCGCGCGTCACCGAAAGGAGGCAAGCGATGCCAGCCAAATCCCAGGCACAGCAGCGCGCCGCGGGGGCCGCCCTGTCGGCCAAGCGCGGCGACACGAAAATGAAGGATCTGAAGCCGCCGTCGAAGTCGATGGCCAAATCGATGAGCGAGAAGGAACTCGAAAAAATGGCCTCGACGCCGACTCACGGCAAACCCAAGCACAAGCACGATTCTTGACCGCGGCGAGCGCGCCGCCGGTCACCGTCAACCAGGAGGAATTCATGCTTCGATACGCTGTCATCTTCTTCGTCATCGCGATCATCGCCGCCGTGTTCGGCTTCGGCGGCATTGCGGCCGGGGCGGCCGAGATCGCGAAGATCCTGTTCTACATCTTCGTCGTGATCTTCCTGGTCACGCTGCTGCTGGGCGTCGTGCGTAGATGACGGACGCGCCCGACCGTTCGCAGCGCATCGCCGAACTCGAACATGCGCTCGCGAACGGGTTTCCGTCGCAGTCGACCCTCGTCGTCCACGCGGATGATGCCTCGGGCCGGCTGACGATCCAGGTGTCGTGGGTGCGCGTGCCGGCCGACGAGCGCGCACGCCAGTGGCGCTGCGTGGTCGACCTCGGCTTCGCGCCGGACGTGCTTGCGCGTTACGCGTCGCTCGGCACGGCCGACCGCCTGCGCGTGCGCACGCACGTGTGCGACCTCGCACGCCGCGCGGTGGATGACCAGAAGCCGCGCGTCGAGGATGCCGAGATCGAATGCCGCGTCGCGGTGGACGTGACGCGCGCCGAACTCGACGACGCATTGCGCGCGCCCTGACGCCGCACCCGCGGCCCGCCGCGCCATCGCGCGCCGCCCCGGCGCGGGCCGTTTTTCCGTAGCGGCGACACGCCGTCACGCGCACGTCGCCGCTCCTGACCGAATCGATACGAGGATGCCTGCATGACGAACTCCGCTCCATCCGGCAGCCAGCCTTCCGCCGCACCGCAATCCGACAGCGCGAAGGCGCGTCAGCTCGACGAGCACCGTCAACACCCTGACGGCGAGGCGTTGCGCACCAACCAGGGCGTGCGCATCGCCGACAACCAGAACACGTTGCGTGCCGGCGCGCGCGGCCCGTCGCTGCTCGAAGACTTCATCATGCGCGAGAAGATCACGCACTTCGATCACGAACGGATCCCCGAGCGCGTCGTGCATGCGCGCGGGTCGGCCGCGCACGGCGTGTTTCGCGTCTACGAGTCGATGGCCGACTACACGAAGGCCGCTTTTCTGCAGGACCCGGCGGCCGAGACGCCGGTGTACGTGCGCTTCTCGACCGTGCAGGGCCCGCGCGGCTCGGCCGATACCGTGCGCGACGTGCGCGGCTTCGCGGTGAAGTTCTATACCGAGGAAGGCAACTACGATCTGGTCGGCAACAACATGCCGGTGTTCTTCATCCAGGACGCGATCAAGTTTCCGGACTTCGTGCACGCGGTGAAGCCCGAGGCGCCGAACGAGATGCCGACCGGCGCGTCCGCGCACGACACGTTCTGGGATTTCGTGTCGCTCGTGCCCGAGACCACGCACACGGTGCTGTGGCTGATGTCCGACCGCGCGCTACCGGCGAGCTATCGCGCGATGGACGGCTTCGGCGTGCACACGTTCCGGTTCGTCAACGCGGCCGGCGCCGAGCATTTCGTGAAATTCCACTGGCGGCCGGTGAGCGGCGCGTACTCGCTGTTGTGGGACGAGGCGCAGCGCATCGCCGGCCACGACCCGGACTTCAACCGCCGCGATCTGTGGATGGCGATCGAACGCGGCGACTATCCGGAGTTCGAACTGGGCGTGCAGCTGATCGACCCGGCCGACGCGCGCAAATTCGACTTCGACCTGCTCGACCCGACCAAGCTGGTGCCGGAGGAGCTCGTGCCGGTGAAGCCGATCGGCCGCATGACGCTGAACCGCAACCCGGACAACTTCTTCGCCGAAACCGAACAGGTCGCGTTTCATCCCGGTCATGTGGTGCCGGGCATCGACTTCACGAACGATCCGCTGCTGCAAGGGCGGCTGTTCTCCTACACCGACACGCAGCTGAGCCGGCTCGGCGGCCCGAATTTTCACGAGCTGCCGATCAACCGGCCGCTGTGCCCGTTCGCGAACAATCAGCGCGACGCGATGCACCGGCAGACCATCGCGGTCGGTCAGGCGTCGTACGAGCCGAATTCGCTGAACGGCGGCTGGCCGCGCGAGACGCCGCCGGCGCCTGCCGGCGGCGGCTTCGAGACGGTGCCCGAGCCGCTCGAAGGCACCAAGGTGCGCGTGCGCAGCGAATCGTTCGCCGACCATTTCTCGCAGGCTGCGTTGTTCTACCAGAGCATGACCGACATCGAGCAGCGGCACATCAGCGATGCGTATTGTTTCGAGCTCGGCAAGGTCACGAAGCCGGAGATTCGCGCGCGCGTCGTGAACGACATCATCGCGCGATTCGACGCGGGGCTCGCCGCGGAAGTGGCCGAGCGGCTCGGCTTGCCCCCGCCGCAGACCGCGACGACGCCGGCCGTCGCGCGCCTCGCGCCGTCGTTGAGTCTGGTCGGCCGCGCGAAGCCGACGATCCGCTCGCGCAAGATCGCGCTGGTCGCGACGCCGGGCGTGAGTCAGGCGCTGGTCGACCAGGTGCGCAGCACGCTGGCGGCGGCGGGCGCGGTGCCGACCGTCGTCGCGCCGACGCTCGCGCCGATCGGCAGCATCGTGCCGCAGGCGACGCTCGCCGGGATGCCGTCGGTGATGTTCGACGCGGTGTTCGTCTGCGGCGGCGACGGCCGCGAACTCGCGCACAACGCCGACGCGTGTCACTTCGTGCGCGAGGCGTTCAAGCACCTGAAGCCGATCGCGGCGGTCGGCTCGGGCCGTCAGCTGTTGAGCGCCGCGCATTTGCCGGACCCGGCCGAAGGCGTGTGCGTCGGCCACGTGGCCGATCTCGACGCGGTGCTCGGCGCGTTTTCCGGCGAGCTCGGCCGGCACCGCGTCTGGGCGCGCGAGCAGCAGGCGGCCGAGCTGCCGGCGTAGCGCCGCACCGCGCGCCCGGCTCGCGCAGACGGGCGCGCCTGCGGCAAGGAGGAACAGGGATGCCACCGCGGATGATATGGAAAGGCGCGATCAGCTTCGGGCTGGTGCACGTGCCCGTGCAACTGTTCCCGGCGACGCGCACCGTCAAGCCGTCGTTCCGGATGCTCGACAGGCGCTCGATGGACCCGGTCGGCTACCGGCAGATCAACAAGCGCACCGGCAAGGAGGTCACGCGCGACGACATCGTGCGCGGCTACGAGTACGAGAAGGAGCGCTACGTGGTGCTGACCGACGACGAGATCCGCTCGGCGAATCCGGAATCGACGCAGACCGTCGATATCCTGACCTTCGTCGACGAGGACGCCGTGTCGTTCCTCTATCTCGACACGCCGTACTACCTCGTGCCGGACCGCAAGGGCGAAAAGGTCTACGCGCTGCTGCGCGATGCGCTGAAGGACAGCGGCAAGATCGGCATCGCGCTGGTCGTGATGCGCGATCGCCAGCATCTGGGCGCGCTGATTCCGGTCGGCCCGCTGCTCGCGCTCGATACGCTGCGCTGGCAGGACGAGCTGCGCCCGCTCGACGAGCTGTCGGTGCCGGCCGACGACGCCAAGCGTGCCGGCGTGACCGCACGCGAGTTCGAGATGGCGAAGAAGCTGATCGACGACATGTCGGGCAAGTGGACGCCCGACGAGTATCACGACACGTTTCGCGACGACATCCTCGAGCTGGTCGAGCGCAAGGTGCGCGCGGGCAAGATCGAGGAGATCGAGGAGCGTCCGGCCGAGACCGGACGCACGGCGACCAACGTCGTCGATCTGACCGAGCTGCTCAAGCGCAGCTTGCGCAGCGGCGATGGCGGCGGCGGCCGTGCCGCGCGCGATGCGGAGGACGACGGCGAAGCGGATGAGGCGGACGCCGCGCCGCGCGGCGGCGCCCGGCGCAAGCCCGCCGCGAAATCGGCGTCGAAGGGCGCGGCCGCGAAGTCAGCCGCGAAGCCCGCGGCGAAGCGGCCGGCCGCGAAGCGCGCGTCGGCGGCCGAGCATGCGACGAAGAAGACCGCCGCGCGTCGCAAGCACGCGGCCTGACGGTGCGCGATCCAGTTCACGCGAGGTGACGCGATGGCAGGCAAGCTCGATCCGTATCGCCGCAAACGCCATTTCGACGCGACGCCCGAACCGGATGGCGCGGGTGCGCGGCGGCGCGCGAAGCCGCAGCCGCAGCCCGATGGGCGTGCGGCCCCACGCCGGCCGTTGCGTTTCGTGATCCAGGAGCACCATGCGCGGCGGCTGCACTACGACTTCCGGCTCGAACTCGACGGCACGCTGAAATCCTGGGCGGTGCCGAAGGGACCGAGCTTCGATCCGGCGGTGAAGCGTCTGGCCGTGCACGTCGAGGATCATCCGGTCGAATACGCGTCGTTCGAAGGGCAGATTCCGGCCGGCCACTACGGCGCCGGCTCGGTCGTCGTGTGGGACGAAGGCACGTGGACGCCCGACGGCGGCGTCGCAGGCGCGCGCAGCGGCTATCGTGCGGGCAAGCTGACGTTCCGGCTCGATGGCGAGAAGCTGCACGGCGGCTGGGCGCTGGTGCGCAGCGGACGGCAGGAGGGACGCCAGGAGCAGTGGCTGCTGATCAAGGAGCGCGACGAAGCGGCGCGCAGCGCCGATGAATTCGACGTGGTCGGCGAGCGGTCGGGCAGCGTGCACGACGGTGAGGGCGGGGCATCGTCGGCGGCAGGCGGCGCGGGCGCGGACTCGCACGATGCGACGGCGCGCACGGGTGGCGGCGGCCCTAGCAAGCGCGCCACGCAGACCGGCAAGCGCGCCGCGCGAAGCGGCGAGCGCGCGGCACGAGCCGCCAAGCGCGCCGATGACCGCGATCGCGCGACCGCTCGCGCACACGTTCGCGATGGCGACCGCGCCGCGGCCAGCGACCGTGCTGCCGCACGCGACCCCGGCGCCGCCAGCGTCCGAGCTAGCGCCGGCGACGCCGACCGCACCCCTCGCCGTACGCGTACTCCCGACCGCGCATCCGCCGGCGACCGCGACCCCTCCACCGTCGAAGGCGCCGTGCGCGCGCCGCTGCCCGAGCGCATCGCGCCGCAACTGGCGACGCTGGTCGACGCGCCGCCCGCCGACGCCGACTGGCGCTACGAGCTGAAATTCGACGGCTACCGGATCCTCGCGCGCATCGCGGGCAAGGGCGCGCGTCGCCACGTGAAGCTGATGACGCGCGAAGGCCGCGACTGGACCGCGAAGCTGCGCGCGCAGCGCGATGCGCTCGCGGCGCTGCCCGTCGACGACGCCTGGCTCGACGGCGAGGCCGTCGTGCTCGGCGCGAACGGCCTGCCCGACTTCCAGGCGTTGCAGAACGCGTTCGGCGCCGGGCAGTCGGACGACGTTACGCTGTTCGTCTTCGACCTGCCGTATCTCGACGGTTACGACCTGCGCGATGCACCGCTGGCCGCACGGCGCGCGCTGCTCGAGCCGCTCGTCGCCGACAGCGACCCGACCCGGCTGCGCTTTTCCCCCGATCTCGGCGACGACGTCGCATCGCTGATCGCGAGCGCCTGCGACACCGGCCTCGAAGGGCTGATCGGCAAGCGGGCGGAATCGCGCTATCGCGGCGGACGGTCGGCGGCCTGGATCAAGCTCAAATGCCGGCGCCGGCAGGAATTCGTGATCGGCGGCTACACCGAGCCGTCGGGCAGCCGCCACGGCTTCGGCGCGCTGCTGCTCGGCGTGCACGACGCGCCGCCGGCCGGCAAGCGCCCGCGCGCGGCCGCGCCGCTGCGCTACGTCGGCCGCGTCGGCACCGGCTTCGACGCGCGCGCGCTCGACCGGCTCGCGGCGCTGCTGCGCCGGCACGAGCGCGACACGACGCCGTTCGAGCCGGCGCCGCGCGAACGCACGCGCACGCGCGTGCACTGGGTCGAGCCGACGCTCGTCGCCGAATGCGAATTCGCGGAATGGACCGGCGACGGCATCGTGCGGCAGGCCGCGTTCATCGCGTTGCGCGACGACAAGCCGGCGACGCAGATCGTCCGCGAAATGCCGAAGCATGTGGAAACGGAGGGAGCGATGGAGCGACAGCACAGCACGCCCGACGCGGGCCATGAACGCAAGCGCGCGTCGCGCGCCGCCGACGATACGGGCAAGCGCAAGCCAAACGCGCGCGCGAGCGCGTCCGCGCGCACCGCACGTGAGGACGGCGACGCGGAGCTGTCCGGCCGCGTGCGCATCACGCATCCCGAGCGCGTGCTCGACCCGGCGAGCGGCACGCGCAAGATCGACCTCGCACGCTACTGGCAATGGGTGGCGCCGTGGCTGCTGCCTGACCTGAAAGGGCGGCCCGTGTCGCTCGTGCGCGCACCGGGCGACATCACCGGCGAGCTGTTTTTCCAGAAGCACGCCGAGCGCCGCGAGATTCCGTTCGTCACGCAGCACCCCGGGCTCGATCCCGGGCATGGGGCGCTGCTGTCGCTCGACAGCGTCGATGCGCTGCTCGGCGCGGCCCAGATGGGCACGATCGAATTGCATACGTGGAACGCGCACGCATCGAACATCGAGCGGCCCGATCGCATCGTGTTCGACCTCGATCCCGATCCGGCGCTGCCGTGGAGCGCGATGATCGAGGCCGCGCAGCTGGTGCGCGGGCTGCTCGACGAGCTCGGCCTGCGCTCGTTCTGCAAGACGAGCGGCGGCAAGGGGCTGCACGTCGTCGTGCCGATCACGCGGCACATGGGCTGGGACGACGTGAAGGCGTTCTCGCGCGCGCTCGCGCAGCACGTGGCGGGCGCGTTGCCCGAGCGCTTCACCGCGACGATGGGGCCGCGGCACCGGCGCGGCAAGATCTTCATCGACTACCTGCGCAACGGCCGCGGCGCGAGCACGATCGCCGCCTATTCGGTGCGCGCGCGGCCGGGGCTCGGCGTATCGGTGCCGCTGCACTGGGACGAGGTGCCCGACACGACGGGCGGCGCGCAGTGGACCATCGACACGCTGCACAAGCGCCTCGAGCGCTTGAAGCGCGACCCGTGGGAAGGCTACGACGACACGCGCCAGCGCATCACCGCGCAGATGCGCGCGCGGCTCGACGGGGCGTGACGCGTTCAGCGGCGACGCTGCTGCAGCCGGTAATACCAGTCCATCAGCGGCGTCGCGGAGATGCCGTGCGCGATCACCGACGCGGACACGACCGCCAGCACCGGCGCCGCGAGCGGACGCACGGCGCTCGACGGTCCGTGCTCGAGCACGAACAGCAGATAGTAGAAAGAGCCGATTCCGCGGATGCCGAACCATGCCATCAGCCGCCGCTGCGCCGGGGTCGCGCGTGAGCCGGCGAGCGTGAGCGATACCGCGAGCGGCCGCACGGCGAAAAACAGCAGCGCCGCGAGCGCGGCCGCGCCCCACGTGACGAGCGGCGCCGTCAGCGTGCCGAGCACGCTGCCGATCATCGTCATCACGACCGCTTCGGCGATCCGCTCGAGTTCGATCGTGAAATCGAGCACCGATTCCGTCATGAACGCATGCACCTTCTCCGGATGCTTCTCGGTCGCGACCACGTCTTCGGAGTCGATCCGGCCGATCACTTCGCGCGGCCGCCGGCCGCCGCTCGCGCGGTACTCGACGCGGCGCATCGCGACGCCCGCCGCGAAGGTCGCGATGAAGCCGAACGTCTGGGCGAGCTGCGCGGCGCCGAACGACAGCACGATCAGCGCCAGCGCGAAGAAGCCCTCGAAGCCGAGCGCCTGCGCATAGCGCGTGCGCAGCCAGCCGATCACGCGCGTCGCGCTGGCGCCGAGCACGCCGCCGATCGCCGCCGCGCCCGCCGTGCCCCACAGCGCGGCCAGCAGGAACGTTCCCGACAGCGCCGGCTGCCCGTGCGGCATGTCGGCCGCGCCGCACAGCGCGAGCCCCGCGAGCGCGAACGGCAGCGCGATCCCGTCGTTCATCCCGCCTTCGCCGGACAGCGCGAAGCGCACGAGATCGCGGTCGCCCGGATCGTGCACCTGCACGTCGTGCGCGAGCACGGGGTCGGTCGGCGCGAGGATCGCCGCGAGCAGCAGCGCGGGGCCCCAGCCGAGCCCGAGCGCGAGCATCGCGCAGCCGGCCAGCAGCGGCACCGTGACGATCATCGCGAGCAGGCCGAGCCGGCACGGCACCAGCCACAGCTTGTCGGACAGCGGCACGCGCAGCCGCAAGCCGATCGCGAACAGCGACACCAGCAGCGCGATCTCGACGATTTCGCGCAGCAGCGCCGCGTCGCGTTCGATGTCGAGATGGAGCAGTCCCGCGCCGGCCGGGCCGAGCGCGATGCCGAGCGCGAGATAGATCATCGCGCTGCTGCAAGGCAGATGGCGCAGCGCCGAGGTCGCGACGCCCATGCCCATCAACACCGCGCCGACGATCAGATACCAGAGGGTTTCATGCATGCGAAAACGGGCAGTTGGAGAGGGGAAAAAGGCGTGCGGTCACGGCTTGCGGCCGAACGCCTCGCGCAGTTTCCGCTTCGCGCGCTCGAGCGTCGCGCGACGGGTTTTCGGCAGGTTGCGGCCCGCGCGGTTCACATAGAAGTTCAGCATCGACATCGCCGACTGGAACGGCGTCGCCTTGCGGCGGCGGCTGTGCTCGGCCGAGCGCTTCAGCGACGCGGCGATCTCCGCCGGATCGTCGGACTGGAAGATGTGCGGCTCGAGGTCGAGGGCGTCACTTTTTTGCATCACGTCGGCAGACCAGCGGTTGCGGTGCTGGGGACCGTTGCTGCGCGCGCGGCCGGGGCGGCGCGACGCGCGTTTGCCGTGCGGCGGTGAAGCGGAAGTGGAAGGCATGGCGGCGACTCCGTAAGGGATCGGATGAACGGACGCGGGGCCGCAAGTGGCGTGCCGGCCGACGACGACGGCACGGGCCTTGCTGATTCGTCTGCGCATGAACGTTCCACGACAGCGGTTCCATTGAGGGAGAACGCACCATGAAGTCAGCATCCGAATCGAAATCTGCCGCGCGCCGTCTGGTCGCGTGCGCAGCCGTCGCGCTCGTCGCCCCCGCGCCCGCCGCGTGGGCGCAGAACTCGCAGCGCGCGGACCACGGCACCGGCGCGCCGATCCTGTCGCCGCCCGATACGTCGGCGCAGGACGGCGGCAGCGGCATGTCGAACGGCAACACGGCCGCGCCGCCGCCTGCGACGCGGATGAACGACGCACGCGGCAAACGTTCGCACGCGCGGCCGCATGTACGTACCAAGCCGGGCGGCCCGAGCGCAGCCGGTAAGGGTGGTAGCGGCGGCAGCGCGGGGATGGGCGGTATGGGCAACGGCGCCGGCGCAAACGGCGGCGGTAGCGCGGGGATGGGCGGCGTGGGCGCGGGTCAGGCCGGCACCGGTGCCGGCGCGGGCGCCGGCCGCTCGTCGGGCGCGACCGGCTCGGGCGGCGGCGGTGCGGGCGGCACGGGCAGCGCGGGCTCCAGCGGGTATTGACGCGCTCATTTGACGATCACGGTGTCGCGTCGGCGCAGCCGGCGCGGCGCGATGGCGGGGCCGGCCGCGCAGCCGGCGCGCCGCCGCCACGCAGGAGGACATCATGCACTCGAATCATTGGAACTCGTTCGACCCCAACGACCTCGACGCGGACGACATCGATACCGACGATCTCGACACGACGGTGCGTCTCGACGTCGAAACCGGCAGGATCATGTTCCATGCGGCCTGGGCGTCGGCGCCCAACGCGTCGCCGATTGCCGCGCGGCACTCGGTCATGCTCGCGCTCGACTGCGACACGATGGAGCGCTACGCGAACCTCGACGAAGCTGCGCGCTTGCGCGTTCACGCGATGCTGCACGACAGCGTGCAGGCGACCCTCGAGACGTTGCCCGACACCGGCGACGAGATGACGCTGACGGTCGAGCTCACCGACGCGATGCTCGACGTGGCGCGCCATTTGCAGTAACCCGGTAACGCGATACTCGCGACACGTGCGACACCTGGCCGACGTCGCATGTCGATGCGTCGCCGGCCGGCCGCAGCACGCGTTACACCGCGTTGCAATGTTTGCAGAGCACGCGCAGCGGCACCGCGATCAGGGTCGCTCCGGCGAGCGACCGGCATGGCGATTGCTGCGCAAGCTGCACGGCACGATGGGCGCCGCAACGCGGTAACACGACAGGGAGCGATCCATGAGCAACAAGCTGGACCAATGCAAGGTGGCGATCCTCGCCGTCGACGGCTTCGAGGAAGCCGAACTGGTCGAACCGCTGCGCGCGCTGAAGGCCGAAGGCGCGCAGGTCGACGTGATCTCGCAACAAGCCGGCGAGATCCAGGGCTTCCGGCACGTCGACAAGGGCGAGCGCGTGAAGGTCGATCGCACGTTCGACGACGTGCGCGAAGGCGATTACGACGCGGTGGTGCTGCCGGGCGGCGTCGTGAACGGCGACGCGATCCGCATGTTGCCGGCCGCGCGCGAATTCGTGACCGCAGCCGTCGGCGGCGGCAAGCCGATCGCGGCGATCTGCCACGGCGGGTGGCTGCTGGTGTCGTCCGGGCTCGTCAACGGCCGCACGATGACGAGCTGGCCGAGCCTGCAGGACGACATCCGCAACGCGGGCGGCAAGTGGGTCGATCAGGAAGTCGTGCGCGACGGCAATCTGATCACGAGCCGCAAGCCGGACGACCTGCCCGCGTTCAACGGCGCGCTGGTGCAGTGCCTCGCCGCGCGGGGAGCCTGAGCGATGGCTTCCTCCGAGTACCGCGTGACGCTGACCGATGCGCCGCCTGAATTCGACGGCGCGGCGCTGCAGTTGCGCTTCGTGATCGACGTCGACGGCAAGCCGCAGACGGCCGCGATCAGCGTGGAAGCGCTGGAAGATCATTTCGGCGCACGCTCCGCGCTGGAAGCCGACTTGCGCGACGCGTTCGAGCGTGGCCGTGTGCGGATCCAGGCGGCCTGCGCCGAGCTGCTGGCGAACGGCGAAGGCGTCGTCGAGCTTCACAGCGGTTATTTCCGCGTGCGCGAGACGGTCGTCGGCGAGGCCGCGCGCGCGGGCCTCGAGCGCGCGCGCCGGTCGTGAGCGACGCGCTGCACCGCGCGGCGACGGCCGGCGTGGCGGCGTGGCGGTGAAACCGTCGGCCGTTGTCCCGCGGCATTACATGGCGTTGAAAACTTTGCACCGGGGCGCGCGCAGCCCGTGGCGACAGACCACGCCGCACGCGCGCTGTGCGCCGATCTCGCGCTTCATGGCGGTTGGCACGATCCCTGCATGTCCCTATAGCTGCGGCGCGCGCCTGCGCGCCCGCGCCGACACGAGGCGCGCGCCGCACCGTATGAAGCCGTCCACGGGGGAAATCAAACATGCTGACCGCACATGAATTCGCTGCACTGTTCCTGGTGCATCGCGCACCGGAACAGATCCAGCTCGACCGCGACGACGTCGTCGCGTTGATGGAACGGGAACTGATCGAGTTGCAGCCCGACGGGTCGGGCGCACACCGTCCTGCGTTGACCGCCGGCGGCTTGACGATGGTCCGGAGCGTGCAGCGGCACGACGACCGGCGGGTCGACGGCTTCGAGCTGTAACCCGCGCGCCGCGCGCTGCCGGCCCGCGCCTCAACGCGCGATCGCCACGGAATCGTTGACCTTCACGACCGGCGGTTCGCCGTCGGACGGCGGCGCATACAGGAAGCGGTCGATCACGCCCGGCTCGAATACCAGGCAGCAGGTCGAGCCACCGAACTGGAAATACCCGATCTCCTCGCCCTTGTCCACGCGCTGCCCCGGCACCACCTCGATCACGCACGACGACACGTCGCCCATCCCGATGAACACCGCCGCGACGGTGCCGATGCCCGGATCGTCGCTGTCGATCGCGACGATCGCGCGGGCGGCCACGGCCGTCATATAGCCCTGCGAGTCGTTGAGCCCGGCCGGATCGGGGCCTTCCGCTTCGGCGACGGAGTAATACGCGCCTTCCACACGGTACGCGTGCGTGACGGTGCCGCGCACCGGCGCGTGCCAGCGGTGATAGTTGTACGCGGCCAGATAGGCCTGATAGATCTCGCCGCCGACGAAGCGCTCGGCGAGCGGCTGCCACGCCGGCGTGAAGATGTCGCGCAACGAATACGGTTGCCCCTTGATCCAGAACGTGTCGCGAATCTTCACGTTCGACGCGGTGTGGTACGGCGTGGATTCGCAGGGGCTGACGATCACGTGTGAATCGCCGGGCGCCGCGACCGGCCGCATGCCCGCCCGAAAACGCCGCGTAAAGAAGTCGTTCCACGAATCGAAGCCCCAGTGCGGCTGATCTTCGCGGTACTCGAACTGCGACAGACCGAGGCGCTGTTGCGCGGCCTTGCAGAACCAGCCGTTCGGCGCGGACGTGTCGAGATGCGCGCGCGAATGCGGACCGCCGAGAAAGTCGCACCACACGTTCAGCACCTGCTTCAACTGCGCGTTGACCGCCGCGTCGCGAAACACCGCATGGCCCGACGGCATGCACATCGGCCAGTCGAGGAATGCGTTCACCGGACACACGATCAGGCTCGTTTCGCTGAACGGCGGCGCGTACGTCATCAGATGGTCGAGCACCGTCATCAGCTCGCCGATCGACGCGTAGCCGAGCCGGCGGCCCGCGGCGCGCGCCTCGTCGATCGCGCGCGTGAGGCCCATGCGCAGCACCGCGTTATCGTCGAACAATTGCGCGAGCGCCTGCACGGCCGGCGTACGCAGCCGTTCGCCGGCCTGTGTGCGCGCGTCGCTCGCGAGCTTTTCGCGGTACGCCGCCATCTGCGCTTCCTCTCCGGCCATCCAGGCGCCGAGCCGGCGTCGCGTCGAGGGTGGCGTGCTGCGGTCTGTCGGCATGGTTACCTCCGTAACGAGTTGCGATAAGGCGCTCATAGCAAGCCGCTTGCCCGGCCATCGGCACCGGAATTGCTGCTCCAGGGAGCAGCGTTTCCTTCACCGACCCAAGGAGGGCACCCATGACTGCAGCTTCCGACATGCAACGGACCGACGATCGAACCGCGAGCGGCGAGCACTTTCCCGGCGGGCAACGCACGGTCGCACCGACCCGCACGCGAGCGCGGCTGCGTGCGGCCACGTCGCGCGACGCGGCGCAGCGCAAGGAGCGCCCGGACGGCCAAGGGCCAGTCGCCACGAGCGGCGGTCACGATACTGGCGAGCCGCTGTGGGAGGACGATCGCCCCGCGATGCCGCCGGAGGAATGGTCGTAACGGGCGCGGACCTGGCCAGCGGGCATTTTCGAGTGACGCAGCGATGATTCGGCAATAACCCGCCTGTCGCGGCCGAAAATTTCACTGAAGTTTTTGCGCCGCGCACCGATATATCAGGTCGGAGACAAAATTCCTGCCATGACGGGACTGGCCCCATATTCGAACAGCCGGGACTGAGAGCCGGTTGCGTGTAGTGCTGCGCTTCTTGCCGTCTTATTGCCCTTCGATGAAGTTCGTCCTGTTATCTCGTGCTCCCGCTGCGGTCCGGCGTTGGTGGCAACGTCACGTCGTCGACGGCGCCCGTCTTCCCGTCACGCTCGGGCTCGCCTTCGTGGGGCTCGCGATGTTCGCGTCGGGGCTCGGCTACATCACGATCAGCCACAACCGGCTGAACGCGCAGCGCGTGCATGCGCTGCACGCGCGCAACGACATCGACGCGCTGCAGGCGCTCTATCTGCGCGCCAACGCCGATTTTCTGCAGGGCTTCGGCAGCACGCGCGCGGCGTCGTTCGCGTGGCCGGTCGAGCGCGTCGGTGCGGCCGTGGCCGGCTTCCGGCGTCTCGAGCAGAGCTATGCCGACGACCGCGGCGGCATCGAGACCATCCACGCGCTGCGTCAGGAAACCGCGCGATGGGCGTGGCTGCTCGCCGAAATCACGGTCAACGCGCAGGTCGCAGGCGGTCGCGCGTCGGTCGACAGTGCCGGCTTGCTGGAGGCGAACCGCCTGCTCGCGCAGATCATCGGCCAGCTCACGGCGCTGCGCGAAGGGCAAACCCGGATCCTGCGCGCGATGTCCGACCGCGCGAGCCGCAACGAGGCGATCGAGGGTAGCGTGCTGGCGCTGTCGTCGCTGCTCACCTGTGCGCTGCTCAGCTACGCGTTCGTCGCGCGCTACCGCGCGCGGCTCGAACGGCAGCGCGGGCGTCTGGTCGCCGCCGAGAACGAGCGGCGCTTTCGCCAGTATTTCGAGCACCATCCGCTGCCGATGCTGATTTTCGACGTCGAGACGCTGGCCATCATGGCCGTGAACGTCGCCGCGGCAGCGCAGTACGGCTATCCGGCGGGCGAGCTGTGCCGGCGCGACATGGCGTCGCTGTACGCGCAGGCCGACATGCCGGCGTTCCTGCGCGATCTGCAGCATCTGCGCACGTCCGGCACGGGCAGCGGCTCGGCCGGCATTTGCCGGCACCGGCGCAGCGATGGCCGCGCGATGTACGTCGATCTGTCGTATCACTTTCTGACGTACACGAAGCGCGACGCCTGCTTCATCACCGCGATCGACGTGACCGAGCGCAAGAACGCCGAGCTGGCGCTGCGGCTGCGCAGCCGCGCGCTCGACGCGATCGGCAACGGCGTGCTGATCACGCGCATCGAAGCGGGCGAGGAGATCGTCGAATATGCGAATCCCGCGTTCGAGACCATCACCGGCTACACCAGCGCGCAAGTCGTCGGCCGCGACCATGCCGGCCTCGCGCGTGCCGGGCAGCAGGGGCTGCTGTTCGAGCAGATGGCCCAGGCGCTGGCCGCCGGCAGTGCGGGCGCACGGCTGCTGCGCAGCCGGCGGGCCGACGGCTCGGCGTTCTGGGGGCAACTGTACGTCGCGCCGGTGCGCGACGATCTGACGTATCACATCTGCGTGATCAGCGACCTGACCGAGCTGATCGATTCGCGCGATCAGCTGGTGAGGCAGGCGCGGCGCGATGCGCTGACCGGTTTGCCGAACCGCGCGACGCTGCGCGAGCTGATCGAGCAGGCGGTGGCGGAGCAGCGCGCGTTCGCGCTGCTGTTCATGGACGTGGACCGGCTCAAGGACATCAACGACAGCCTCGGCCACGGCGCGGGCGACCGCCTGCTGCGCGAGGTCGCGCAACGGCTGTCCGGTTGCGTCGGCGACGACGGCACGGTGACGCGCTACGGCGGCGACGAGTTCGTCGCGATGCTCGGGCGCCCGGACGACGGCGACCGGCTGGCCGCGCTGCTGCGGCGCATCGCCCGTGCGTTGGAGCGTCCGGTGCAGATCGGCGACGCCCAGTCGCGCGTGCAGTTGAGCATCGGTGTCGCGTGCTACCCGGCAGACGGGCTCGATGCGGAGACGCTTCTGAAGCACGCCGATCTGGCGATGTACCAGGCGAAGGCGCGCGGCCGCAACACCGTCGAGCTGTTCCAGCCGTCGTTCGCGGAAGCGGCGGAGCGGCGTATCGCGCTGTCGCACCGGTTGCGCGCCGCGCTGGAGCACGATGGCTTCGAGCTTGCGTACCAGCCGCAGATCGACGTGCGCACGAGCCGCGTGAGCGGCGTCGAGGCGCTGTTGCGCTGGCACGACCCCGAGATGGGCGCCGTGAGCCCGGCCACCTTCATCCCGCTTGCCGAAGATATCGGGCTGATCGGGCAACTGGGCGAGTGGGTGCTGCGCAGCGCATGCGGACAGGCGAAGCGCTGGGCGGACACGTTGCCGGCGTTGCGCGTGTCGGTGAACGTATCGCCGCGACAGCTGGCGAGCGGCGACTTCTGCAGCGTGGTGCGGCGCGTGCTGGATGCGTCCGGGCTGCCGGCTCATCAGCTCGAGCTCGAGATCACCGAAGGCGCGCTGGTCGCGCCCGGTGCGCTGCCCGCGCTGCGTGCGCTGAACGAAATCGGCGTGCTGATCGCGATCGACGATTTCGGTACCGGGTATTCGAGCCTGTCGTACCTGCGCACCTTCCACGCCGACCGGTTGAAGATCGACATGTCGTTCGTGCGAGGTATCGGCACCAACTGCGCCGACGAGGCGATCATCCGCGCGATCCTCGCGCTCGCTCGCAGCCTGCATTTCGAAGTGGTGGCCGAAGGCGTCGAACGTTCGGACCAGTTGTCGTTCCTGGTCGCCGAGGGCTGCCCGATCGTGCAGGGCTATCACTTTTGTCGCGCGGTGCCGGCTGCCGAGATTCCGACGTACGTGCGGAGCTTCTCGATGTTGTCGACGGCGTGACAGTGAGGCCGCGCGGTGCGCGCATACCGCGCGGCCGTCGCGTTATCGGCTGGCGATTTCGATTCGACGGACGTCGCCGAGCACGAACAGATAGGACGCGACGCCAAGCGCCGCGACCGCCGCAACGTAGACGAGCGCGAGAGTGAACCCGCCCGTCGACTTGACGATGAAGCCGACCACGATCGGCGCCAGCGTCCCGCCCACGTTCGCGACGAAGTACAGCAGGCCGACCATGCCGTTCGGCGCGATGTCGGAAAGCAATGCGCCCGTCACCGTGGACGCCATTGCCTGACCGAAGAACGCGACCGCCATGAATGCGATCACCACGTTGATCGACGACGTGTAGTTTGCGCCGAGAATCACGCACGACAACGTGAAGCCGATGATGATCGGCACCTTGCGGGCCTTGCTGTTCGTGAAGCCTGCGCCGACCATCCAGTCGGACAGGCGCCCGGCGATCAGCGTGCCGAAGATCGCGACCAGGAACGGAATCGCCGCATAGATGCCGCCCTTGAGCATCGTCATACCCTTGCCGTTGATCAGATAAGTGGGAAACCCGGTCAGGAAGAAGAACAACGTCGTATTCACCGAGAGCTGGCCGATGAACATGCCCCACCGCTGACGGTGCGACAGCAGCTGCTTCACCTTGGTCCAGGTCGGCACGGTGGGCTGATCGTGCTGCACGTCGCCGGTCGAATCGGCGAGACCGCCGCCCGCCTTGATGAAGTCCAACTCGGCGCGACTCGCGTTCGAGTGCTGCGGATCGCGGTAGCGCGCGTACCAGATCGCCGCGACCAGCACGCCGAGCGCGACGTATTGCATCGCGGTGTACATGCCGATCGCGAGCGCGCGCTCTTTCGCCGGGTGCCATGCGGTGACGACGCGCACGTTCGCCGGAAACAGATTCTGGGAGTCGGCTTTTTGCCGGGTCCGAATCGAGCCATCGCTCCTGCGAGCTTCGCGGTCGTCGCTTCGAACTTGCGGTGAAGCTTCACCACGCACCCGCAAGCATCGACTCGTTCGGCATCCAGGCCGAGCGGCAAGGCTTCGTCGTTACGCTGTCAGCTTGCGTATCGCCACCGATTTTCGGCGCGGCCGGATCCTCATAAACGGGCAGTGCGACGAGCGTCGCATCGGTGTCGGCTGCGGGCCGACGCGAACGAGAAAAATTACGTCCGCATCGGGCGACAGTTGCGCCGGGACCGGCCAGCTCGGCCGAACAGGTCAACCGATCCGGCGCAACGGTTCGTCGCGGGCCATCACCCCGCCACGAACCGAAACCCGTCAACTCTCGTTGAGAAAACGCCCCAGCGCGCCATACACCGACGGCCGTGCATGCCGCAGCCATATCGCGAACGCGGCACCGGCGACGGCGATGGCCGGCGTCGTCCACGGCAGAATGGACACGACCGTCGACGACGTACCGGCCATCAGCGAGACGTTGCCGATCATCGCGTACAGGAAATAACCGAATCCGGCAAAGCTGATCGCCGGAAACACCGCCCACCGGATGAACGGCGTTGCGCGCTCGCGACGCATGCGGAAGAACCGGATCACCGCGAGCGCCGTCAGTGCCTGAACGCAGACGATGCCGATCGCCGCCGGAATGCTCAGATACGGCGTGATCACCATCACGGGGTCGACGCGATATACGGCGAACAGCACGATCAGCGCGATCATCAGCACGGACTGCATGTTGGCTGCGCGGATCGGCAGCCGCTTGTTGCTGCTCAACTCGCCGAGCGAGCCGAATGCGATCCCGTCGCGGCCGAGCGAATACCAGTAACGTACGGTCGCGTTGTTGAAGCTGATGATCGCCGCAAGCATGCTGGTGATGAGCAGCGCATTGGTGACCATCACCATCTGCTTGCCGAGCACGCGCTCCGTCACTGCGAACCATAGATCGGCCGGCGACTTCTGCGCCAGCGCGACCACTTCGGCGTAGCCGAATGCGTTGGACATCTGCACCGTCGACACCACATAGATCGCCATGATGATCGCGACGCTGACGTACGTGGCGATCGGAATCGACCGGTTCGGATTGCGCACGTCGTTCGCGTAGATCACCGTCGTCTCGAAGCCCATGTACGCGACCACGACGAACACGAGCGACGTGCCGAACTTGCTCGTCAGCACGTTCGCCGGATGCAGCGGCGCCAGGCTGAAGTGCTCGACGCCGCCGCCCGTGGCCGCGACCTTGACATTGAACGCGACGATCAGCCCGATCTCGATGATCATCAGCAGGAACAGCACCGCGCCGTTGAACTGCACGTTGTTGATCGCGAACACGTGCACGACGGCCGCCGCCGCGAGCGTGCAGGCCCACCACGGCACGGCGACGCCCGTCAGGCTGCCGATGAAGTAGCTGATGTAGAAACCGAGCAGCGCGTAGCACGCGAGCGTGATCACGAAATACGACGCGACGGCCATGAACGCGGCGCCCACGCCCGCCGGCCGCCCGAGCCCTTGTCCGACGTACGCGTACAGTGCGCCCGCATTCGATACGTGGCGGCTCATCGCGGTGAAGCCGACCGCAAAGAACAGGTAGATCAGCCCCACGCACAGATAGGAGCCCGAGATGCCGATGCCGTTGCCATAGGCGACGCCGTACGGCACGCAGCCGATCAGGCTGGTCAGCGGTCCGTTGGTGGCCAGCACGAAAAACACGATTCCGAGCCAGTTCAACGGCCGCGTTGACTGGGATGCACCGGTTGCCGCTGACGTCTCCATGTCTATTCCTTGTCGATGAGAGTGGAACTGCTGAATGCGTTCGAATCCGCGGCGAACAGCGCATGTCGCCGCGGCCCGTCCGGATCGGTCTCGATCCGGCAGATGCGGTCGAAGATGCGGGTCGCGGGTTGGTCGCGCGTGTAGCGCCGCCATATCGATGCGTCGCCGGCCGACGGATCGCCGCAGCGCGCAAACCCGGCCCACGCGCGGCGCACGCGGGCGGCGAGGCGGAACCGGTCGCCGTGCGGGTCGTCGCGATAGCGGTCGCGCGGAAGATCGGCGCTGTCCCAGGCGGGCAGCGCGTAGTCGAGCGTGCCGAACACGAACGGGATTTCGGCACCGTGGATCGCGTAGCGGCCGCCGCAGCACGGGAATGCCCAGTCGAACCGGTAGACGAACGTGTCCGCGTGCTCGGCGTTACGCTCGGCGAGCGCCAGCGCGGGCATCCGGAACATCACGTCGGTCAGGTCGCGGCCGAGCGAGCGCGGCCCGAGCGCGTGCAACCGCGCTGCGGTGGCGGCTGCCGCCCGCACGTCGTCCGCGCCGATGCACAGCGGGCGCATGCCCTCTTCGAGCGCATCGCGATAGTCCGTCGAGTCGAGCGGGCTTCGCGCGAGCAGCTGCGGCGGCAGAAAATAGGCGGCCTCGTGCCGCGTCGTGCCGATCAGCATCGGCACCGATGCCGCACGCCGCCGCGACGCATCGACGACGTTGCCGTCGTCGACCGGCCAGAACGCGGTATAGCCGTATCGGTCGATCAAGCGGCGCGCCGCGCCGAGCAAGCGCGCATCGTCGATCGCGGCGAGCGAGCGCGCATCGGCGCCGAGCAGCGACAGCAGCGCGTCGGTGCGCTCGCGTGCCTGCGCGCGCGACAGCATCGTGACGAACGTGCCGCTCTGGATGATGGCCTTGTGAAACAGCCCGTCGGCCGACGGCATCATCGTCAGCGCGCAGATCTTCCCGCCGCCGCCCGATTCGCCGAACAGCGTGACGTTGCCCGCATCGCCGCCGAACGCGGCGATGTTCGCGGCGATCCACACGAGCGCCAGCACGATGTCCTGCTGCCCCACGTTGGCGGCTTGCGCGCCATGCTCGTCTCGATCGCTCAGGTACAGGTAGCCGAACGCGTTCAGCCGATGGTTGATCGACACGACGACGACCTGCTGCTCGTCGGCGAGCGTGCGTCCGTCGTACAACGGCAGGTTCGCCGAGCCGGACAGATAGGCGCCGCCGTGCAGCCAGACCATCACCGGCAAACGGTCGCCGGGCATGGCGGCGGCCGGCGTCCACACGTTGAGGTTCAGACAGTTCGCCGAATGATCGCCGTCGAACCGCCACGCCGGCAGGTCGTCGTTGACCTGCGGACAGGCATCGCCGTACGCGCGGCAGTCGCGCGTGCCGTCCCACGCGAGCGGCGCGACCGGCGGCGCGAAGCGCCTGCTGCCGGTTGCCGGCATTCCGTACGGGATGCCAAGGAAGCGCGCGACGCCGTGCGAGCGGCTGCCGCGAAGCCGGCCGTGCGCAAGCGTGAGCACGCAGTCGCTGCCCGCGTGACGGTGGTCGATCTCGGAAATGTGCGCTTGCTCGTTCATCGTTCCATCGAAGCCAGGTATCGGACCGAAATTGGGCCATGGGACGGTCCGTCCAATCTAACTAAACCGTCCAGCCGGTACAGTACCGAGATCAAAAAAAAGCGCAAAGGGTATTTGTATAATGCAGCGCCCGGCCGGTATGGCTTGCCGCATCACTTCATTCCATCAAAACCCAATGAAAGAGACCAGCGATACCGATATCGGCGCGACCAAGAGAAAAATCTTCGAAGCGTCGCGGCAGATTCTGCAGGAAAAAGGGATCTTGGGACTTACCCTTGCCGAGGCTGCGGCGGTGGCCGGCGTCAGCAAAGGCGGGCTGCTCTATCACTTTTCGAGCAAGTCCGAGCTGCTTGCCGGGCTGCTGGACTTCGAGGCGGCGACGTTCGAGCAGGCGGTCACCGAAGCCGCGCACGCGGATGGCGAGCCCGGCGCGTGGACGCGTGCTTACATCATTGCGAGTTCCGAGCAGGCGCTGCAGGGGCGCAGCCTGTCGGCCGTGATCGGCAGCCTGCTGCTGGAGCCCGGCCTGCTGCCCGTGTATGCCGGTCACGTCGCGCGCTGGGGCGAATTGCTCGCGCGCGACCAATTGCCGGAACGCACGGCCCGGCTGATCCGGTTTGCGGTGGAAGGCTTGTGGTTCGACGAAGTATGCGGCGTGCGCCCGCTGGAGGCCGAGCAACGCAGCGCGTTCATCGAAGAACTGCTCGCGATGACGCGCGTGTCCGGCGACGCGTAGCGCGCGCGCCGTGGCTACGCGTCGCCGGGCGCGTCACGCGCCGGATCCGTCGCGTGTCAAATCCGCCTGACGCGGTGCGATACGCGGCACCGCCACGCCATGTCACGCGCGGCGCGGCAGCCGCACCGCAAAGACCGTTTCCGACTCGTCGGAGCGCGCGTCGATCTGCCCGCGATGTGCGTTGGCGATTTCGCTGGCGATGTACAGCCCGAGGCCCAGTCCGACGTCCTCGCCGCTTTTCTCCGATGGGCCGGTGCCGCGTTGCAGCGGATCGAAGATGCGCTCCAGCAGACCCGGCTCGACGGGCGGACCGCTGTTGCCGATCTCGATCGTCACTTCGTCGTCGGTCGCGATCGCGGTGGCGCGAACCGGCGTTTTGGGCGTCCCGTACTTCAGCGCGTTGGTCAGCAGATTGCTGAGCAGTTGTTGCAGCCGCTGATCGTCCCAGTCGCCGCGGAGGTCGCCGCGCACGTCGACGTTGATTTCGCGATCCGGATGTGCGGCCCGCAATTCGTCGACCACATTGGCCACGACATGGGCGAGATCCGCGTCGCGGCGGATCACGTTGATGCCTAGCCCAAGCTGGGTCCGGCTGAAATCGCACAGGTCGTCGAGCAGGGACTGCATGCGGCGGCCGCTGCGGATCAGCCGGGCGGCCGCTTCCGACACCTGCTCGCCGGCATTGAGCGCCGACAGATAGCTTGCCGTCAGGCGAATCGTCTGCAACGGCGTGCGCATGTCGTGCCCGAGCATGCCGAGCAACAGGTTGCGCGCCTGCTCGACCTGCTCGGTAAAGAACGCGACCGATTCCGCGAGCGCCTGATCGATCGCTTCGTTGAAGCGGATCATGTCGTCGAGATCGGGCGGGCTCGGCCGACACTCGTCGATCCACAGCGCCAGCACGCTGGCGCGCAGCGCGCGATACTCGGCCGCCAGCTGGTTGATGTCGAAGCCGCGCCGCGCGCGCAGCACGGCATGCGTCTGGGCGGCCGTTTCCGAGGCATTCGTCGGCTTGGGTGCGCGGCCGAGCGATTTTTCCCGCTGTTCTTCCCGCGTTTGTGGGGTTGCGATGTCCTTGGCAATCGCCTCCAGGATCTGGCGCGCATGATCGCGCAGCCCGTGGGAGTCCATGGTTCTCGCGGCCGGGAGCAGCGTTGCAGCGAACGCTTCCCACTGCACGAGGATCGGTTCCATGTTGCGCGTGATGAATTCGGCTAGACGCATGTCGCCCCTCATGACGGAATGAATGGTGGACGCTTCTGTCGATGCGCACGATATCACGTCAATGCCGGGAAACGGGATGATCCGCGTGCTGGCGCGGGGGCGAGCGGTTCCCCGGGCGCCGGGGATCGCGCGCGGCGGGGGCGGTTCGATCGCGAGCGGTGGGTCGGGCGAGTGGGTAGTCGACCGGTCGGCGGTTGCCGTCGCCGGGGGAGTGCGGGCCGCCCCCGGCTTCAGCCCCGACCGCGCGTCGCGACGACCACGGCCACCGGCAGCGCCGACAAACACCGATCGAGCCGCAGCATGCCGTCATGCGTCTCGACCGCGCCGCCGCCGTTCAGGCAGTCGAGCCACGGCTCGCCCGCCATCGGCGGGAGCACGACCGCCGTATCGCCCCATTCCCGAGGCTCGATGCGCGGCAAGCCCGGCATGTCGCCGAGCAGGCGGCACGCGAGCCGCGTCACGACGACCACGACGGTCGCCGTGTCGTCGCGGCGCGCGAACGCCACCGCATGCCGCCCGAGCGGACCGCGCACGCGCAGCGGCACGTAGGCGCCGTCCGCGAACGTCGCCGGCCGGTGCGCGCGCAGCGCGAGCATCCGCTCGATCAGCGCGCGCTTCACGCGCGCGTCCGGCCAGTCGCGCAGATACGCGGCGACCGTCCGATCGACCGGCTCGGCCGCGAGCTGCGCGAACGGCACCTCGCGCCGGTTGTCGGGATCGACCAGAGAGTGATCCCATAACTCGGTACCTTGATACAGATCGGGCACGCCCGGCGACGCGATGCGCAGCGCCACCTGCGCGAGACTGTTGACGACGCCGGCCGGGGCGATCCGCGCGACGAACGCATGCAGCCGATGCAGAAAATCGCCCGCACCGCGCGGCGTGAGGATCGCGCGGACGAACTGCTCGCTCGCGCGTTCGTAGTCCGCATCGGGCGCGAGCCAGTCGGTGTGCTGCTTCGCCTCGCGCAACGCCTTCGTTTGCCAGCCCACCACACGCTCGGCCAGGGCGGCGACGCCCGCCGCGTCGTCGGGCGCGAGCGTCGGCGGCCAGCAGCCCACCAGCGTCTGATACAGCATGGCCTCGGCCGCCGGCCCCGGCGTCCACGCGAGATCGCGATGCGCGGCGCCGCGATGCGGCTGGTTCAGCGCCGACCAGTCGAGCGACACCGCGCGCCACGCGTCGGGCACTTCGCTCAGCACCGCGAGCCGCGCACGCGCGTCTTCGCCGCGCTTGTGATCGTGCGTCGCGGTGGCGACGAGCGTGCGCGGCACGCTGCGCGCGCGACGCCGGTTGCGCGCGTGGAACGCGCCGCGCGACAGGCTGAAGTCGCCCGCGTCGGCGCCGACCTCGTTGCGCGACAGCAGCCGGCCGTAGCGGTAGTTCGCCGTATCCTCGACGCCCTTCGCGGCAAGCGGCGCGCTGAGCTGCGCGAACGCGACGCGCACCGCGAGCAGCGCGGCCGGATCCGCGCGCGGCACACGGATGCCGGGCAGCCCGAGCCAGGCGGCGGCGCGCTCGAGCGCATAGCGGTCGGACGGATCGGTCGCCGCGCGGGCCGCGTCGTACGCGCGTTCGAGCACGCGGCGATCGGCGTCGCCCGGTTCGTCGCCGAGCGCCGGATACATGCGGTACACGGGCAGATGCACGGCGAGTTCGCCCAGCACGCGGTGCAGCGCGTTGCGGCTGATGTCGCGGGTCGCCGGCGCGGCGCGCGCGATGCGGTGCAGCGCCCGCGCGAGCCGCGCATGCTCGCCCGCGAGCTGGCGCGCGAGCACGCGCCGCTTGCCGGCGATCGCCTCGTCGGCGAAGGTGCGCGTCGAGCCCGACACGGCGGCCCAGTGCGCGGCGAGCGGCTCGGCGCCGGCCGGGTCGTGCAGCAACGCGGCGACGTCGTTCATGAAGTCGTAGCCGGTCGTGCCGTCGGCGTGCCAGTCGTCGGGCAGCGTCTCGCCCGGCGCGAGGATCTTCTCGACGACGAGGAACGGTCGCTCGTCGCGCTGCGCGGCGAGCCGCGCATGCAGACGCCGGCAATACGCGCGCGGATCGGCGAGGCCGTCGACGTGATCGACGCGCAGGCCGTCGACGAGGCCCGCCGCATGGAGCGCCAGCGGCAGCGCATGCACCGCGTCGAACACCGCTTCGTCCTCGACGCGCACGGCCGCGAGCGTCGCGATGTCGAAGAAGCGCCGCCAGTTCAGTTCATCGGCGGCGGTGCGCCACCATGCGAGCCGATAGTGCTGGCCTTCGAGCAGATGGTGCAGGCAGGCGCGCGAGCGCGCGCGCCGCGGATCGACGCCGCGCAGCACCGCATCGAACGCATGCGCGCCGTGCTCGGCCGCGTAGTCGCGCAATGCCGCGTGCGCCTGCGCGAGCCGCGCGCTGCCGCGCAGCGGCGCGGCGGCGAAGCGTTCGGCCAGCGCGTTCAGGTCCGCGCGGTTCGCGATGCGCAGGATCTCCGCATAGGTCGCGGCCGCGACCGGCAGCGTGCGGCCCGGACATGCGAAGAAGAAGCGCCCCGTCTGCGGATCGACGTCGAGCGTGATGTCGCCGGCCGCGAGCGCGTCGCCGTACGGCGCGCCGAGGCAGGGCAGCAGCACCTTGCCGTCGAGCACCGCATCGGGCGGATGCCAGTCGATGTCGAAGTAGTGCGCGTAGGGGCTCGCCGGCCCCCATTCGAGCACGTCGTTCCACCAGTGGTTCGATGCGCCGCCGACGCCCATGTGGTTCGGCACGATGTCGACGATGACGCCGAGGCCACGCGCGCGCAGCGCCTCGACCAGTCGCTCGAAGCCGGCTTCGCCGCCGAGCTCCGCGCTGATCGCGCGATGGTCGACGGTGTCGTAGCCGTGCAGCGAGCCGGGCTCGGCCGTCGTGATCGGCGACAGGTACAGATGGCTCACGCCGAGCCGCGCGAAATAGTCCGCCTGCGCGGCCGCATCGTCGAACGTGAAGCCCGCGTGCAGTTGCACGCGCAGGGTCGCGCGCGGCGTCATGCGTCCTCCTGGCGCACAGGGCGTGCGCGTTCGATCGCGGCGATGCGCTCGCGCACCGGCGCGTCGAACAGCGCGTCGATCGCGCGCGGCAGCCGCCGCAGCCAGTTCGGATGGCCGCACGGCGGGCCGGGAAGGTTCGGCTGCGCGTCGAGGGCGAGCAGGTCTTCGAGCGGCACGATCGCGAGCGGCGACGGGCTGCGCGCGACGTAGGCGACGACTGCGTCGACCGGCGGCGCAGCGGGCGGTGGCATGGCCTGATCGGCCGCCGCGCAGCCGGCGCGCTGCAGCGCGCGCCACAGCGCCGTGCGTTCGGCCGCGCGCTCGGTTTCCGCGCCGGCGGCAGCCGCCGCGAGGGCGGGATCGGGCGGCGACGGATCGCGGCCGGCGTCGGCGTCGTCGTGCAAGCACGGCGCGTTGCGTTCATCGCCATCCGCGCCATCCACGCCATGCGCGGCCGCGGCCAGCCCGACGTCGTCGCCCGCGCCGTGCGCAGGCCCGTCGTCCCGCTGCGCGTGCGCGCCGCGCCGCCATTCGAGATCGACGCCGCGCCACCAGCCGGCGACGGTCGGCAGATCGTGCGTCGACGTCATCGCGACCGTATCGCGATCCCAGTCCGACGGCGGCCGGAATGCGCCGTCGGCGTCGCGCTCGAACCACAGCACGCGCATGCCGGCGATGCCCTGCGCGGCGATCCGCTCGCGAAAGCCGGCCGGCACCGTGCCGAGATCCTCGCCGATCGCGATCGCGCGATGCCGGGCCGCTTCCAGCGCGACGATGCGCAGCAGATCGTCGAGCGGATAGCGCAGGTACGCGCCGTCGCGCGGCGAGCGGCCGTGCGGCACGATCCACAGCCGCGCCAGGCCGAGCACGTGATCGATACGGATGCCGCCCGCATGCGCGAACGCCGCGCGCAGCAGCTCGATGAACGGCGCGAAGCCGGTCGCGCGCAGCGCGTCCGGCGTCCAGGTCGTCACGCCCCACGCCTGCCCGTCGGTGTTGAACAGGTCCGGCGGCGCGCCGACCGACACGCCGCGCAACAGCGTCGTGCCGTGCGCCCATGCGTCGCTGCCCGCGCAATCGGAGCCGACCGCCAGATCGGCGATCAACCCGAGCGCCATCCCTGCATCGCGCGCCGTCGCCTGCGCGCGCCCGAGCGCGTCGGACGCGCACCATTGCAGGTACGTGTGGAAGGCGATCGTGTCAGCGTGGGTCTGCGCGAACGCGTCGACCTCGGGCGACGTCGGGTCTCGCCACTGCGCGGGCCATTGCCGCCAGTCCGCGCCGATCCCGTTCTCGATGCAGAACGCCTGCAGCGCGTCGAAGCGCGCATGCGCGTCGAGCGCCGCGCCGCCGGCCGCGCGGAATCGTTCGAATGCGTCGCGTGCCGGCTCGCCGTTTTCGCGCCAGGCGTCGAAGCACGCACGCAGGCGCCGCAGTCGCAGCGGAAGCACGTGCGGCCAGTCGATCAGCGGCGTGTCGGGCGCGCGGCCGTCGGCGGCGGCCGGGTCGAGCGTGCGTCGCACGAAGTCCGCGCCCGGCACCGCCTCGCCGTCGAGATACGCGACGTTGTGCCAGCGCCGCGACGACGGCGAATACGGGCTGTCGTGCTCGGGCAGCGCCGGATAGCCGGCGTGCGTCGGGCTGATCGCGACCGCGTGCGCGCCATGCCTTGCCGCGTGCGCGGCGAGTTCGGCGAGCGCCGAGTAGTCGCCGGCGCCGTCGTCGTTGGTGCGGCACAGCCCGTACAGCTGTGCTGCGATTCCCCAGCGTCCGTCGATTCGCGGCATGCGCTCGCCGGCGAACGGGCGCGCGCGCGGCGGCGCGATCGCAAGCGCAATGCGTCGTGCGCCGAGGTCGAGCGTGTGATAACCGGGCTCGTCGATCGGCGCCAGCGTGCCGGATTCGCCGCTCGCTGCGATGCGCCCGTCGACGTGCGCGCCCGATTCGAGCGTGACCCGGTAGCGCGTGCCGGCCGGCGCGACGGCGTATGGCAGCGGGAGCGGCGCGCCGGCGTCGCCGGTGACGAGCTGCGGCGGCGCGTTGCGCGCATCGGCAAGCGCGGCCGCGCTGTCGACGCGCTCGATCGGCGTGCCGCAGGGCCAGCCGAGTGCGTCGACCAGCGCGACGAGCGCGTCGTCGTCCACCCGACGCGCGACACCGCCCGCGTCGGTCCAGTCCGGTTCGAGCCCCGCGGCGCGCGCGAGCTCGGCGATCGATACGTCGGTCGTCATGTGTTAGCCGTCATGTGTTGGCCGTCGGTGCGTTCGCGCGATGCATCAGCGCGTCGTGGTTGACCGCGCCATCGCGCCAGGCGATGCAGCTGCGCGCCGGCAGTCGCCGGTCAGTGAGCCGGTCGCGCGCGCGCGGTGGCGTCTCGAACACGACCTTGCCGACCGGCAGCGTGTCGAGCACCGCGTCGTGCGAGCCGGGATTGAAGGCGATCGTCAGCGTGCTGCCGTCGCCGAGCCGCCAGCGGGCGGCGAGGGCGATGGGGGTGTCGTTGGCTTTGCCGTTCTCGTGGCTGTCACTGGCGCGGACGGCGTTGCCACCGTCGTCTCCTGCAGCACTAGCGCCGTCAGCGCCAGCGTCGCCGGTACCGCCAGCTTCACCAGCGCCGCTCCCAGCAGCACCAGCCGCACCGGCAGCACCGGCAGCACCGGCAGCACCGGCAGCAGCACCGGCACCCCCGGCAGCAGCACTAGCAGTACCGGCAGCGGCCCCGGCAGCCGTGCCAGCAGCACCAGCAGCACCGCCGTTACCCATCCCCTCGAAATGCGCCCCCAACAACTCGACTCCCAACGCGCGCGCTCCCGGCAAATGCGGCGTCACAAGCGCCGCCCGCACCGTCAGCGCGCTGCGGTAGAAGCGCCGCCACGTATCGGCATCCTGATGCGCGTTCTCATGCGCATGCGCCGGCGACGACCGCACGAACGTCCCGAGGTCGTTCGGATCGGGAATCGCGTCGCGATGCGCGGGGTCTGCAAACGCCGGAAACGCGGCGAACTCGCGGCGGCGGCCGTCGCGCACCGCATCGGCGAGCTCGCCGCGATAGTCGGTGAAGAACTGGAACGGCTGCGTGCTGCCGTCTTCCTCGCCCATGAACAGCAGCGGCACCTGCGGCGCGAGCAGCAGCAGCGCGGTCGCCGCGCGCACCGCGTCGTCGTTGGCGAGCGCGCGCAGCCGTTCGCCGAACGCGCGGTTGCCCACCTGATCGTGGTTCTGCAAAAACGCGACGAAGCTCGTGGGCGCGAGATGCGCGCTCGATTCGCCGCGCGGCGCGCCGTCGTGCAGCGGCGACGGCTCGCCCTGATACGCGAAGCCCTCGCCGAGCGTGCGCGCGAGCTGACGCAACGGCGCGTCGGCGTACGCGCGGTAGTAGCCGTCGCGCTCGCCGGTCAGCAGCACGTGCGCGCTGTTGTGGAAATCGTCGTTCCACTGCGCGTCGAAGCCGTCCGGCCCGAGCAGGCTCGCGGTATTGCGCTCGTTCTCCAGCACCAGATGCACGTGGCGCGCGTCGCCGACATGGGCGCGCACGCGGCGCGCCAGCTCGCGCAGCCACGCGTCGTCGTCGATCGCATGCGCGGCGTCGATCCGCAGCCCGTCGAAGCGATACTCGTCGAGCCAGTACAGCGCGTTGTCGATGAAGAAGGTGCTCGGCTGCGCGCGCGAGAAGTCGATGGCCGGCCCCCACGCGGTCTTGCAGTCCGCGCGGAAGAACGCCGGTGCGTAGCGCGGCAGGAAATTCCCGTCCGGGCCGAAGTGGTTGTAGACGACGTCGAGAAACACCTGCAGGCCGAGCCCGTGCGCGGCATCGATCAGCGCCTTCAGTTCCTCGGGCCGGCCGTACGACGCATCGGGCGCGAACGGCAGCACGCCGTCGTAGCCCCAATTGCGCGCGCCGGGGAACGCGTTGATGGGCATCAGCTCGATCGCCGTCACGCCGAGGGCGGCCAGCGCCGGCAGCCGCCGCTCGACGTTCGCGTAGCCGCCGCACGCGCCGACGTGCAGCTCGTACAGCACCGTTTCGTGCCACGGCCGGCCGCGCCATGCGTCGTTGCGCCAGCGGTACGCGGCCGGATCGACGACCTGGCTCGGGCCGTGCACGTCGTACGGCTGGAAGCGCGACGCCGGGTCCGGCACCGCGAAGCCGTCGTCGAGCACGTAGCGGTACAGCGCACCGGCGCCGCACGCGGCGACCACCTCGAACCAGCCGTCGCCGACTGGCTGCATGTCGATGCGCTGTTCGCCCGGGCGCTTGCCCTCGAAATCGCCCTGCAGCTCGAGCGCGGCGCTGCGGCTCGCCGGCGCCCATAGCCGGAAGCGCGTGCGTCCGGCGTCGACGCAGGTCGCGCCGAACGACGACGCATACGCGTGCGTGCCGGGCCGAAGGTCGGAACGTGACGTCATGACGGCTCCTTCGTGGACAGGTCGGGCGGCACCGCCGCCACCGCGATCACGGCGGCGTGCGCGGCCACCTCGACGCCGCTGTCGGGCCACGAGCGCGGGCCGGCGTCGGGCGTCGCGGTATCGAGCAGCACGCGGTACTCGAGCGCGGGCGCCGGCTGCTGGAACGTGATCGTGTCGGCCGACGCATTGAGCATCACGAGCAGCGCCTCGGTGCGGCCGGTGCGGCCGGTGCCGACGCGCCGCATCGTCAGCGCGCGGCGCTCGCCGTCTTCCCACGCGGGCACGCTCAGCACCTCGCCGCGCTCGTCGAACCATTCGATCTCGCGCATGCCGGGCGCGCCGTCGCGGTCGCCCGACGGGTAGTGCGGCGCGGACATCACCGGATACATGCGCCGCATCGCCGCGAGCCGCGACACGAAGCGGATCATCTGCGTGCCTTCGTCGTCGTGCGCGAGCTCCCAGTCGAGCCACGACAGCTCGTTGTCCTGGCAATACGCGTTGTTGTTGCCGTGCTGGGTGCGGCCGAATTCGTCGCCGGCCACGAGCATCGGCGTGCCGAGCGCGGTGAACAGCGTCGCGAGCATCGAGCGCGCGACGCGCGCGCGCAGGTCGCGGATCGCCGGATCGTCCGTCGGCCCTTCGGCGCCCCAGTTGGCGCTGCAGTTGTCGTCGCGGCCGTCGCGGTTGTCCTCGCCGTTCGCGTCGTTGTGCTTGTGCTCGTACGACACGAGATCGGCGAGCGTGAAGCCGTCGTGCGCGGTGACGAAGTTGACCGACGCCCAGGTGCGGCGCCGCTGATGATTGAACAGGTCGGCCGACCCGGCGAGCCGCGCCGCCAGCTCAGGGCGCTGGCCGGCGTCGCCGCGCCAGAAGCGCCGCACCGTGTCGCGAAAGCGGTCGTTCCATTCGGCGAAGCCGGGCGGATGGCGGCCGAGCTGATAGCCGCCGGGGCCGAGATCCCACGGCTCGGTGATCAGCTTGCGCTGCGCGAGGATCGGGTCCTGCCGCAACGCGTCGAAAAAGCCCGAGCCGGGCTCGAAGCCGTGATCCTCGCGGCCGAGCGTCACGCCGAGATCGAAGCGGAAGCCGTCGACGTTGAACGCGGTCGCCCAGTAGCGCAGCGAATCCATCACCATCTGCACGACGCGCGGATGCGACATGTTCAGCGTATTGCCGCAGCCGGTCTCGTCGACGTGATAACGCGGATCGTCCTGCCGCAGCCGGTAGTAGCTGGCGTTGTCGAGGCCGCGCCACGACAGCGTCGGGCCGAGCTCGTTGCCTTCGCAGGTGTGGTTGTAGACGACGTCGAGCACGACTTCGATGCCGGCCGCATGCAGCTGGCGGATCGCGATGCGCATTTCGTCGAGCCGCCGCGTCGACAGGTACGACGGCTCCGGCGCGAAGAACGCCGCCGTGTCGTAGCCCCAGTAGTTGCGCAGCCCGCGGTTCACGAGCGCGCGCTGCTGGAGGAACGCATGCACGGGCAGCAGCTCGACGGTCGTCACGCCGATCGACAGCAGGTGATCGACGAACGCCGGATGCGCGAGCGAGGCGAACGTGCCGCGCTCCGGCGCGCGCAAGCCGGCGCGCCGCATCGACGCGCCGCGCACGTGGGTTTCGTAGATCACGGTATTGCGCCACGGCACGTCCGGGCGCCGGTCGGTGCTCCAGTCGAACGCCTCGTCGACGACCACCGCCTTCGGCATCGCGGGCGCCGAGTCGCGGCGATCCATCGACAGGTCGGAGCGGTTCGAATGCACGCGGTAGCCGAACAGCGCGTCGGACCAGCGGAAATGACCGACCAGCTTGCGCGCGTACGGGTCCAGCAGCAGCTTGGTCGGATTGAAGCGATGGCCCTGCTGCGGCTGATACGGCCCGTCCGCGCGAAAGCCGTACACGGTGCCCGGATGCGCGTTCGGCAGATAGCCGTGCCACACCTCGTCGGTGCATTCGGGCAGGTCGAGCCGCGCGAGTTCCTTGCGGCCGGTCGGATCGAACACGCACAGCTGGATGCGTTGCGCATGCGCGGAAAACACCGCGAAGTTGGTGCCGAGCCCGTCCCAGGTCGCGCCGAGCGGATAGCAGCGGCCGGGTTCGAGGCGGGCAGGCAGTGCAGACGGCATGGGGAGCGTCTCCGTGTTGAAAGCGTGATGGGTCATGCGGGGGTCAGCCACAGCGTCGCGAGCGGCGGCAGGTGCAACGTCGCCGACCACGGCTGGCCGTGCGCGGGCACGTCCTGCGCCCACACGGCGCCGTCGTTGCCGGCGTTGGTGCCGCCGTACACGGCCGCGTCGGTGTTCATCAGTTCGCGCCACTGTCCGGGCGCGGGCAAGCCGACGCGATAGCCGCTGCGCGGCACCGGCGTGAAGTTGCAGATCGCCACCACCACGCGGCCGCTGTCGTCGCGGCGCGCGAACGCGAGCACGCTGTTGTCGCGATCGTCACCGATCAGCCACGCGAAGCCGGCCGCATCGCAGTCGAGCGCATGCAGCGCCGGCTCGGCCGCATACGCGCGGTTCAGGTCGCGCACGAGCCGCTGCACGCCGCGGTGCGCGGGCGCGTCGAGCAGATCCCAGTGCGGCGTCGCGTCGTGCGCGAACTCCGACCATTGCGCGAACTCGCTGCCCATGAACAGCAGCTTCTTGCCCGGATGCGCCCACATGAAGCCGAAGTACGCGCGCAGCGTCGCGAGCCGCTGCCACGCGTCGCCGGGCATTTTTGCGGCGAGCGAGCCCTTGCCGTGCACGACCTCGTCGTGCGACAGCGGCAGCACGAAGCGCTCGGAGAACGCATAGACGAGCCCGAACGTCATCCGGTCGTGGTGATAGCGGCGATGAATCGGGTCTTCGTGCAGATACGCGAGCGTGTCGTGCATCCAGCCCATGTTCCATTTGAAGTCGAAGCCGAGCCCGCCGTCGCCGGTCGGCGCGGTCACGCCCGGCCACGCGGTCGACTCCTCGGCGATCGTGACGACGCCCGCCGGCGCGGCCGCGCCGTGCAGCGCGTCGTTGAGCGTGCGCAGGAACGCGACCGATTCGAGGTTCTCGCGCCCGCCGTACACGTTCGGCACCCATTCGCCTTCCTTGCGCGAATAGTCGCGGTACAGCATCGACGCGACCGCGTCGACGCGGATCCCGTCGACGTGATAGCGGCGCGCCCACGCGAGCGCCGACGCGATCAGGAACGCGCTGACCTCGTTGCGCCCGAGGTTGAACACGCAGGTGTTCCAGTCCGGATGCATGCCTTCGCGCGGATCGGCGTGCTCGTACAGCGCGCTGCCGTCGAACTGCGCGAGCCCGTGCGCGTCGTTCGGAAAATGCGCGGGCACCCAGTCGACGATCACGCCGATGCTGGCCGCATGCGCGCGGTCGACGAAGCGCGCGAAGCCGTCGACCGGCCCGAAGCGCGCGGAAGGCGCGAACTGCGCGAGCGGCTGGTAGCCCCACGAGCCGCCGAACGGGTATTCGGAGATCGGCATGAATTCGACGTGCGTGAAGCCCATGCCCTTCACGTACGGAATCAGCCGCTCCGCGAGCTCGTCCCACGTCGCGCTGCGGTCCATCTCCTCGGGCACGCGCTGCCACGACTCGGCATGCACCTCGTAGATCGACCACGGCACCCGGAACCGCCGCCCCGGATCGGGCCGCGCGTCGATCCAGCCCGCGTCGTGCCATCCGAAGCCGTCGAGCGCGGCCGTATCGGCGACCACCGACGCGGTGCGTGGCGGCGCCTCGGTCGCGCGCGCGCACGGGTCGGCCTTGTGCGGCAGCAGGCTGCCATCGGCCGCGCACAGCTCGTACTTGTAGTGCTCGCCCGGGCCGATGCCGGGCACGAACAGCTCCCACACGCCCCACGGGCGGCGCAACCGCATCGGATGGCGGCGGCCGTCCCAGCTGTTGAAGTTGCCGACCACCGACACGCGCTGCGCGTTCGGCGCCCATACGGCGAAGCGCACGCCGTCGACGCCGTCCACGCGGATGGGCGTCGCGCCGAGGCAGTCGAGCACGGCGGCCGGGTCGCCGGCCGCGAAGCGTGCGAGGGCGGCGTCGTCGAGCAGCGTGCCGAATGCGTAGGCGTCGTCGGTCACCTGCTGCGCGTCGGGCCACTCGATCGCGAGCCGGTAGCGGCCGTCGTGCGTGATCGTGCCGGCGAAGCAGCCGGCGTCGTCGACGCACGCGAGCGCGCCGAGCTCGTCGCCGCCGGGCGTCACGGCGCGCACGCGCAGCGCGCCGGGCAGCAGCACGCGCACCACCGTGCGCCCGGCCTCGCCGTGCGGGCCGAGACACGCGAACGGATCGGGATGGCGGCCGCCGAGCAGGGCGTCGATATCGCGGCGGTCGAACAGCGTGTCGGTCATCGGGTGCCTCCGTGGTCGGACGCGGCGTGCGCGTCCAGCAGGCGTTCGACGAGCGCGGCGAGCCCGCCGACCGGCACGCCGAGCCAGTCGGGGCGGTTCGCGGCTTCATAGCAGAGCTCGTACGACGCCTTGTCGATCAGGAACAGCGCGAGCAGGCGATCGGCGTAGCGCGGATCGACGAAGCGTTCCGGCGCGTGCTCGGCCGCCGCGCGATAGCACTCGACGAAGCGGTCCGCGGCTGCCTGCCCGAAGCGGTCGAACAACGCGCGCTTGCGGCCGGCCGCCTGCGGCGGCACCTTCTCGATCGCGAACTGCGCGGTCGCGCTCACGTACGACAGCGAACGCAGCAAGCCGGCGACGTCGCGCAGCGGATGCGACTTCGCGCGGCGGCGCGCGAGCGCGCGCGCCGGCTCGCCTTCAAAATCGATCAGCAGCGCGTCGCCCTGCACGTCGAGCACCTGGCCGAGATGGAAGTCGCCGTGGATGCGCGTGCAGACCGCGTCGAGGGTGCGCGGCACCAGCGCGCCGAGCGCCTGCACGGCCGCGTCGCGCGACGCGAGCAGCGTCTCGGCCGCGTCGCGGGCGCTCGGGTCGAGCGCGTCGAGCCGCGTGGCGAGCACGTCGAGCGCATGGCCGAACGAGGCAATCGCGTCGACGCACCAGCCGTCGACGTGCTCGGGCGTCGCGCGCTCCGGCGCGAACGCGGCGTCGTCCGACGGCTGCGCGAGCGCGACGTGCAACTCGCCGAGCCGTGTGCCGACGACGCCCGCGAACGCCGCGTAGCCGAGCAGCGCATCGGGCTCGCCGTCGCGCTCCGCGGGCTCGCCGTCGCCGACGGCCGGCAGCGCCAGCTCGTCGATCGCGCGCTTGAGGAAGTCGAACGAGCGCGTCCACGCATCGCCCTGGTTGTCGACGTAGCGTTGCAGGATCGCGACCGTGTGCGGCGTGCCGTCGGGATCGACGTGCACGACCTCGCCGGCGAGCGTCGCGGTGTTCGCATAGCCGATCCGCGTCAGGTAGCGGCTCATCTCCGCTTCCGGATGCACGCCGTGCGCGACCTTGCGCACCAGCTTCAGCACGATCGCATCGCCGATCACGAGCGAGCTGTTGCTCTGCTCGGCGGCGAGCCAGCGCACTTCGGCATCGTCGCCCGGATCGAGCGCGGCGAGCGCCTGCTCGGGCAGGAATTCGAGGCGGCCGCCGTCGGAAGTCGGCACGGTCGCGCCGTCGCGCAGCATCCGCAACATCCCGCGCGCGAAGGCCGGCAGCGCGAACGCGTCGGTCAGATAGCCGACCGTGTGGCCGCGCCGCACGCGCGCGAGCGCGAGCTGCGCGAACAGCGGGTTCGACGTTTCGCCGCCCCATGCGGCCGCGAGCGGCACCACGTAGCGTTCGACGTCGCCGCCGTGGGTCGTCACCCATGCCTCCGCGTACTGGAACGGCTCGTCGGGCATCGGCGTGACGACGTTCAGCCGCGCGTCGCCGATCTTGCGGTCCTTCGACGCGAACCAGCGGCGCCGCGCGAGCCACGACGACAGCGCGTCGTGCGCGAGCGTATGCAGCTGGCCGACGTCGGGCCGTTGCTCGCCGCGCCGCATCACGATCGTCACGTATTCGGGTAGCGGCTCGGCCTGCGGCTGCCGCCACGACGGCTCGCGGCCGTGCTCGGACAGCACGAACCACAGGAAGCCGTACGGCGGAAACGTCAGCAGGTAGGTGAGCTGCCCGATCGGCGGGAACGGCGAGTCCGACGTCATCTCGATCGGCACGCGGCCCGCGAATTCGGACAGATCGAGCTCGACCGCCTGCGACGCGCGCGACAGGTTCGCGACGCACAGCACCGGCTCGTGGCCGTCCAGCTCGCGCAGGTAGGCGAGCACCTTGCGGTTCTCGGGGCGCAGGAAGCGGATCGTGCCGCGGCCGAACACCTGGGTCGCGCGGCGCGTCGCGAGAATGCGGCGGGTCCAGTTCAGCAGCGAGTGCGGGTCGCGCGTCTGCGCCTCGACGTTGATCGCGTCATAGCCGTACAGCGAGCCCATCACGGGCGGCAGCACCAGCAATTCCGGATCGGCGCGCGAGAAGCCGCCGTTGCGGTCCGACGACCATTGCATCGGCGTGCGCACGCCGTCGCGGTCGCCGAGGTGGATGTTGTCGCCCATCCCGAGCTCGTCGCCGTAGTAGATCACCGGCGTGCCGGGCATCGACAGCAGCAGCGAGTTGATCAGCTCGATGCGGCGCCGGTCGCGCTCCATCAGCGGCGCGAGGCGGCGGCGAATGCCGAGATTCAGCCGCGCGCGCCGGTCGCTCGCGTAGGTCTGCCACAGCAGGTCGCGCTCGGAGTCGGTCACCATCTCGAGCGTCAGCTCGTCGTGGTTGCGCAGGAACACGGCCCACTGGTTGCTCGGCGCGAGCGCCGGCGTCTGCCGCATGATGTCGAGGATCGGGAAGCGGTCCTCGCTCGCGATCGACATGTAGATGCGCGGCATCAGCGGGAAGTGGAACGCCATGTGGCACTCGTCCTCGTTGCCGAAATACTCCTGCACGTCTTCCGGCCACTGGTTCGCTTCCGCGAGCAGCATGCGGTTCGGATACTCGGCGTCGATCGTCGCGCGAATCCGCTTCAGGATCGCGTGCGTCTCGGGCAGGTTCTCGTTGTTGGTGCCTTCGCGCTCGACCAGATACGGCACCGCGTCGAGCCGCAGCCCGTCGATGCCGAGGTCGAGCCAGAAGCGCATCACCTGGATCACCTCGCGCACGACGGCCGGGTTGTCGAAGTTCAGGTCCGGCTGGTGCGAGTAGAAGCGGTGCCAGTAGTACTGGCCGGCGACCGGATCGTAGGTCCAGTTCGAGGTTTCCGTATCGAGGAAGATGATGCGCGTGCCCGCGTACTTCGTGTCGGTGTCGGACCACACGTAGTAGTCGCGATGCGTCGAGCCGGGCTTGGCGCGCCGCGCGCGCTGGAACCACGGGTGCTGGTCCGACGTGTGGTTGATCACCAGCTCGGCGATCACGCGGATGCCGCGCGCATGCGCCTCGCGGATGAAGCGGCGCACGTCGGCGAGCGTGCCGTAGTCCGGATGTACGCCGCGATAGTCGGCGATGTCGTAGCCGTCGTCGCGGCGCGGCGACGGGTAGAACGGCAGCAGCCAGATCGTGTCGACGCCCAGCTCGGCGATGTAGTCGAGCTTCATGATCAGACCGGGGAAATCGCCGATCCCGTCGTTGTTCGAGTCGTAGAACGACTTCACGTGCACCTGGTAGATGATCGCGTCCTTGTACCACAGCGGATCGTCCGTGCTCAGTGCGGGCTCGCGGCGCCGCGCACGGCGTGCGCGCGCGGTGCCGGCCGGTGCGACGGACGTGAACTGGGCGCGGCGCACGTCGTCGAGGGAATCTTCGCGTTTCATCATCCGTGTGCTCCCGAAAGGCGCCGGGCCTCGCCCGGCTCGGGCGCCGCCGCTCGCGCGGCGCCGGGCGACGGCGCGAGCCGCCAGATCGCGTACGGCCGCACGTGCGGGTCGAGCGATACGTATTGACGATGGCCGCGCCAGGTCTCCGCATGGGCGGCGTCCTGTTCGAGCGCGTCGAGCGGCTCGCCGTCGACCAGCCCGAAGCCGCGCCACAGCGACGCGTCCAGCGTGAAGTCGGTGGCCTGCGGATGCCAGGGGTCGAGGCTGATCGCCACCACCACGACGCTGTCGTGGGCCGGCGTCGCCTTCACGAACACGAGCACCTGATCGTTGTCCGCAGGGACGAACGTGAGGCCGAGATGGGTCTGCAGCGCCGGATGGTCGCGCCGCGCGCGGTTCAGCCGCGCGACTTCGCCGCCGATATGCGCGGCCTTGCTCCAGTCGCGCGCGCGCAGCTCGTATTTCTCGGCGTCCGCATATTCCTCGCTGTCGGGCAGCGGCGCGGACTCGCCGATCTCGAAGCCCGAATACATGCCCCACGAGCCGGCGAGCGTCGCCGCGAGCGCCGCGCGGATCACGAACTGCGAGCGCGGCGCGTTCTGCAGGTGGCGCGGATTGATGTCGGGCGTATTGACGAAGAAGTTCGGCCGGAAGAATTCGCGCGGCGGGCCGGCCGTCAGCTCGGTCAGATACTCGATGAACTCGTGCTTCGTCTCGCGCCACGTGAAGTACGTGTACGACTGCGAGAAGCCGACCTTCGCGAGCCGGTACATCATCCCGGGCCGCGTGAACGCCTCCGACAGGAACACGACGTCCGGATGCCTGCCGCGCACGTCCGCGATCATCCACGCCCAGAACGGCAACGGCTTGGTGTGCGGGTTGTCGACGCGGAAGATCCGCACGCCGGCTTCGATCCAGAACAGCACGGCGTCGCGCAGCGCGACCCACAGGACGGGCAGCGCATCGGGCGCGTAGAAGTCGGGGTTCACGATGTCCTGATAGCGCTTCGGCGGATTCTCCGCATAGCGCAGCGTGCCGTCCGGGCGCCACGCGAACCAGCCGGGATGCGCGGCGAGCCACGGATGATCGGGCGAGCACTGGATCGCGAAATCGAGCGCGATCTCGAGCCCCTGCGCGCGCGCTGTGTCGACCAGCGTGCGGAACGACTCGAGCGTGCCGAGCTGCGGATGCACGGCCGTGTGGCCGCCGTCGGGCGAGCCGATCGCATACGGGCTGCCGACGTCGTCGGGGCCGGCGCTCAGCGTGTTGTTGCGGCCCTTGCGCGCGGTCGTGCCGATCGGATGGATCGGCGGGAAATACAGCACGTCGAAGCCCATGTCGCGGATGCGCGGCAGCTGCGCGATCACGTCGTCGAAGGTGCCGTGCCGATGCGCGTCGTTGCTCGCCGAGCGCGGGAACATCTCGTACCAGCTCGAGAAGCGCGCGGCGCGGCGCTCGACCTCGACCGCGTACACCGTCTCGTCGTGCGTGACGAACGGCCGGTAGCGCAGCGCCGCGTATGCGTCGGCGAGCGCCGGTGCGCCCAGCATCGCGAGCCGCGCTTCGTGCGACGCGTCGCCGAATTCGTCGGCGAGCCGCTGCATCTGCGCGATCGCGCGGCGGTCGGCCGGCGCGGCCTGTTTCAGCGCGGTCGCGAGCAGCAGTTGCGCTTCGCGCAGCTCCAGCATCACGTCCTGGCCGGCTGCGCGCTTCTTCGCGACGTCGGTGACGAGCGACGCCCAGTCGTCGCGCCATGCGACCACGCGGAACGCGTGACGGCCGAGCCGGTCGAGCACGACGCTCGCGTGCCAGCGATCGTTCGGCTCGGCGATGAACGGCACCTCGCGCCAGTCGTCCTCGTCGTCGGCGCGCCATTGCAGCACGGCCGACAGATGCGCATGGCCGTCCGTGAAGATCGATGCGTGTACAACCAGCGTGTCGCCGATCACGCGCTTGATCGCGAAGCGCCCGCCATCGACGGCCGGCTCGACGCGCTCGATCGCGATCCGGTCGGCCGCGAGCGCCGCCGATAGCGCGGTGCGCTCGCGGGCCGCGTCGGCGCGCGTCGTCGCGGACGGGGCGCGCCGGGCGTCGAGCACCGCATAGCCGCCCGGCTCCAGCGTGAACGCCTCGAGCGCGGCCGAGCCGCGCTTGCGCGTGCCGCCGGGCGCGGCGACGTGCGTGAAGCCGCCCGGCACGCCGGGCAGGATCGCCGCCGGGTCGACGAGTGCGGGCGCGTCCAGATCGGGATTCAGCGCGACGATGAGCGCCGTGTCGTCGTGTTCGAGCGACGGGCCGCTGCCGCGCAGCAGTACGGTCGCGGTCGCGCCGGGCGCGCTCAATTGCGCGATCTCGCCGCGTTGCGCCGCCAGCGGCGTCGCGCGGCGCCACGCGTTCGCATCGGCCAGCGCGCCCGACAGATCGAAGCGCGCGCCGTCGAACGCGGCGCGATAGCGCGCGGCATCCGCGTCGTGCGTCATCAGCGGCAACGCGACGCCGCGCTCGAAGCCCATCGGCACGAGCCAGCCGGTGCCGAGCGCCGCCGCGGTCCACATGGCGCGGTGGTACGCGCGCACCAGCACCTCGTCCGATGCGCCATGCCAGTCTTCCGCGATGCGCGGGCCGTCGAACGCATCGGGGCACGCGATCGGCGACGCGATGCGGCGCAGCAGCCGGTGCTCGTCGACGAACCACGGCGCGCGCAGATCCCACCAGCGCGCCGACGAGAACACGCCGTCGAAGCCGGCCGCCTCCAGCTGCACGAGCGCGTCGCGCGCATGGCCGGGCACGCCCGCGAGCACCGCGACGTCGGGGCGCGCGCGGCGCAGCGCCGCGCGCCACGCGGGCCACCATGCGGCCGGCAGACGCTGCGGCGCGTCGATCAGGAAGCCGGCCGCGCCGGCATCCGCGTACGTGACGAGATGTTTGCTCCACCATGCGCCGAGCCCGTCGTGCGCGTCGTGCGGCGCATCGTCGCCGAGCTGCGCGTGCGCGACGTCCATCTCGTGCGCGGCGCTGCGCGGGTCGATCAGGGCGTCGTCGTGCGCGCGCTCGACGTACCAGTCCGGATGCTCGCTGCGCAGCGGGTTGACGCGCGCGATGCGGTCCGGCACGACTTCGAGCATCACGCGCAAGCCGTGACCGTGCGCGAGCTGCGCGAGCCGCGAGAAGGTTTCGACCGCGCCGGCGCGCGTCGCGAAGGCCGCGGCCGGCCGGTGGAAATCGGCGACGTGACGCGGAAACCCCGCGGTGCTGGCGGCCCAGAAGCTGCCGATCAGCACGTGGTCGAAGCCCATTCCCGCGATGTGCGCGAACGTGGCGGGCCATGCGTCGAGCGGGCCGACGAGGCGCGCGTCGCAGAAGTAGACATGCGGGGCGAAGGGCGATGTGACGTTCATGAGGTGCGGATGAGGATCGTGACGAAGGGCGGACGGCGGTTTGCGTCGCAACCGGCGTGCCTGCTCCGTTTGGCGCACCGCGCCGCGCACGGCAGCGGGTGCGCGGGGCGGCGCGTGCGTCACGCTGTCGTTTTTACATGCGGGTGGCACGACATCTGCATCCCTTGCGCGGCGGCGGCCCGGCATCGCGCTGCGTCACATGCGCGGGATCGAGCGGATATCCGAGCTTTCGCCCGTGGCTGGATCGTGGTCGGTGGAAGGAATCGGCACGCCGACGTCGTGCCGCACCGGCATGCCGCGCTCCATCCGGTGGGCGAACGTCGGCGGCGTGTCGACTTCGTCGCCGAAGCGCGCGCGCACGAACGCGCGCAGCAACGCGACGCGCAGGTTCGGCGCGCGGGCCGCGCAGGTCGACGGGCCGTCGTCGAAGCGCGCATCGCATTCGACGCCGTCCGCGCGCCGCACCACGCGCAGTTCGACCGCGTGCTCGAGCACCGCGCCCGCATCGGCCCACGACGCCGACGGCGCGAACTGCGCGTCGAGCCGCCGCAGCGCGTCGCATGCGGCGGTCACGATCACCTGCGGCTCGACGGCCGTGAAGCTCAGCGTGTCTTCGTCGTCCGCGCACAATGCGCGTGCGCACCAGTAATCGAGGGCCGTTCCGGTGAGTTCGTCGGTTCGCATGGGCAAGGCTCCGTGAGGCTCCATAAAGGGACTGCGCTCAGCCCGCAAGCGGCGTGCCCGCGCCCGGCTCCACGCGCATCTGCGCGACCAGCGGATAGTGATCGGATGCGTGGCGCGCGAGCATGCTGCGATGCACGGCCACGTCGACCAGCAGCTCGCCCGGGTGGATCCAGATGCGGTCGAGCGAGAACACCGGCCACGCGGTCGGGAACGTGCGCGGCGCGGGCGCGCGGCGGAACCGCGTGGTCAGTGCCTGCAGCGCGCGGCCGCGCACGAACCATTCGTTGATGTCGCCCATCAGGATCACCGGCATCGCGCCGGTGTCGAACGCGGCGAGCAGCCGCTGCACCTGCGCGCTGCGCTCGTTCGCCGACAGCCCGAGGTGGGTCGCGACGACGCGGATCGGGCCGGCGCCGCAGTCGATGTCCGCGTCGAGTGCGCCGCGCGGCTCGCGCTGATGAAACGACAGGTCGAGCGTGCGCGCCGCGCGGATCGGGCAGCGCGACAGCACCGCGTTGCCGTAGCGGCGCTCCGGCGTGTCGATGGTCGGGCCGGCTGCCGCGTGCATGCCGGTCGCGTCGCGCAGATGCGCGAGCACGTCCGGCGCGCGCGTGCCGCCGAGCGGCACTTCCTGCAACGCGATCACGTCCGCATCGAGCTCGCGGATCACCGCGACGATGCGCTCGACCGCGCGCGCGGGCCACGCGCCGTAGCCGCCGTGGATGTTGTACGTCGCGATCCGCAGGTCGTGCCCGCGCGGCGCGCCGGCCGGCGCGGCGTCCGACGTGACGATGTCCGGCGGCGGCGCCGCTTGCGTGCTCAGCGCCATCGTCGCAGCGCCCGGACGAGCAGCACCGACAGGCCGACCAGCGCGATGCCGATCGCCGTGAGCCACGCGAACGCGCCGGGATCCGGATGGCTCAACGCGGCGGTCAGCTGGTGCGCGAAGGTGACCGTCAGCACGATGCCCGGCAGCATCCCGATCGCGGTGCCGATCAGGTAGTCGCGCAGCCCGATGTGCGACGCGCCGGCCACCAGGTTCACGATCGTGAACGGCGCGATCGGCAAGAGCCGCAGCACGGCCATCGCGACCACGCCGCGCCGGCCGATGCGTTCGCTGAGCCGGTTCGCGCGCGAGCCGGCCAGCCGTCGCACCGCGTCGCGCCCGAGCCAGCGGCCGATCCCGTAGGTCGCGGCCGCGGCCGCCATCGTGCCGACCGACGCATAGGCGAGGCCCGGCCACGCGCCGAACACGAGGCCCGTTACGGTGATCAGCAGCGTGATCGGCACCGACAGCGTCGCCGCGAGCACGTAGCCGGCGAGCAGCAGCGCGGGCGCGCCCGGCAGTTGCGCGGCGCGCATTGCCGCGCGCGCGAGCGACGCGACGTTCAGCTCGTGGCCGAGCGGCGAGAAGCGCCACGCGAGCGCGAGCGCCGCGATCAGCAGCACGGCCGCCCCCAGCACGAAGAAACGCGCGGTCAGCGATCGATGCTGCTCCTGCGGGACGAACTCGCGCACGAAGCGGTCCGGCTCGATCGGCTGCTCGGGGTCGAGGCGCGCGCTGACCGGCACCAGCGCATCGAGCTGCGGCGTCACGGCCGGCTCCAGCGTGCGCAGCGTGCGTCCGTCCTTCGCGCGCAGCCGGTCGAGCGCGACATTCGGCCGTTCCGGCTGCGCGAACGCGTCGGCGACGGCCGCGGGCGTCGTGCCGAGATGTTCGGCGAGCAGCCGGTCGCGCAACGCGGCGATCGCCGCGCGGATGCGCGGCTCGCCGGCCGCGACGAGCGCGACGCAGCATTCGGTGTCGAGCGCCATCGAGCGGTTGTTCAGGTTCGCGCTGCCGATCACCACGCATTCGTCGTCGACGATCGCGAGCTTGCTGTGGACGTTCACGCAGCCGTCGCCGAGGCCGTCGACGTGCGGATACAGCAAGCGGTAGCGGTCGAAGCGGTCGGCCGACTTCAGCGTGCCGTGCAGCCGCGCGCGCAACACGCCCATCGTCGCCTCCTGCAGCCAGCCGCTCTGCACGCGCGGCGCGACCACCGTGACGTCCGGCCCGTGCGGGTCGGCGAGGCGCGCGCTCAGCGCATCGCGCACCACCGCCGCGGTGAAATACTGGTTCTCGATGTACAGATGGCGACGGGCGGCGCGGATCGTGTCCTCCACCAGCGCGCGCACCTGCGACACCGGTTCGCGGTCGCGATGCCGCGGCGCCGTATAGGCGATGCCGAGTTGCACGTCGCGCACGTCGACCGGTACGCCGGGCGGCCAGGGATCGACGTCGTCCTCGCGATCGAGATGGCGATGCGCGCGGATCGCGATGCGGCGCCCGCACGCATTGAACCAGCGCGTGCGCGCCTGCTCGCCGATCGCGGCGGCCGCGTCGCCGTCGAACATCGCCTGCACGTCGTGGAACGGCCCGTACGGCATTCCGCGCGCGTCGCGCCGGCGCGGATCGTCGGCTGCGTGGGCCGACGTGTCCCAGCGCGCGACCGTCAGGTCGAGGCCGCCGACGAAGGCGAGCCGGTCGTCGATCACCACCAGCTTCTGATGATGCGACGCGCCGCGCGGATGCGAGTCGTCGAGGCGGAAGCGGATGCCGCGATGCGCGCGCCACGCCGCGCGATAGACCGGCGGCCAGTCGCGCTCGAGCGCGTAGATCATCGCGAAGTCCCACGCGAGCACGTAGATGCGCAGGTTGTGCCGCGCGGTCGCCAGCGCGTGCAGGAAGGGGGCGAGCGTGTTGGGCAGCCCGTCGTCCGCGCCGTCGGGCGCGAGCTGCATCCGGCTGTCGACGTCCCAGCCGAGGACGAACACCGTGTGGCGCGCGCGGCGCAACGCGGCGCGCAGCGTCGGGAAATACGCGGCGCCGTCCACCAGCGTCGTGAAGCGGTCCGCATGACGGATCGCGTCGCAGTTGCGGCCGCGTTCGAGCAGGCCGTGGCGCGTGGGCTCGTTCGCGGGCGACCAGGCCGGTACGGCGTCGTCGCGCGCGTTGGCCGCGAACGGCCGGTGCGTCGTCTGGTCGGGCGTGCTCATCGGGCGCCGGCGTCGCGGTTGCCGTCGATACGTTGCAGCAGCACGTCGCAGCGCGCGCGCAACGCCTTCAGCTCGGGCGACGCGAGGTCGATGCGAATCCGCTCGACGCCTTCCGGGTCGCCGTACGCGCACGCGATCTCGTAGATGCCCTGCGCGATCAGCAGCGACGCGTGCGCGATCCTGATCCGGTCGAGCCAGTCGCATTCGGCGTGATGGCACGCGAGCCACGCGCGCAGCGCGCCGACGACCTGGCTGACGGTGAGCCACTCGCCGCCGCGCATGCGCGCCGCGAGCTGGCTCGTCACTAGGTAGGAGAGCAGGCGCGTCTGGGTCACGCGAAACTCCTTGACGAGTTGTCGTTGTCGGGGCAACAGGTGCGCACGCCGGTGATGCCCTTCAGCGTCCGGCAGATCGCCGCAAATTCCGCTCCGCTCGTGCGCGAGAACGACACCGAGATGTCGTCGGTATCGGGGTCGTCGTCGGATTGCTGGACGATGAAACGCTTCACGCGCACGCGGCCGTTGCCGAGCGCGTCGTGCAGCGTCGCGAGCGTGAGGCCTCCGCGCTCGACGACGAGGCGCAGCGTGCGCTGCTGCCGTTGCGCGATGAAGCGGCGCTCGAGCGGCTTCACGCCGGCGAGGATCACGAGCACGATCGCGGTTGCGCCCAGCGCCGCGACGTACATGCCGCCGCCCGCGGCGAGGCCGATGCCGGCCACGGCCCACAGGCTCGCGGCCGTCGTCAGCCCGCGCACCACTTCGCCGCGCAGCAGGATCGAGCCGGCGCCGAGAAAGCCGATGCCCGACACCACCTGCGCGGCGACCCGCGACGGATCGAGCACGACGCCTGCCTGCCCGTGCACGTCCGCGAAGCCGAAGATCGAGACGAGCATCACGAGCGCGGAGCCGACGCACACCAGCATGTGCGTGCGCAGGCCCGCGGCCCAGTTGAGTCGCTCGCGCTCGAGCCCGACCACGCTGCCGAGCAGCGCGGCGAGCAGCAGGCGTCCGAGAAGTTCGATATGGCCGATCATCGTGGCCTCCCTTTTTATCTGGCGTACCGGAGCGGTGCGATGTGCAATGGGGACGCAAGGGGCGTGCCGGGCGCGGAGGCGCGGGCATGTCGTATGCGCGCGGGCAGCGCGGCGTGCGCGCCGATCATGCGGCGCGCATTTTTTTCATGTCATCGCAGATAAGCACAGGGGGCCAGCATGGAGCATCAACCCGATGCACAGGTGCGCGATCCGTATCGCGGCCACGAGATACGCGTGTGGGCGCGCCGCAACGAACGCGGCGCGTGGGCGGACGAGGTGCAGGTGTACGTCGATGGCGCGCGCATCGAGCTGTTCGTGCCGGAGCCGGCGAATCCGGAGTGGGCGTCGGAAGAGGAGGCGCTGCGCGCGGGCGTCGAGCGTGGACGTTATCTGATCGACAAGCGGCTCGACGACGATTGAGTCGCGTTGATGCACGTTGATGCGCGGCCGGCCGGTATGGCGTTTGCGGGCCGGCCGCGCACCTTGTCACCCGATGCCGGCGCCGTGCCGGGAGGAACCATGAACGATCCGCGTACGCTTCATATCTACCGTTACGATCCCGACCGCGACGCCGCGCCGTACATGCAGCGCTACGAGATCGACGTGAGCGCCGACGACCGCATGCTGCTCGACGTGCTCGGACGCCTGAAGCACGACGACGAGACGCTGTCGTACCGGCGCTCGTGCCGCGAGGGGATCTGCGGCTCCGATGCGATGAACATCAACGGCAAGAACGGGCTCGCGTGCCTGACCAACATGAAGACGCTGCCGCGCGAGATCGTGCTGCGGCCGCTGCCCGGGTTGCCGGTGGTGCGCGATCTGATCGTCGACATGACGGACTTCTTCAACCAGTACCACTCGATACGGCCTTACCTGATCAACGACACGACGCCGCCTGAACGCGAGCGGTTGCAGACGCCGGAGGAGCGCGACCAGCTCGACGGGCTGTATGAGTGCATTTTGTGTGCGTGCTGTTCGACGTCGTGCCCGAGCTATTGGTGGAACCCGGACAAGTTCGTCGGCCCGGCGGGGTTGCTGCAGGCGTATCGGTTCATTGCGGATTCGCGCGATATGGCGACGGCCGAGCGGCTCGATGATCTCGAGGATCCGTATCGGCTGTTTCGGTGTCGGACGATCATGAATTGCACGGATGTGTGTCCGAAGGGATTGAATCCGACGAAGGCGATTTCGGAGATTCGGACGATGTTGGTCAGGAGGACGGTTTAGGGGGCGGGGGGCTCAGCGATCCGGGCGAACGCGACGCGCGTACCGTATTTTGCTGGAAACTACGGTCGCGATTTCGTCGGGATGCTGAAACTTGGCGCCGAGTTCGTGCGCGGGGAACCGGGTCTTGTCTGTATCACCTCGTTGCCATGAATACGGGCTGCTTTTGCCCGTGGATTCGTGTAACGCCGGGAAGCCGGTGATGGATTGTCCCGTCTCGTTACGGGATTCGGGTTCGCGGCAATACGAGACGCCCCGTCCCACGACCCCCGCACGCATCCGAATCGACCTCACGGCCGCGCGGCCACCTCGTCGAGATGCCGCAGCAAATCGGCCGGATCGTCATACACGCGCAGCGCGCCGGCGCGCTCCAGTTCGTCGCTGCCGTAGCCGCCCGACAACAGCCCGACGCCCAGCGCGCGACAGCGGCTCGCCGCGAGCATGTCCCAGATGCTGTCGCCGACCACGACGCTATGTTCGATCTGCACGTTCAACTTCGCCGCGGCCGTCAGGAACAGATCGGGGTCCGGCTTCGCATACTTGACTTGATCGCGCGTGACGACCACGTTCTTCGCCGGATCGACGCCGAGCGCCTCCAGATTGATGGCCGCGGTTTCCATGCGTCCGCTGGTCGCGATCGCCCAGCGGATGCCGGCGTTCGACAGCGCGGCCAGCAGCTCGCGCGCACCGGGCAGCGGCCGCACCTGCGCGCGCAGCCGCTGGTAGGCGGCCGCATGCAGCCGGGCGAGCCGTTCGACGCGGTCGGCGTCGATGTCGCCCGACGTTTCGCGCAGCAGCTGGTTGAGGAACAGCCCGCCGCTCATCCCGATCTTGCGATGGATGCGCCATACCGACAGCTCGATGCCTTCTGCATCGAGCGCTTCCTTCCACGCGAGCACGTGCTGGTAGACGCTGTCGACGAGCGTGCCGTCGAGATCGAACAGAAATGACGTTTCAATGCGCATGTGAATCTCCTGGCCTGGTGACATTCGGGCGAATCGTTCGCGAAGGGTTGCGCACATTATCGGCCCGCCGACGTGTCGCTGCCATGTCGCCATGTCGCCCTCGCGCCGCGGCGGCATGTCGGGCACCGCTGTACAATCGGCGCGATGCGCGGGGCGGCACTGCCCGGCACGCTCCGTTACGGCCCGCGCACGCGCGCCCAACCTTCGTCGAATTCCCGTATGGCAACTCCGGACGCCGTCAGTTCCGAGCAGTCGTGGTGGGGCGTCCTGGCCCTCGCCCTCACTGCCTTCATCTTCAACACCACCGAGTTCGTGCCCGTCGCACTGCTGAGCGCCATCGGCGACAGCCTGCAGATGCAGCCCACCGCCGTCGGCCTGATGCTGACGATCTACGCGTGGGCCGTCGCCGTCGTGTCGCTGCCGCTCACCTTCGTCACGCGTCACGTCGAGCGCCGCAAGCTGCTCAGTTGCGCGCTGCTCGTGTTCGTCGCCAGTCACGTCGTGACCGGCGTCGCGTGGAATTTCACGGTGCTGATGATCGGGCGGCTCGGCGTCGCGTGTGCGCATGCGGTGTTCTGGTCGATCTCGGTGCCGCTCGCGGTGCGCCTCGCGCCGAGCGACCGCAAGAGCCGCGCGCTGAGCCTGCTCGCGATGGGCACCGCGATCGCGATGGTCGCCGGCATTCCGCTCGGGCGCGTGATCGGCGAAGCGCTCGGCTGGCGCGTCACGTTCCTCGTGATCGGCGTGGCGGCGGCCGTCGCGTTGCTGCTGCTGCGCGCGACGCTGCCGACGCTCGCGAGCCAGGGCGCCGGCTCGCTCGCCAGCATCGGCACGTTCCTGCGCAAGCCGGCGCTGGTGTCGCTGTACGCGATCACGGTGCTGGTCGTGTCCGCGCACTTCACGTCGTACACGTACATCGAGCCGTTCGTGCAGACCGTCAATCATGCGAGCAGCAGCCGGATCACCTACGTGCTGATCCTGTTCGGCGTCGCGGGGATGCCCGCGGCCATCTGCTTCAATCGCGTGTTCCCGGAGCGGCCGGCCGATTTCCTGCTCGCGTCGATCGTGGCGTTGTCCGCATGTCTGCTGGTGCTGTTTCCGAGCGCGCTGAACATCGTCACGCTGTCCGTGCACACGCTGGTGTGGGGCGGCGCGATCGTCTGCTTCGGGCTCGCGATGCAGGCGTGGGTGCTCAAGCTCGCGCCGCACGCGACCGATCTCGCGGTGTCGATCTTCTCGGGGCTGTACAACGTGGGCATCGGCGCCGGCGCGCTGCTCGGCAACCATATCGCCGCGGATTTCGGTCTCGCGTGGGTCGGCACGTTCGGCGGCGTGGTCGGTATCGTGTCGGCCGCGATCGCGTGGGCCGCGTTGCGGCTGCATGAGCGACGCGCGGCGGCGTAGGGCGGCGCTGTGCCGGCGATGCCGGTGAGGGCGCAGTGGGCGATTTGGTGATGTGCTGGTGTGCCGACGCCCGACGCCCGGTGTGTCGACCCACCGATGTACCAATGCATCAATCGGCCCATCCGCCCATCCGCCGCATCCCCATCCGCCGAGACGCTGATGCGCCGACGTGCCGGTTTGTCGATACGTCAATCGTCTATGCACCGACGCACCGGTGCGCCGCTGCACCTACGCGCCTCGCGCGATGGTCAGCCTGCGATGGCCCGAGATCTTCGCGGGCCGCCGACTCCCTATACCGGCGCGATACCATCGCCGCGCGCCCCAGTCCCGCCGACGTCATCCCGGCGAACGGATAAGCCGCCGCATTTCCACTAGCGCCACGGTAAATCCTTCCATTCCGCCGTCGGGAAAACCCTGACCGCCCCCAGCCGACCGCTGCCTTCCGCCCAGTTTTCACGACCGCGGCCTGCGCCGCCGCGCGCCTATACCCGCGCGGCCCCCAAACCTCCTCCGACCGCGCTCCAGCAGGCGTCCCAGCCCCCTCGACTGCCCATTCAAGGTATCGTGCGCCGCGAAATTTCCGTTCGTACGATGTATTTCGATACCTGGTGGGTATCAAATAGCCGGGACAAAAGTATTGGACGCAGCATTTCCCCGCCGCGTATAAATCCGTTCCATGAACTCGCCACACGCAACGTGCGACCTGCCGCGCAACGTCGAGCCGCACGACATCGCAACCGCACCACCGGCGTTGCCGTACCTGAAGTTTTCGGCGACACCGTCGCGTCGCCGCCCGCCGTCGCTATCCGGCGGAGACGTTTGATCCGAGCAGCCGTCGTGTTGCGCGCGCCGCACCCGTCGATCGCTTTTTCCAAAACTACACGTGGAGACACCATCATGAGCGTCAAGGTTTTCGAAACCAGGGAAGTGCAGGATCTGCTGAAGGCCGCATCGAATGCGAACGCCAACGGCGCGAGCACCGGCGACGCGCGCACGCAGCAGATCGTGCTGCGGCTGCTCGGCGACCTGTTCAAGGCGATCGACGATCTCGACATCACGCCCGACGAAGTCTGGGCCGGCGTGAACTACCTGAACAAGCTCGGTCAGGACGGCGAAGCGGCGCTGCTCGCGGCCGGCCTCGGGCTCGAGAAGTATCTCGACATCCGCATGGACGCCGCCGACGCCGCCCTCGGCCTCGACGGCGGCACGCCGCGCACGATCGAAGGCCCGCTGTACGTCGCGGGCGCACCGGTGCGCGACGGCGTCGCGAAGATCGACCTCGACGCCGACGCAGGCGCCGGCCCGCTCGTGATCCACGGCACGGTCAAGGACCTCGACGGCAAGCCGGTGGCCGGCGCGCTGGTCGAATGCTGGCACGCGAACTCGCACGGCTTCTATTCGCATTTCGATCCGACCGGCGCGCAGCGCGACTTCAATCTGCGCGGCGCAGTCAGGACCGGCGCCGACGGCACCTACGCATTCCGCACGCTGATGCCGGTCGGCTACGGCTGCCCGCCGCAGGGCGCGACGCAGCAACTGCTGGACCGCCTCGGCCGCCACGGCAACCGTCCGGCGCACGTGCACTTCTTCGTGACGAGCGACGGCCATCGCAAGCTGACGACGCAGTTCAACATCGAAGGCGATCCGCTGATCTGGGATGACTTCGCGTATGCGACGCGCGAGGAACTGATCCCGCCCGTCACGACGAAGACCGGCGGCGCGGCGCTCGGGCTGAAGGCCGACGCGTACCAGGACATCACGTTCGACTTCGTGCTGACGCCGCGCGTCGGCGGCGCCGACAACCAGATCGTCGAACGCCCGCGCGCGAGCGCCGCCGCCTGAACACCCGACCGCGCGGCCGCGCAAACACGCGGCCGCCGGTCTCCCCAGGATTCAATCGACACCGATGCGAGCGTGCTTGCAGGACGCGGCACGCGCACAGGAGGAACCAACATGTCCGCGACGATCGACCCCACCACCGAACTGGACCACCTGCTCGCCACCGCGGTGCAGGACGACAAGGACGCCGGCATCTTCCGCTGCCGCCGCGACATCTTCACCAACGAGGCGCTGTACGCGCTCGAGATGAAGCACATCTTCGAGCGCAACTGGGTGTATCTCGCGCACGAGAGCCAGATCCCCGACAACAACGATTACTACACGACGTGGATCGGCCGCCAGCCGGTCGTCATCACGCGCGACAAGACCGGCGAGCTGCACGCGGTGCTCAACGCCTGCGCGCACAAGGGCGCGATGCTGTGCCGCCGCAGGCACGGCAACAAGGGCAGCTTCACGTGTCCGTTCCACGGCTGGACCTTCTCGAACACCGGCAAGCTGTTGAAGGTGAAGGACGAGAAGACCACCGAGTATCCGGTGCAGTTCAACACGAACGGCTCGCACGACCTGAAGAAGATCGCGCGCTTCCAGAGCTATCGCGGCTTCCTGTTCGGCAGCCTCAGCGACGACGTGCTGCCGCTCGAGGACTACCTCGGCGACGCGCGCGTGATCATCGACCAGATCGTCGACCAGGCGCCGAACGGGCTCGAAGTGTTGCGCGGCAACTCGTCCTACATCTACGAGGGCAACTGGAAGATGCAGATGGAGAACGGCTGCGACGGCTATCACGTGAGCACCGTGCACTGGAACTACGCGGCCACGATGGGCCGCCGCAAGGAAGACGGCACCAAGGCCGTCGACGCGAACAGCTGGAGCAAGTCGGTCGCGGGCGTCTACGGCTTCGATCACGGCCACATCCTGCTGTGGACCAAGACGATGAACCCGGAAGTGCGGCCCGTGTACCGGCATCGCGACGAGATCGCCGCGCGCGTCGGCGCGGTGCAGGCCGACTTCATCGTGAACCAGACGCGCAACCTGTGCGTGTATCCGAACGTGTTCCTGATGGACCAGTTCAGCACGCAGATTCGCGTGGTGCGTCCGCTCGCCGTCGACAAGACCGAGGTCAGCATCTTCTGCTTCGCGCCGAAGGGCGAGAGCGACGGCGACCGCGCGACGCGGATCCGTCAGTACGAGGACTTCTTCAACGTGTCCGGGATGGGCACCGCCGACGATCTCGAGGAATTCCGCGCATGCCAGGCCGGCTACGCGGGCAGCGCGGCGATGTGGAACGACCTGTCGCGCGGCGCGCCGCTGTGGATCGACGGGCCCGACGAGAACGCCGCGAAGATGGGGCTGAACCCGCGCGTGTCGGGCGAGCGCAGCGAGGACGAAGGGCTGTTCGTGTGTCAGCACGAATACTGGGTGCGCGTGATGCGCGATGCGTTGCAGCAGGAACGCGGGGAGGCACAGGCATGAACATCGACTACCAGACCATTTGCGCGGCGCTGTATCGCGAAGCGCGCCTGCTCGACGATCGCGAGTGGGACGCGTGGCTCACGTGCTACGCCGAGGACGTCACGTACTGGATGCCCGCATGGGACGACGACGATCGGCCGACCGAGGATCCGCAACGCCAGATCTCGCTGATGTACTACGCCGATCGCGGCGGCCTCGAGGACCGCGTGTTCCGGATCAAGACGGAGCGCAGCGGCGCATCGACGCCCGAGCCGCGCACCAGCCACAACGTGACGAACGTCGAGGTGCTGGCGCAGCGCGACGGCGAGGTGGACGTGCGCTACAACTTCCACACGCTGAACCACCGCTACCGCGTGACCGATCACTTCTTCGGCACGGCGTTCGTCACGCTGCGTCGCGCGGGCGATGCGTGGCTGATCTCGAACAAGAAGATCGTGCTGAAGAACGACTACATCCGGCAGGTGCTCGACGTGTATCACGTCTGACGCCGATCGACCGACAGTAACCAGACGGAGACGAAGCGATGTCCACCTACCAGATCGCACTGAACTTCGAGGACGGGGTCACCCGCTTCATCGACTGCAAGGCCGGCGAGAAAGTGCTCGATGCGGCATTCCGCGCGAAGATCAACCTGCCGATGGACTGCTCCGACGGCGTGTGCGGCACCTGCAAGTGCCGCGCGGAAAGCGGCCGCTACGACCTCGGCGACGACTATCTCGACGACGCACTGAGCGACGACGAGAAGGCGGCCGGCGTCGTGCTGACCTGCCAGATGGTGCCGCAAAGCGATTGCGTGATCGCGGTGCCGGCGTCGTCGCTCGCCTGCAAGACCGGCCACGGCGCGTTCGCCGCGACCGTCGCGAAGGTCGAGCCGCACAACGACGCGGCGATCGTGCTCGAACTCGACGTCGGCGCCGCCGCGCCGGTCTTTCTGCCGGGGCAGTACGTAAACATCGGCGTGCCGGGCAGCGGCCAGCACCGGTCGTATTCGTTCTCGTCCGCGCCGGGCGACGCGAAGCTCGCCTTCCTGATCAAGAAGATTCCGGGCGGCGTGATGAGCACGTGGCTCGAGACGGCTCGCGCGGGCGACACGCTCGAGCTCGACGGGCCGCTCGGCAGCTTCTACCTGCGCGAGGTCGCGCGCCCGCTGCTGTTTCTCGCGGGCGGCACGGGGCTCGCGCCGTTCCTGTCGATGCTCGAGGTGCTCGCGCGCAGCGGCTCGCAGCAGAAGGTGCATCTCGTCTACGGCGTGACGCGCGATCTCGATCTGGTGTGCGTGGAGGCGCTCGACGCGTACGCGGCGCGGCTGCCGAACTTCACGTTCGCGACGGTGGTTGCCGATGCGGCGTCGAACCACGCGCGCAAGGGCTGGGTCACGCAGCACATTCCGGCCGATGCGCTGAACGACGGCGACGTGGACGTCTATCTGTGCGGGCCGCCGCCGATGGTCGACGCGGTGCGCGGGTATTTCGACGAGCAGCGCGTGACGCCGCGCAGTTTCCATTACGAGAAGTTCACGCCGAACGTGACGGCGAAGGCGGCATGATGATGCAACGATTCTCGGGCAAGGTCGTCGTCGTCACCGGCGCGGCACAGGGCATCGGCCGCGGCGTCGCATTGCGCGCGGCGGCCGAGGGCGGCAGCGTGCTGCTGGTCGATCGTGCGGAATTCGTCGCCGAGGTGGCCGCTGAAGCGCCGGAGGGCAGCGCGGCCGCATGCGTCGCCGATCTGGAAACCTACGACGGCGCGCGCGCGGCGATCGCGTGTGCGATCGCGGCGTTCGGCCGGATCGACGTGTTGATCAACGGCGTCGGCGGCGCGATCCGGATGCGGCCGTTCGCCGAGTTCGAGCCGGCGCAGATCGACGCGGAGATTCGCCGCTCGCTGATGCCGACGCTGTACAGCTGCCATGCGGTGCTGCCGCATATGGTCGAGGCGGGCGGCGGCACGATCGTCAACGTGTCGTCGAACGCGACGCGCGGGATTCGCCGCGTGCCGTATTCGGCCGCGAAGGGCGGCGTCAACGCGTTGACGGCGGCGCTCGCGATGGAATACGCGGAACACGGGATCCGCGTGGTCGCGACCGCGCCGGGCGGCACCACGGCGCCGCCGCGCCGCGTGCCGCGCAATGCGGCTGGCGACAGCGCGCAGGAACAGGCGTGGATGGCCGAGGCGGTGCGGCAGGTGACCGATTCGACGTTCTTCAAGCGCTACGGCACGCTCGACGAGCAGATCGCGCCGATCCTGTTCCTCGCTTCGGACGAAGCGAGCTACATCACCGGCACCGTGCTGCCGGTCGCCGGCGGCGATACGGGCTGAGCGGCGCCCGGTTAGGCGAGGCCGCGGCGCGCGTGCAGGCGCGCCGCGTTGCAGTTCAACAGGAGGAACGGCCGGCGCGGTGCGCCCGGCCACGGAGACACCGATGCGCAACCGCGAAGCGATCATCCCGGCCGGGATGGAAAGCGTGTACGACAGGATCGGCTACGCGCCGGCGATCAAGGTCGGCGATACCGTGTACGTGTCGGGGCAGATCGGCCGTGACGCGGCGATGCAGCTGATCGAAGGTCGTGAAGCGCAGATCGTGCAGGCGTTCGAAAACCTCAAGCGCGTGCTCGAGGCGGGCGGCGCGACGCTCGACGACGTGGTCGACCTCACGACGTTCCATACCGACATGCGCGACCTGCCGCTGTTCATGCAAGTGCGCGACCGTTATTTCCATGCGCATCCGCGGCCGGCGTGGACGGCCGTCGGCGCGCACATGCTCGGCGGCGCGCCGGGTTACATCGTGGAGATCAAGGCGGTGGCGGTGGTGGAGCGGTGAGCATGAGGCTCGCGACGTGCGAGGTCGTCGGTTGGTTGTATGTACGGGTGCGCGCGATGCTGGCCAGTCGCGCGATGGAGCCGAAATCGCTGGCACGTCGGGCCGCGACGACGCAATGAGTCCGCCGGATTGCGTCGCCGCGAGCAACGCGATCGGAGATGGGCGTGAGTGAAGGTGAGTCGGATACGTGTCGATCCGTTCGCCCACGCGCGGTATCGCCGACGATGGATCGCCGCGCGTAACCGCCTGACATCCTGTTCCGAAGCCGAAGCCGAAGCCGAAGCCGAAGCCGAAGCCGAAGCCGAAGCCGAAGCCGAAGCCGAAGCCGAAGCCGAAGCCGAAGCCGAAGCCGATGCCGATGCCGATGCCGATGCCGATGCCGATGCCGATGCCGATGCCGATGCCGATGCCGATGCCGATGCCGATGCCGGCACCGACACCGACACCGACACCGACCTTGGCGCCACCCGATTCACCCACCCGCGCCGCCCCTAGCGATGAATCGCCGCACGCAATCGCCGGACGTCCTGTTCGGACACCGGCGCCGCGCGATTCCCCCACGCGCCGCGCACGTAGCGGACCACCGCGGCGATCTGACTGCTCGTCAGCGCGTCGCGCATCGCCGGCATCCGCTCGACGGGGCCGTTCTTGCCGGGCGCCGGCTGCGCACCTTCGACGACGATGCGGATCGTGCTGGTCGGTTGAGGTAAATGGCGATCGCATGACGATCGCCGTCGGTCAGTAGCGCGGTGCGCTTGCCGACGACCGGCGCCATTGCGCCGAATACCGCGCCGCGCGCGGCGTGGCCGCCGCGCAGGAACGCGGCGACGTCGTCGGCCGACCAGCGGCCGAGGCCGTCCGGCGCCGCGCCCGTAAGGTTCGGCGCGAACCAGTGATCGTTGATGCCGCCGGTCAGAAACGCCGGGCTCCGCTCGTCGTAGCCGCGCTCGGTGTAGGCCGGCCCGCGCGGCGTATGGCACGCGCCACAGTGGCCGAGCCCCTGCACCAGATACGCGCCGCGATTCCATTCCGCCGATTTCGACGGCTGCGGCGTGACGCGGTCGCGGTTCGCGAACACCAGGCTCCATAGCGAAAGCGCCCAGCGCTGGTTGAACGGAAACGGCAATTCCGTACGCGTTGCCGCATTCGCGGACGGCGCGACGCCGCGCATGAAGTACGCGTACAGCGCACGCACGTCGGCGTCGCTCAGGTGCGCGAACGACGGGTACCGCATCGCCGGATACAGCCGGCTGCCATCCGCGCACACGAGCGCGGGCGAGCGCGCGAGCATCGCCGCGAAGATGGCGCTGGAAAGCAGCGCGAGCACGAACGGCACGCAGCTGTCATCGGGCATCTTGAGGATCGCACTCGGCTTCGCCGCGAGCGGCGTGACCGCCAGCGCCTCGCGGCCGTGCGCGAGCCGATAGCCGACCCGCATGCTGCTGCGCTGCGCTGCGCTGCGCTGCGCTGCGCGGCGTCGCGCGTTTCCCACAGCGGATGCCGCGACGCGACGAGCGGCAGCACCGCAAAGTTGTACGCCGGCGCGGGCGACGCGACCGACCATTCGAGCCCGGCCGCGCCCCACGGGTTCGCGCCGGCGCGCTGGCCGCGCCGCGCGCTGACGAGCGCGTTGACGACGAACATCACGATGCCGATGCCGAACACGAACGAGCCGATCGTGGTGAGCAGGTTCGACGTGTCCCAGCCCATCCCGGACGGGTACGTGTAGACGCGCCGCGGCATGCCGAGCAGCCCCGACACGTGCATCGGGAAGAAGCCGAGATTGAAGCCGACCAGCACGACCCAGAACGTCAGCCGGCCGAAGCGCTCGTTCATCATCCGGCCCGTGAACTTCGGAAACCAGTACGTCACGCCGCCGAGCACGGGGAACACGTTGATCCCGAGCAGCACGTAATGCAGGTGCGCGACGACGAAATACGTGTCGGTGAGCTGCCAGTCGAGCGGCACTGTGGCCGTCATCACGCCCGACACGCCGCCGATCACGAACATCAGCACGAAGCCCGCGAAATAGAGGAACGGCGTGCGGAACACCGGTCGTCCGGTCCAGATCGCCGCGATCCACGCGAACACGGCGACTGCGCTCGGGATCGAGATCAGCATGCTGGCCGCGCCGAAGAACGCGAGCGCGAGCGGCGCGATGCCGGTCGCGAACATGTGATGCACCCAGACCTCGAAGCCGATCAGCATCGTCGCGACCGTCGATACCGCGACGGCTTCGTACGCGACGAGCGGGCGGCGGCAGAACGTCGGCAGCGCGTCCGACACGATGCCCATCGCCGGCAGCACGACGACGTACACCCGCGGGTGCGCGAACATCCAGAACAGGTGCTGCCACAGCAGCGGCCGGCCGCCATTGCGGTCGAGCCACAGCAGCAGGAACGCGAGGCTCACCGACGGCACCGCCACGAGGTTCGCGACCGACGCGGTCAGCGTGCCCCAGACGATGATCGGCAGCCGGTCGATCGACATGCCGTGCGCACGCATGCGCAACAGCGTGACGACGAAGTTCGCGGCGCCGCCCGTCGTCGAGATGCCGAGCAGGATCATCCTGAGCGCGTAGATGTCGATGTTCGCGCCCGCGCTGTAGTCGAGCGACGTGAGCGGCACGTAGTTGAACCAGCCGCCGTCGGGCACCGCGCCGAGCGGAAAGCTCGCGTACAGGAACAGCCCGGCGAACAGGAACACCCAGTACGAGAACGCGTTGAGCCGCGGGAACGCCATGTCGCGCGAGCCGAGCATCAGCGGCCACAGGTAGTTCGCGAAGCCGGACAGCACCGGCAGCGCGTACAGGAAGATCATCGTGACGCCGTGCATCGTGAACAGCGAGTCGTACTGCGCCGGGGTGAGCACGGTCGCGTTCGGCCGCGCGAGCTGGATGCGCATCACGAGCGCCTCGACGCCGCCCAGCAACAGGAACGCGAACGCGGTGACGATGTAGCGGATGCCGATGCGCTTGTGGTCCACCGTGCCGAGCCAGCCGCGCCAGCCGGGCGCCGACTCCCACAGCTCGGCGAGCGCCCGCTCGTGCTCGGAGCCCGGCGGCGCGTCGCCGAGGTCGGGCACGCGGCTGAGCGCGGGGCGCGTGTCGCGGGCAACGGCCATCGTCATCCTCCGTTCAGTGCAGGGTTGCGAGATAGGCGGCAAGATCGTCGGCGTCGCGCGGCGCGAGCGCGAACGACGGCATCAGCGTTTGCGGCTTGCGCTGCTGCGCATGGGCGATCCAGTCGCGCAGGTTGGCCGGCGTGTTCTCCAGCGTGCCGGCCGCGAGCAGCCGGCGCGAGCCGACGTGCGTCAGGTCGGGGCCCGCATCGCCGGTCGCGCCGGTGCCGCGCACCGCGTGGCAGCCGGCGCAGCGTTCGGTGAACAGACGCCGGCCGCGCAGTTCCGGGGCGGCTGCATCTGCGGGCGCCGGCTGTCGCTGCGCGGCGAGCCACGCGCGAAACGCGGCGGGCGGCTCGGCCACGACCTCGAACGCCATGTGCGCATGCTGCGCGCCGCAGTACTGCGAGCACTGCCCGCGATAGACGCCCGGCCGGTCGGCCTGCAGCCACTGGCGATTGGTCTGGCCCGGGATCGTCTGCGTCTTGCCGGCGAGTTGCGGCACCCAGAACGCGTGGATCACGTCGGCGCTCGTCAGTTCGACGAGCACCGGTTCGCCGACCGGGATGTGTATCTCGTTCGCGGTGACGAACGCCGCGCCGTCCGCGTCGGCCGGATAGCGGACGGCCCACCACCAGTCGTGCGCGGTCACGCCGATCGTCAGCGCGGGCGGCCGCGGCGGCGCGGCCACCACCGCGAGCACGCGCAGCATGTAGACGAGCGCGCCGAACAGCAGCACGGCGATCGTCACGCACACCAACGCGCACAGCGCCAGCAACGCCCAGCCGAGCACCAGCACTGGCCGGGCGGCCGGCCCGGCCGCATGCGCGAGCGCCGACTCGCCGCGGCGGATCACGCCGCCCGGCAACGTCCAGCGCAGCGCTTGCCGGCGCGCGACCAGCAGCACGCGGCCGTTGCGACGGCAGACGATCGTCGCGCGCTCCTTCGTCAACGGTGCGAGCGGCACCGCGCGCACCGGAAAATCGGACGGGTCGGGGAGCGTCATGCGAGGCGGGTAGGTGATGAGGGCGAGGCCTATGACCATGGGCGGCAACGGGGGTGCCCGAAGCGGTGCGCGCGGTGGGCGGCGACGAAGTCGCGGCGGCGTGGTCGTCGCGCGTATAGGGCTGGACTAGACCAAACAGACAGCGTCAGATTGTCTGACTCAGTTCGGCTACAAGGTGACTTTCTGATGCACGGACCAAGTGGCCGGCCCAGTCCCGATTGAAGACACACGAAAGCGGCTCGCTCCGCCAGACTGGAGAGCAATGGTTGCCAGCTCTAGATCGCGTGCTTTCGAGCGCCGCGTACACTCGATTCTACGAGTCAACGACTTCGACCGCTTTTGCTGATGCCTAGACTCCCGGATCAAGCAGATTAGAGGAGAAGTCGCACGATTGCGCCGCAAGTCGCGCCACGGCGGCACTGAGCGAATGCGACTGTTCCGCCCGATGCATGGCGACGTACCGCACTAGCGGGAGCGCGGGCCGCGTCGGCACCACAACGAGCGCACGTCGCTCGACCATGCGCGCAAGACAGGCTTCGGGTAGGTAACTAACGCCAAGCCCCGACAGTGTGAGCCCAATCTGCGCAATCAGGCTGTTGCTCGCCAGCACTTTCTGCAACGCGACCCCTTGCTCCTCCAGAAACCGGCTATACACGTAGCCCGTACCCGACAGGCCGCCCTGCAAAATCAGCGGAAACTTCGCGATATCGGCAAGCGGAATCGCACGCTTTCCCGGCGCGAGACTGGCCGCGCACATCCACGCATTCCGGACCTGACCGACGAGCGTCGATGCATACGGCTCGACTTCATGCATCTGCGGCACGATGATCACGTCCACCGTGGCAGCCGCCAGCCGCTCGCGCAATGTTGCATTCAGATCGACCTCCGCTTCGACCTTGACCTTAGGGTATTCGGCCTGAATCGCGGCAATGAGGCGCGGCAGCCACGTCAGGGCCGTGAGTTCCGTTACGCCAATGCGAATTTGCCGAACCAGCGCCTCTTTCGAGCTCATGCGCTCGACGATCTGGTCGCGCCGCTCGAGCAATTCCCTCGCGTGCTCGAAGAATTCTGTGCCCTTCTCCGTGAGGCGCGCGCTGCGATTCGCGCGGTCGAACACCGCCATGTCGAAAGCCCGCTCCAGTTCCTGCACGCGCTTGGAGATCGCCGATTGCGTGGTATTCAGGCGCGTCGCGGCCGCTTCGAACGAGCCGAGCTGGACGATCCAGTACAAGGCTTCCATTTGCTTGAACGTCAGCATGGCTCCGGACTCGCATCACTAAAAGCGATAGTTTCTCATAGAAAAAAATCGCTTTTTTAGTTCATTTTGACTGGGTACTTTTTCCTCTAACGAGTCCCTGCAGAGGCTCGACTCATCTATATCAACCGATACGTGTCTGGAGAGCGCATGGAGTCCGTCATGGAAACACCTCACCCCGAACGCGCGGCGCGCAAGCCTCGCATCGGGCTCGCGTGGCAAATTTTGATCGGCCTGATCGCCGGCATTGCGGTCGGGCTGGTGCTCAACCGTTTCCCGGAGTTTCGCGAGTCAGCCATCAACGGCTTCCTGCAACCGGCCGGCGATATCTTCATTCGTCTGATCAAGATGGTGGTCGTACCCATCGTGTTCACGAGCATGGTGATGGGCATCGCGGGCGTCGGCGACGGGCGCTCGCTCGGGCGCATCGGCCTGAAGACGCTCGTGTACTTCGAGGTCATCACGACGATCGCCATCGTGCTGGGACTCGTGCTCGGCAACGTGCTGCATCCGGGGCTGGGCACGGATCTGTCCCAGCTCGGCCACACCGATATTTCGCGCTATCAGCAGGCCACGCAGCAAACGCAGGGGCATCACGGCTTCATGGCGCTTTTGCTGAGCATCATTCCCGACAACATCGTCATGGCGATGGGGCGCGGCGATCTGCTGCCGGTGATCTTTTTCTCCGTGCTGTTCGGATTGGGCCTGCAATCCGTGCCTGCCGAATATCGCCAGCCGGTGCTCGCAACCTTCAAGGGCATCAGTGACGCGATGTTCAAGGTCACCGGCATGGTGATGCGTTACGCGCCGTTCGGTGTTTGTGCGCTAATCGCGGTGACAGTCGCGAGTTTCGGCTTCGGTTCGCTGCTGCCGCTCATCAAGCTGGTTGCGGTGACGTATCTCGCGATCGTGCTGTTCGCGGTGTTCGTGCTCGGCATTACGGCACGCCTCTTTGGCTTCAACATTTTCACGCTGGTGCGCGTCATCAAGGACGAATTGATCATCGCCTTCTCGACGTGCAGTTCGGCGACGGTTTTGCCGCAACTGATGAAGAAGATGGAAGACTTCGGCGTGCCGAAGAGCATTACGACGTTCGTGGTGCCCACGGGCTACACGTTCAATCTGGATGGCGCGTCGATCTATCTCGGCATCGGCACCCTGTTCGTCGCACAGCTCTATGGCGTGCATCTGGGCGTGCAAGAACAGATCGTGCTCGTGCTCACGATGGTCGTGACCTCCAAAGGCGCGGCAGGCGTGCCCGGCTTCATGTTCGTGATCCTGCTCACGACGCTCGCCAGTGCGGGACTACCGCTCGAAGGGCTCGCGTTCATCGCAGGGGTTGACCGCATCATGGACATGGGACGCACCGCGCTGAACGTGGTGGGCAACGCGCTTGCGCCGCTCGTCATCGCCCGCTGGGAAGGCCAGTACGACGCGGAGAAAGGCAAGGCGTATATCGCGTCGCTGGACGCATGAGATTCGTTGAATTCAGTAATGACTAACATGGAACGAGGAGCAGATCCAATGAGCAGCAATCGCGGGCAGTTGTTTTCAGCATCGATGATGGAGGCCATCAAGCAGCGCTTTCATTACGTCGATCGCGATATCGACAACCGTGAGCGTCTTTTCTTCGACAACGCAGGCGGGTCGTTCAGACTGAAATCGGCACTGGAAGCATTCGCGCGAATCGATGCGCTGCCGGACTGCCCCGAGCGTATCCACGAGCGCGCGCTGTTTCTGCAGGATATTCAGGCGCGCGGCGAAGACGACGTGCGCCGCATCCTCAACGCGCGCGGCGGAAGTGTGTACCTCTCGCTGACCGCTTCGGCGGCGATGTTCGACATGGTCCGCGCGGTGATGGAGAACGTGCCGGGCACGAACGCCGTCACCACGATTCTCGAGCATCCGTCGTCTTTCGATGCGATGACGATGTACTGCGAGCGTACGAACAAGGAGCTTCGCATTGCACCGAGCAATGCCGAAACCGGCGGCGTCGATACCGATGCCATCGTCGCGCTCATCGACGACGATACGGCACTTTTAAGCGTGATGTACGCCTCGAATATCTCGGGCGCGAAGCTCGATATTGCGGCCATCGTCGAACGTGCGCGAGCGCGCAAGCCGGATCTTTTTATCATCGTCGATGCGGTTCAGCATGCGCCACATGCGGTTATCGATCTGCAAAAGACCCCTGTGGACGGCATCAATTTCGCGCCGTACAAGTTCTTCGGGTGCCGTGGTTCTGGCGTGTCATGGCTGTCCGAACGGCTTGCCGAACTTCCGCATCATCGGCTCGCGGCCAAGGACAAAGGGGTTTGGGAACTCGGCAGCCCCGCGCCCGCGCAATTCGCCGTGGTGAGCGCGATTGTCGATTATGTCGCGTGGATCGGCACCCAGTTTAGCGACGCCGAAGACCGGCGCGAACGGTTCGTACAAGGCATGCAGCGCATCGAAGAGCACGAGCGCGCGCTGCTTTCGTTGTTACTCGACGGCGTTGACGGACAGCGCGGGCTGCGAGCGATCGAAGGCGTACGCGTGTTCTGGGATCACGACGATCTGACGCGCCGCGATCTGATCGCCGGCATCGACTTCGATAACCTGGACCCGACCGCCGCCGTACGCGCCTATGAAGAGCGGGGCGTGATCGTCTATGAGCGGATTGCGACGAGCCTTTACTCGGGGCGGATGTTGAAATCGTTCAGCCTCGACGGTGCGGTGCGCATCTCTCCGTTGCATTGCCATGCGCCGAGTGACGTTGCGAAGTTCCTGGCAGTGACTGAGGACATTGCGATCGCGAGTCGGCTCGCCGGATAGCGGAGGGTGAGACAGAGACGCATCGAGATTTTGTTGTGATTCTCGGTGCGTCCCCATAGCCACGTCGGAGGGGCAGCTAGTTTGCATGTCGGGAGAGTCACAGGTATCGCTTGCAAACAAATGGTCGAGTTCAAGCCAACACCCGACTGCTGATACGCCGCGTCGAGGGGCAGTTCAGGGTCGATCCCGGCCCTTGATGAAGTGACGGTCGCCGCGACCAGCGAGCCGATCACTTCGAGGTGGCTCAACTCCTCGGTCGCGATGTCCAACAGCATGTCCTTGCGGCCTGGATCCTCCTCGGTGACCGCCTGCGTGAAATAGCGCATCGCAGCGGCGAGTTCGCCCTGCGGGCCGCCGAACTGTTCGAGCAGCAGGTTCGCGAGCCCCGGATTGGGCGCATCGACGCGTACCGTGTACTGAAGCCGTGTGTTGTGAATGAACATGAAACCTCCGTTGAGGGAGGGGAGCACACCTGCGATGCAGCCGCGAGCACGACGCGCACCCTTAGTGCTGGGGCTGCTCGGGCGCGCGCATCGTTGCCGGACGGCGTTCGGGTGCTGGACGGGCGCGGAAGCCATACCGTGATGGGGCCGATGCACGGCCCTGCGCCGCATCCGTCCGCGACTTTTCAACGCGTTGTCATTTCTGCCGTCAGCGCGCGAGTGTGCGCGCAGCTGCGCGGCGATAGCACCGGGCAAGCGCAGTCAGCGCGTATCGCCGTTGCCTGTGGGCATGTGCGCCCCGGCACCATCGGCCGGCGCGCGTTCATCGGAGGGCAGCGGCTTGCCTTCGGGGCCGGGCGTGCTGTCGCCGCGGTCCTGTCCTTGCGAATCGGTGTCGAGTGAATTCGAACGGGTCATCGGGCTGGCTTCCTGTCGAGACATTGGGGAAGGCGCGCACGCATGGCCCGTGCCGGCGCCTTCGCGGGGCGATGCACACGGCCGGGCGCGCCGTTTGCTCACCCGCGCCGTCGAGGCCGGCCCGCGCAATGTCGCGCGCGGCCGTTGCCTGGAGCGTTGTTCGATGTCAGATGCGACCCTGTTCCCGCTGTTCGATCCGCAGCAAGTCCTTGCCTCCCTCGTGCGTGCTTTTGCGTTTACGCCGGCACGACGCGCCGCCGTGTGCGCGTGGCGCGCGCTCGCGCCGCCCCGCGTCGCGGTATCGGCCTACGCCGGTGGTGCGGTCGGTCTCGCACCGCGCGTCGCCGTTGCGCGCGCCGGAGACGGCAACGCGGCCGGCGGCGACGACGGCAATGCCGGCCGCGACGAACGCGACGAACGCGACGAACGCGATGAGCGCGACACCGACGCGCCGGGCGGCGGCGGCGGTGACGGCCATCCGCACGACGATCGCGGCGGCCGCACCGGCGGCGATGGCGACGGCGACAGCCATGACGGCGAACGCAAGCGCCCGGGAAAGAAGCCGCTGATCATCCTCGGCGCGGTGCTGCTGGTGTTGCTGATCGTCGGGCTCGCGTGGTGGCTCGCGACGCCCGATCAGGAGCGCACGGATGACGCTTATACCGACGGCAACGCGGTCGCGATGGCGCCGCACGTGTCCGGCTAGGTGCCCCGGCTTGCCGTCGACGACAACACCTTCGTGCATCGCGGCGACGTGCTCGTCGAAATCGATCCGCGCGACTATCGCGCGCGGGTCGACGCGGCGCGCGCACAGCTCGGCCTCGCGCAGGCGCAACTCGATGCGGCGCGCGTGCAGCTCGACATCGCCCGCGTGCAGTATCCCGCGCAGTACCGCCAGGCGCGTGCGCAGATCGAGTCGGCGGACGCCGCTTACCGGCAGGCGCTGGCCGTTACCGCAAGGGGCTGTCGCCGTTTCTGGACGTGCTCGACGCGGAGCGGCAATGGTCGGAGGGGCGGCAACAGGCGGTGCAGGGCGCGTTGCAGACGACGACGGATCTCGTCGCGCTGTACAAGGCGCTCGGCGGCGGGTGGCAGACGTCGGGTACGGTGGCGGCTGCGAAGATGGGGGATGCGGCGTCGAGAGATGCGGTGTCGAGGGATGCGGCGCCGAGCGATGCGGCGTCGCCGTCACGCGCGGCCACATCGGCCGCGTTTCAATAGCGCGCGGCCCTCACGGGCACGCGCGCGAGAACAGCAGCGAATCGGCGTCGTTGAAGCGGATGCGCACCGGATCGGCATAGCCAGCTTTCTGCGCCACGCGGATGGACGCGGTGTTGGTCGGCGCGATCAGGCAGACACTGCGCTCGAAGCGCTGCTGCGCATCGAGCCAACGCAGCGCGTGCGTGAGCGCTTCGGTTGCATAGCCTTTGCCGTGCGCCCAGCTCGCGAGCGCCCAGCCGGCCTCCGGCACGCCGCGGATCGACGGCTCGATCGCGCGGTGGAAGTCCGCGAAACCGAGGTCGCCGACGTAGCGGCCCGACGCCTTCTCGCGAATCGCCCAGTAGCCGTAGCCGAGCAGCGGCCACAGTCCGCGATACGCGAGCAGCCGCATCCACGAGTCGCGCGGCGCCGACGGCTTGCCGTTGAAGATGTGCGCGACGACGGTCGGTTCGGTCCACATTGCGGCGAGCGCGTCGAAGTCGCCGAGCGGATGGCCTTCGAGTATCAGGCGTGGGGTGTCGAGAATGGGCGGGGACGTGACGGGCGGCAGGGCGCTGGAGGTCATCGGGCGTTCCATCGGGAAGGACGGGCGAAGGCGGCACGCGGCGTCGCCTTCGGGCTGCCGTACGATACCGCGGAACGCGCTGCGGATGCGCAAAGCCCCGCCTGTATCGTGGAATCCGCGCGTGTCGACGGCCGTCGCTACCCGTCGTTCTCGCGACGCTGTCGCGTGCGATCGCGCAGGCGCTCGTCGAGTGCTGCTCGCTTGCCCGTCACGCGAGGCGTGCGGACCCGCGGACCTGCGGACTTACTGACTGGTGGGCTTGCAACTCACAGACCCAGAGACCCGCACACTCGCGCGGCGACGCCCCGCGGAGCGTCGCCAACGAGTCCGCTCATGCCGACGTACGGCCCGCCCGCGTACTGGCGCGACGCGTCAGCGGCCGCATGCCGGCCGCCGACTACTTGCGGCTTTTCAGAAAATTGCGCCCGTGCGCGGTGATCGACGCGCCGGAGCGGCCGTTCGCCGAATGGCTGACGAAACCCGCGCCGACGAGTTCGTGCTCGACCGACCAGCCGAGCGCCGGCGCATCGCGGCCATAGCGCACGTCGGCGAGGCGCTCGAGCGCCCACAGTGCGGCGGCCGACAGGTTGGGGGTGTTGGTGGACGTGGCGTTGTCGTTCATCGCTTCCTCTGGCTGGGTGATTCGGGGTGGACGGCACGGGGCCGTGGGGCCGGACGACGCAGCGTCAGCCGGCCTGCAGCAACGGCAGCAGCGCCTGCAGCGCGGTGTCCTCGTCGCGGCCGGTGGCCAGCAACTGGGCGGACGTGCCGCCGTGCAACTGCAGCGCCGCGATCGCGGCGGCGTCCTTGGCGGCGGCGCTGACGCCGTTGGCGATCAGCAGGATGTCGCTTTCGAAGCGGCGAGCCGCCGCGACCAGCGCATCGCGCGCATGGCTCGCGCGCTTGCGGTTCCATGCCGCACCGATTTGGACGTAGACGACGGTTGCCACGATGCGGATCAGCCGCGAAGCGCGCGGTCAGAACGGCGCGCGGCGGCCGGCAGGATCGGCTGGGTGCTTGCGTCGCTGCATCGTGCGACCAGCCTGGCTGCATCATCTATCTCGAACATGTCGGCATCCTCGGTTAAGCGGCGATCAAGTCCGGCGAACGATCGGAACGGAGGATTATAATACGTACACCAGTTTATGTGTATGGCATTATAATGTCGTGCGCATGATCTGCGGCCTGTCGAACGTTGGCGGGCCGCTGCGACATGCGATCCCGGCGCCGGTTTGTGCGCCGGTATTTTTTTGTCGATTGACCCGAACCCCCACCGAATGGAAGCTGCAATGAACGCCGCCCCCGCCTGCCCGCAATGCGCGATGGAAAACACTTACCCGGACGGCACGCTGTACGTGTGTCCCGACTGCGGTCACGAATGGTCGGCCGGCGCCGGCGCCGAAGCGGGCGACGAGCCGGCGGGCGACGTCGTGAAGGATGCGAACGGCAACGTGCTGTCGGACGGCGATTCGGTCGTCCTGATCAAGGACCTGCGCGTGAAAGGTTCGTCGATCACGTTGAAGATGGGCACCAAGGTGAAGAGCATCCGGCTCGTCGGCGGCGATCACGAAGTCGATTGCAAGACCGACATGGGCGGCTTCATGCTGAAGGCCTGCTACCTGAAGAAGGTCTGAGCGCGTCATGGCGCGGAGCGCCAATCGCAAGGCTTGCCGAACATGAGCGACGATCGGGCATCGTACGATGCATTCCTGCGTTTTCTGGCGACGCCGTTGAGCGACGGGCGTCCGTTCGTGCTCGAGACGAAGCACGCGGTGTCGCTGCATTTCGATCATTTCGGCACGCAGAGCTTCATGTCGCTGAAGGATCCGGTCCGGCTCGAACTCGGCTACACGCGCGTGATGATGGGCTTCCTGCTGCTGCAGCCGGCGCCCGCGCGCATCAGCATGCTCGGGCTCGGCGGCGGATCGCTCGCGAAGTACTGTTACCGCCACTTGCCCGGCAGCGCGATGGAGGCGGTCGAGATCAATCCGCAGGTGATCGCGCTGCGCGACGTGTTCCGGATTCCATGCGACGACGCGCGCTTCGCGGTGGTGTGTGCGGACGGCGCCGACTACGTCGCGCGTCCCGACGTGCGTGCGGACGTGATCCTGCACGATGCGTTCGTCGCCGACGGCACGGCCGGCCGCTGCACCGGCGCCGAATTCCTCGACGCATGCCGCGCGCGGCTCAGTGAAACGGGGGTGCTGGCGATCAACTTCATGAACGACGATCCGGCGCTGCCGCGGCATCTCGAACAGCTGCGCGCGGTGTTCGACGATTCGTACTCGCTGGTGCCGTGCGGCGACGACAACAATTTCATCGCGTTCGCGTGGAAGAACGGCAACCCGTTGCCGTCGTTGCGCGTGCTGCTCGAGCGTGCGCTCGCGTTCGGCTCGGCCGGCGAGCTCAAGCTGGCGTCCACCGCGCGGCGCATGAAGGCGGGCGAGGGTATCGACCCGGCGCGGCTGGTGTGGCGCGCGCGCGAACATCCCCGCTGGGAAATCTGCACGTGACGGCGTGGCGCGTGACGGCGCCGCCGCCATGCGCGCAGCGTTATTTCCGTACCCGCTTCGCGACCGCGCTCTTGGTCTTGTAGCTGATGCCGTGCGTGTCGAGATATTCGCGGATCAGCTGACGCACGACTTGCGACGGCGTGAGATCCTGCTCGGCGCACAGTATTTCGAAGGCTTCCTTCTTCGCGGGATCGATCAGGACGGTCAGGCGGGCGGTTTTCGTTTCCATCGTCAGGCGTGCGTATTCGATAGGTTGATCGGATTGAAATTCGTCGGCATTGGCGGCCGGGCCGGGGCCGCGCTCAACGCCGGCGTTCGAACCATGTGAGCAGATCGTCGATCACGGGCATCGCGGCGAGCATGACCAGCACACCGGCGAGCGGCACGGTCGACACGTAGCCGACATGCTTGAAGCCGATCGCGCCCATGAGCCCGCCGATGAAGAACGACGCGAGCATCGTCGCGTGAATCTTCAGCTTCGACCGGTTGGCGATCACCGCATGCGCGTCGACGACCATGGCCGAGCGGTTCCAGTAGAACAGCTTGCCCAGCTCGATGCCGAGATCGGTGACGATGCCGGTCATGTGCGTCGTGCGGATTTCGGCGCCCGACATCTTCGTGATCGTCGCGTTCTGCAGCCCCATGATGAAGCAGAGCAGCGTGACCGTCGCCGGCACGAACAGCCCTTCCCACAGCGCGAGATGGCTGCCGAGCAGGCCGAACACCAGCAGCAGCACGGCTTCGACCAGCAGCGGCAGCACGAACTGGCTCTGCAGCCCGCGCCGCCGCCCCCAGTTGACCAGAATCGCCGAGCAGCCGGCGCCCACCAGGAACGACGCCAGCGAGCTGACGCCGGCCAGCGCGAGCGGGATGTCGCCGAGCGCGGTCTGATCGGCGATCGCCGACACGATGCCGCTCATGTGCGACGTGTATTGCTTGACCGCGAGGTAGCCGCCGGCGTTGGCCGCGCCGGCCACGAACGCCAGCGAGAAGCCCAGCTGGCGATTGGCGGGTGCGCTCCGGTGTTTTCCGGTCAGACTCAGAAAGTACTGCGCTGGCATAAGGGTTCGGGGTTCGCTCGATCGCCCGGATCGCCGGGCACGGACAGGGCGGCACGCGCTGGTGCCGGCCCCGGACCTGCGGGCCGGCGGCAAACGGTGCCGGATCGCTTGCATCATCTGCGATACATGATAATTACATTATCATACTCTGTTAGTCAGACTGCACTTTAAGTACAATGTCTCGCGATGCCGACGGAGCGTGTTTTTCGGCCGGCATCGTTCGTGCAGCCGGTTGCCGGCTGCTTCCGGATCGACTCGGCCGCACCCGCCATCCGTTCGCAGTTCGCTCGATATCCGCATCATGACCCCCATCAAGTTCGTTCTCCGCTACACGGCGATTCCGTTCGTGGCCATCGTGGCCGTCGTCCTGTGGGCGGTCGTGCCGTCGTCGAAGGAAATCGACGCGCGGCAATATGCGGCGCTGTCGCGCGGATACGCGAACTTTCCGCTACCGTTGCGGCATGAGATCTCGGAATCGATGGCCGACGGGCGGATCAGCGACCGGCGTTATCAAACGCTCGTGCGCGATTCGCTCGGCAATGGCGTCGCGCTGGACTGGCCGGCATCGGGCGTCGCCGACGTCGCGGCCGAGCGGCAAAAACTCGCCGAACTGCTGAAGGCCGATCACGGCCTGGAGGACCATCGACAATGAAGGTTGCACTTGTTTCAACGGCTTTCGTGCTGATCATCGGAAGCCTGATCTTCGCGCTGTATTTCATGAACCACGACCGCGGCAAGAGCAAGCGGATGGCGTGGTCGCTCGCGGCGCGCGTGGGCTTGTCGGTCACGCTGTTCCTGTCGCTGTTGATCGCGTACAAGCTCGGGTGGATCGAGCCGACCGGGTTGCCGATCGGGCGGTGACGGGCGCGACGGGCGGCGGATTTCTGCGCTGTCAGGGTTCCGTATGTGACGGCAGCGGCGTGGCGAGAAGATCGCTCGAGCCGCTGGCCGTTCGACCGAAGCCGTGGTGCGAAGGCGGTCATGCGACGCGTTGGTTTGCGCGCGTCGGCTCGCCACGCATCACACGGGGGTTTGGTTCAATGCGCTGCGCGTTGCCGCCATCCGCGCGTCGTCGGTAGCCTAGCCGCGCCCCCCGCGTAACGCCCGCCCCATCTCCGCGATCGGCATCGCGACGATCGAATTCAGCAGCCGCATCTCGCCGGCATCCGGCTTCGCCAGCTCGCGCACCTCATCGAGCGTCTGCGCGACATGACGGTCGAGCGGTTCCAGAAAGCGCTGGAGTTCGCTCGCAGCCGCCTTCTCCCTGAGCCCCAGCGCCTGACCGAACGCCATCAGCGCATTCGCGTCGATATCCGCAAACCGCGTCGCCGCGCCGAGCGGCATCGTCAGCTCGCAGTCGGGCCAATGATCGCCGCGCTGATCGGGCCGGTGCGTCGGCGTCTGATAGACGACCGTGCTGACGATGTCGTAGAACGGCGCGAGCCGGTAGCCGCGCGCGTCGACGAAGAACGACAGGTTCTTCAGATGCGCATCGGCATTGCCGACCACGACGTTGAACGCGGTCCAGCGGAACACCGACAGACGCGCAAGCGCCCGCGTGCTGGTGCGGTCGATCGCACGCGCGAGCTCCTGCGCGTTCGCGCGCTGATACTTGAAGCCGCGGTCGTAATTGAGCAGCTGCATTGCGTCGATCGTGTGCAGCCGCCGGGCCGGCTGCGCGGCGACGTCGCGATCGAACCGGTCGATCACGTAGCACGCGGACGGTGCGCGCAGGAAGTGCACGTCCGGCACGTCGAGGCCCATCCTGCCCGCGAGCTTCATGCAGAAGAATTCGTTGATCGCCGAATGCGGATAGCCGGCCGCGCGCATGTCGGGCTTGAGCAGGTGCATCGACGGCTCGCTGCCGATCGGCTCGTACAGCGCGTAATCGGGCGCGTCGCCGCGCAGCACCACCAGCAGCTTCTGCTGCGCGCCGGCCGCCGACATGCGCTTGGGCGCAGTGGCCGTCAGCGCGCGCTCGGGCATCGCGCGGATGCGTCGCTCGAGCTCGTCGAGCGGCAGCGGTTGCAGAGCGCCGGGCGCTTCGTGCTCGCCGTCGGCCAGCAGCGTCAGCGCCCCGGCCGATTCGCGCCCGAAGTACGCGAGCAGGCCCCATGCGTCGGCGGCGGCGACGTTCGCTTCGCGTGCGAGCGACGTGCGCATGCCTTCCTCGGGCAGCAGGTTGTCGAAGAACCACTGGACCGGACGATCGCTCGACGTGTCGGTGAAGGCGCCGCCGCGCAACGCGAACGCCGGCGACAGCGGATACGCGGCCGCGCTCGCCAGCCATTGCGCATCGTATTCGAACGACCAGATTCCTTTGTCGTCGGCGAGCGTGCCCATTCGCACGCCGTTGGCGGACACGACCAGCGTTTTAGCCGCCATGGCTGCTCCTGCGGCGTTGCGCGGCCTTCAGCGCCGTCGCCTCCGAAATCTCGACCGACGATTCGGCATACAGCCGCACGCCCAGCTCGCCGAGCAGCAGCATCACCTTGCCGATCTGCGCGGTCGGCTTGCCGGCTTCGACCTGGCTGATGAATTTCGGCGACAGACCGGTCGCATTCGCCAGCTCGTCGCGCGTGAAGCCCTGCTGCAACCGGGCCGCGCGGATGAGATGGGCGAGCGCGCCGAGCGTGTCGACGGACTGGGACTCCGACATGACGTTCTCCGTGCTTCGTATCTGATCGGGAACAGTATTGCACAATTCGGGCGTGCAACCGCAGTTCGTATCCAGTCGGAAACGAAAAGCGATTTGCGGGAGTTGAATCGAGGTTCCGTATCCGGTCGAATACGGAACAACAGCAAAGGATGCCTATACGGTGATGCCCGTATCCGCTCGGGTACGGGCGTTCAGGCGACGCCGGGCCGGCCGGCATCGGGCATGCGAGGGCGGCCACCAGCAGCGTGCGCCGCGCATCTACGCCGCGGGCCGCCGCGCGCCGAATCCACGCGCGAGCCGCTGCGCGACCTCATTCGGCGAACAGATCGGGCCCGAACACCTCGTAATGAATCCGCGTCTCGGGAACGCCGAGCTGCTTCAACGCGTCGTGCTGCAACCGCATGAACGGCACCGGGCCGCAAATGTAGTAATCGGCATCGGGCAGCAGGAGCGCGTCCTTGATCGCATTCACGTCGACCAGCCCTTTCAGGTCGTAGTCGACGCCTTCCACATCTTGCGGCAGCGGTCGTCGTAGAACACGACGAGCTTGAAGTTCGCATAGGTGCTGGCCGTCTCGCGCAGCCGGTCACGCATCGCATGCACGCCGCCGTTGCGTGCGCCGTACACGAACACGGCCTGCCGGTGCGGATCCTGGATCGCGCGCTCGAGCATGCTGATCATCGGCGTCGGGATGCGCGTCGAACAGCTTCCTGTAGAAGCACGTGATGATGTCGTAGCCGTGTTGGGCGAGGACCGGGGCCGTCGCCTTGACGATGTCCTTGGTTTTCTGCGTGAGCATGGTCGAACTCCTTCGTGACGAGGTGCGGGCGAGCGTCGCGCGCCCGATGCCCGTTTCTACAATTGCGCTTGCCGCGCTACACGGTCCGTGCGCTCGGGCCGGTACGCGCATAGCGGGTCCGAACCTTGCGACGTACGCGGCGTCGCTCGCGGCCGCGCCGCGACGCATGACGCTCGACGATTTGCAAGGAGGCGCGCATGGAGCCGATGCCCGTCGTACTTCAGTGGGGCGATGTCGTCGCCCGGATCGTGCTCACACTCGTTGCGGGCGGGCTGGTCGGGCTCGATCGCAGCGAGTCGGGCAAGACGGCCGGGCTGCGCACGACGATCCTCGTGTGTCTGGCCGCGTGCCTGTCGATGCTGCAGGTCAATGCGCTGCTGCTGCAGGCCGGCAAGCCGCAAGGCGCGTTCTCGGTGCTCGACCTGATGCGGCTGCCGCTCGGCATCCTGACCGGGATGGGCTTCATCGGCGGCGGCGCGATCCTGCATCGCGACGGCCTGGTGTCGGGCGTCACCACGGCCGCGACGCTGTGGTTCGTGACGGTCATCGGTCTGTGCATCGGCGGCGGCCAACTGCTGCTCGGCGCGCTCGGGCTCGTGCTCGCGCTGCTGGTCGTGTGGCCGCTGCGCTTCGTCGAGCAGCGTCTGCGGCGCGTCATGACCGCACGCGTCACGGTCGAATATCCGCCCGGCTCGGCCGCTCGCGAACAGCTGAACGAGAAACTGCGCGCGGCGGGCTTCACCTGCCGTACGCACGGCTTTTGCGAAACGGCGGGGCGCGACGTGCGCGAGGAAGAGTTGATCGTGCAGTGGCGCGAAGCCGCTTCGAGCGACGCGATGCTGCAGCAGTTGATGCGAATCGTCGCCTCGGCCGGCCTGGGTTCCGCGCGCTGCTCGGCGCAGAGTTGAGTCCGCGGAACGCGCGATGCTCTGGCAGCAGGCCGCCGTGGGCGGCTTGAACAGGAGCCAAGCATGACCTCTGTATCTGAAGTGATGACACGCGATGCGGCGACCATCGCGCCGACCCAGACGCTGCGCGAAGCGGCGCAAATGATGGACGCGCTGAACGTCGGCGCGCTGCCCGTGTGCGACGGCACGCGCCTCATCGGCATGCTGACGGACCGCGACATCGTCGTGCGGGCCGTCTCGATGGGCGTGCGGCCCGACGAGCCGATCGAGGGCGTCGTCAGCGGGCCGGCGAACTGGTGTTACGAGGACGACGACATCTCCACGGTGCAGAACAAGATGGCCGAAGCGCAGATTCGTCGCGTTCCGGTGGTCGATCGCGACAAGCGGCTGATCGGTATCGTCGCGCTGGGCGATCTGGCCACGTCGGCCGACGGCGGGATGTCGTCGACGCTCGGCGCGGTGTCCGCGCCGTCGAAACCGGAACGATAGAACGTGCAATCAGCTCAGGAGAATCGGATGAACGAAGACAGGGAAACGCAGATCAGGGAACGTGCGTACCGGCTGTGGCAGGCGGACGGCGCGCCTGAAGGGCGCGCGGACGAATACTGGCAGCGCGCCGAGCGACAGCTCGACGCCGAGGGCGGCGACCCGGACGGCGGCGGCGAGCTTGCCGCGGACGTGTCGATCGATCAGTCGGCGAAGCGTCGCAGTCCGGGGGAACCGCTGCAGGATACGGATGCCGTACCGGCCGCGGAGGTCGCGCGGGAGAAGCGGCGCACGCGGTAAGGCACGGCGTAGGGCGCGCCGGCCATCGGGCGTAAGGGCGCTGCTCGACGGCGCTGGCCGTCGCTGGCGCCGCCGCGCGCGTGGGTCCGAACTCAAAGAAGCGCGGTGGCTGCGGAAGCATCGGCAGTCGCCGCGCAGCACCAGCACGCATTCCCCGAGCGCACGCCCGGCGCCGCGCCCCCTCCGTTACGTCGCGATCGACGCGCTCACCCATCCTCCCCGACTTCAGTCGGATCGGGCAGCTCGGGCAGGTCGTCGCGACGCTCGGACGGCGGATTGCCCGGCTTGCCGGCGTGGCCGCCTTGCTCGTCGTCGGGTGTCAGATCGTTCGGGTCGCTCATCATCGTTCTCCTCGGTCGCAAGGGCGCCGGCGCGGCCGGCATGTCGATCTCGAGCATCGAGCGTGCCGCGGCTCAGCGCCCGGCTTGCGGACCGTCGTGGTTGGGCGTCCCGCCTTGTGCGCCGGTGCGGCTCATCGCGAGATGCAGCACGGCCGGGTCGACCGGTTTCACGAAATGCTCGGCGAACCCGGTCGCGAGGCAGCGCTCGCGATCCGAGTGGCGACCATAGCCGGTCAGCGCGAGAAAGACGCACGGCGGGACTTCGTTGATCGCCTTCAGCCGCCGCAGCAGTTCGTAGCCGTCCATCACCGGCAACCCGATGTCGAGGATCGCGACGTCCGGACGATACGCGCGATACGCGGCCAGCGCCGTCACCGGGTCGTGCACGACCGCGACTTCGTGGCCGGCGTCGCGCAACCACTGCGCGAGCGTCGATGCGGCGTCCTCGTTGTCGTCGACGAGCATCACGCGCCGGCCGCTGCCGGGTGCGGCCGCGCGGATGCCGGGCTCCGCCTGCGGCGCGGCCGCGGCGCCGGCGCGCGGCCGGAATTCCGGCAGCACGATCGTGAACGTGCTGCCGCGGCCGGGCCCGGCGCTGTCCGCGCGCACGGTGCCGCCATGCAGGTTCACGAGGCTGCGCACCAGCGCGAGGCCGATGCCGAGGCCGCCGTGCGCCTGCTTGTTGTCGCCGTCGATCCGGTAGAACGGTTCGAAGATGCTCTGAAGGCGGTCGGGCGGAATGCCCGCGCCGTTGTCGTGCACTTCGATCAGCGTGCTGCCGTCCGCGCCGCGTTGCGCGTGCACCGCGATGTCGCCGCCCGGCAGCGTGTATTTCGCCGCGTTCGTCAGCAGGTTCGCGACGACCTGCGACAGGCGCACGGGGTCGCCGTGGCAGCGCGCCTCGGGGTCCGTGTCCACGTGCAGACGGTGGCGGCGCTGCTCGAGCAGCGGGCTCGCGACCTCGACCGCGCGGTCGACGATGTCCGCGAGCCGCACCGCTTCCTTCTTCAGCGTGATCTTGCCGCGCGTGATGCGCGACACGTCGAGCAGATCGTCGATCAGCCGGACCATGTGGTCCAGCTGGCGCTGGATGATCGCAATCTCGTTCGGCGTGGCCTGGCCGTCGCGATTGCGGATCAGCTCCAGCGCGAGCGAGATCGGCGTCAACGGGTTGCGCAGCTCGTGGCCGAGCACCGCGAGAAACTGGTCCTTCGCCTGGTTCGCGTCGCGCAGCTCGCCGAGCAGCCGGTCGCGCTCGGCGTTGGCCGCGACCAGCTTCTCGCGCGCCGCGACGTGTTCCGTCACCTCCACCGCGCTGACGATCACGCCGAGCCCGTCCGCCAGCGGTTGCGGATTGAAGTGCAGCCGGTACACGCGCGCGCCGTCCGCGTCGGTATCGTCGGTATCGGGCCGGTCGTGGTGCTCGCCGATCGTCGTCGAGCGCCCCTGCACGCGCGCCGCTTCCAGCGCACGCGCGATCGCCGCGGTGTCGCCGCCGGGCAGCACCGACGTCAGTGGCCGGCCGACGATGTCGGTTCGGCCGCACAGCGCGGAGAAGCGGTGATTCGCGAGCACGATCCGATGCGCGGCGCCCGACAGCAGCGCGATCGGCAGCGGCGCATGCATCAGCACGCCGTTGCGTTGCTGCTCGGCATCCTCGCGGCGGCGGATCTCGTCGGTCAGCGCGCGCGCCCGTTGCTGGGACAGCGCGAGCGTCAGATGCAGCGCGTTCTCGTCGCTGCGCAGCGACGCGGCGGGCAGGATGCGCCGGTGCAGCGCACAGACATGGCGGAACATCTCCGACTGCTCGGCGCTAGGAAACGCGTCGTGCGGATAGCCGCAGTACAGCGAGAAGCGATATCGCTCGATCAACTCGTTCCACAGCGCTTCGAGCCGCAGCGCACCCGCGTAGCGATGCTGCGCACACAGCAGCGCGACCATTTCGCCGAACGCGTGTACCGGCCGGCCGGCGCGCACGGCCGCTTCGACGATGGTGCCGATCGAGCGGCGAAAGCGTGTTGGGTCGGGCAGGTCGCCGTCCATGAAGCTGTCGAGCAGCGCTTGCGCGCTCGACATGAAGACGCGGTCGCGCGCCGCACTGCCGCTCGCTCGCTCGAGCGTGCCGAGCCGCGCGTAGACGGCCGCCAGCCGCTCGGGCCGCGCAATCACGATCGCGCTGCCGCCGTCGCGCAGCGCGTCGGCGGAGAACGACGCGACTTCCGACACGAGCTGCTCGTCGGAGTCGTAGAACTGAACGAAGTGGTCGGTGCGCATCGGCGCCGATTTCAGCAGGGTAGAGGCAGATTTCATATCTCACGACACCACGACGCCGCAGGCAGCCGGCGAACTGGTACGGCCGGCCTATCCCGGCCGGCGTGAGCAAACTGCGTGCCGCGCCCGGATTCCCGTGCGGCGGGCGTCGCCGCGCCGCCATGCGGGTGCGCGCGGTGCCGGGTGGCGCGGCGTTTGTAAATTCTGCAGTGCAATGGTCGGATGGATACGTATATTGCACGGCCGCATGACGGCATGGTGCTTGCTGAAAGCGGGAATCGTCGCACGCCGCCGCGCGCCCGCGATTCGAGCGCGTTCTGCATCGCCGCGGCGGCGTTGCGCCCGCCCATCCGCACACGGAGAAAGCCATGACCCGATCCAGCCAACCGAACGATCGCGACGCACGCGGCCCGGCCCGCACGCCGGAACCGCGCGGCGGCACGCAGGCCGAACCGGCGCGGCCGCCCGGCCACGCGCCCGGCGGCGGCGAGCTCGATTCGATTCCGGACGACCAGGCGCGCAAGGTCGTGCCCGACGATCCGCGTCAGACCGCCGCCCGCGATCCATCCGACAAGCCCTGGCCCGACGGGCACGACGCGCCCGACGACGCAGGCGACCGGCCGCGCCCGCTGTAATGGGCCGTTGCGTTGCGCGCGCCGCACCGCAGCCGCGGCTCGGCGCGCTTCGGCATCCATCGCTATTCGTGTAGATCCCGCACCGGAGCACACCATGTCATCAGACGAAGTATCCGAATCGCGCCGCAAGTGGATGCAGGGCACGACGGCCAGCCATGACGCCGCGGCCCGATCACGGTGAGCTCAGCTACCGCGGCAGCGGGCGGCTCGACGGCCGCAAGGCGCTGATTACCGGCGGCGACTCCGGGATCGGCCGCGCCGCCGCGATCGCGTTCGCGCGCGAGGGCGCGGACGTCGCGATCGCCTATCTGCCGGACGAGGAGCCCGATGCGCGCGAGGTCGTGCAATACATCCGCAGTGCGGGCCGCAAGGCAGTGCCGCTGCCCGTCGACATCCGCACCGAAGCGGCGTGCGGCAAGCTCGTCGAACAGGCGGCCGCGGGCCTGGGCGGACTCGATATTCTCGTGAACAATGCGGCGCGTCAGCAGAGCCACGATTCGATCCTCGACATCAGCACCGAGCAGTTCGACTGGACGCTGCGCACCAATTTGTATGCGCTGTTCTGGATCACGCGCGCCGCGATTCCGCACATGCCGCCCGGTTCGGCGATCGTGAACACGACCTCGGTGAATGCGTACGATCCGTCGGCGAACCTGCTCGACTACGCGATGACGAAGGCCGCGATCGCCAACTTCACGAAAGGGCTCGCGAAGCAGATGATCCAGCGCGGGATTCGCGTGAACGGCGTCGCGCCGGGGCCGTTCTGGACGCCGCTGCAGGTGAGCGGCGGCCAGACCGAGAAGAACGTCGAGACGTTCGGCCAGCAGGTGCCGATGGGGCGGCCGGGGCAGCCGGCGGAACTCGCGTCGATCTATGTCGAACTGGCGTCGTCGCGTGCGAGCTATGTGACGGGGCAGATCTACGGCGCGTCGGGCGGCGCGGGGCAGCCTTAGCGGTGCGGCGCAAGTGCTGATCGGCTGGACCGCTCCGGCGATCAGGCGCCGTTCGAACCGATCTTCAAGGCGTCGAATTCGACGGCGAGTTCGGCGCCGAGGCTTGAATACAAGTAGGCGATGGTCGCTCCTCGACGGCCGGAAAGGCGTTCGCCTTTGGCCAATTGGGCCGATACCCGCGCATAGTCGTGATCGGCAGGATTCATCACCCGAAGGCTATACACGATGTTCAAAAGGCCGAGCCGGTCGAGCTGAAAGCATGTCACGCCTTCGAATGTCACCGTTGCCCGCCGATTGCCAAGATAGAGCCCAAGCGTCAGCGTGCGCGGCTCTTCATTGGGGCCGATTGCCACGATGTCGAGATACCAGTCGTGGAAGTGGCCACTATCGTCTAGGGTTGCTGTAGTTGTCATCTCGCTCACCACGGGTCGTTCGCGATTTGACGTTCCATTTGCTCGCGCGTGTCGCGATCCGCAAACGGGTTCCTGCGTTCTCGGTAGCTCCAGTCTTGATAGAACGCGCTCACTGGCACGAGCGCGCATTGCCACGTGCCGATAGCAAGCGGGACATGCAGGCTGTTGTAGTTCATGGGCACGTCGCCTCATCCAGTTGTGGGTCCGCTGTGCATGCTAGCGCAAACCCGGACACCCCCTTCCCGGAAGTCAGAGAACGTTAAAACAATCCACCGATCTGCGTTCCCGGGTTCCCGAGCGTGGCAGCGCCGATCTGCCGGTCAAATTCGAAAAAGGGAGAGATGTAGCTGAGTTCGCCGTCATATCGATCGATGCAATCGTTCGATCGGCAGCCGTGCGATGCGGGAACGCGTGTGGGTTGCGCAGGCGCGATGGCTGTGGTCAGCGCAACATGCACGCATCCACGCCGCGCGTATCCCCTTACGAAAACGTGGTCGCGATCATGATGCCGAACACCACGCCGATCGCGATGCCGGTCAGCCGGCCGTAGATCGACGCGCGCACGTTGTCGTCGAGTTCGAACGGCGAGCGCTTGTGCTTCCATACCGTGCTGAAAGCGAGCGGGCGCGCGAGCAGCAACGCGCACGCGATCAGCACCGGTGTCGCGACCAGCAGCGCGATGCGCGCGGCGTTCCAGTCGACGCCGTGCATCAGCAGCGATACGACGGCGGCGAGCGGCACCTCGACGCACAGGCCGAGCAGCGATCCGCCGACGAAGGAATCTCCCGGTGTTTGGAACATGAGCGTCGGTCCGTTCGAAGGAATTGCGCACCCGCTTCGGGCCACATGAGAAAGCGACCGTGGTCGATCGTGTGGCCGCGATGTTAAGGCAATTTGCCGGCCGGTTGCCGGCGACTCACGCTATTTAACAAAGCGCCGATGCGCCGTGACGTCATATGCGCGCGACGCGCGCGCGACACTCGACGGCGCGCGGCTTCGGCCCGACAATACGCTCGCGCGTCGGCCGCTCGATTCGGCGAAACGCATGATGGAGCTTGCCGATTCGACGGCCATCGCGGCTGTCGGCGGCGCGCTCGAAGATTCCGGGGAGACCGAAACATGTTCGAAGACATCACCCACTATCCGACGACGATCGCATGCAAGGTGTGCGCTGCCGAAGCCGACATCTGCGGCGTGGTCGATTTCTCTCGCTGCGGCGCCGACATGATCGCGGGGAACAAGATCGACCCGTTCGTCGGTGTGCCGATCTACTACTACGCATGCCGGCAGTGCGGCTTCACGTGCACGCCGGCGTTCGACCATTGGACGCACGACGACTTCGCGCGTCATGTCTACAACGACGATTACGTCCGCCATGATCCCGAGTATCTCGAGCATCGCCCGCAACAGCATGCCGACCTGATCTGCACGAGCTTCCCGGAAATGCGCGACGGCCGCATTCTCGATTTCGGTTCGGGGTTGGGGTTGCTCGAGCGCAAGTTGTCGGCGCGCGGGTTCGGCGACGTCACGTCGTACGATCCGTTCAGCCATCCCGTCGCGCCGCACGGCACGTTCGACGCGGTGCTGTCGTTCGAGGTGTTCGAGCATCATCCGCAGCCGCGACGCCTGTTCGCCGACATCGTCCGCTACCGCGGCGTCGCGGGCGCGCTGCTGTTTCAGACCTCGCTGATCACGCCGGAGATCCGCGCGCGCGGCATCGAGCAGTGGTGGTACTGCGTGCCGCGCAACGGACATATTTCGTTCTACACGAGCGCGGCGCTCACGCTGCTGGCGACGGAGCACGGGCTCGAACTGGGATCGTTCAGCCCGGAACTGCACGTGGTGTTCGATCGCGCGTCCGCGCCGCGGTGGGTGTCGAAGTTCTTCTGAACGATGCGGCGTAGCCGTGTACTTGCGCAACGCGCCACGTCGTGTACGCGTTCATACCGCAACCAACCGCCGCCACGACCATGCTACGCATGGCTTTCCGAATCGAGCCGCTTCACCGATTCCAGCGCGCGTGCACGCGCGCACTGATGATCGACGATCGGCATCGGATAGCTTCGCCCGAGCGTGACGGACGCGCGTTGCAACTGCTCGCGCGACGCGGCCCATGGCGCGTGGACGGTGTCTGCGGAAAGCTGGGCGAGCTCGGGCACCCAGCGGCGCGTGTAGTCGCCGTGCGGATCGAACTTCTGCGCCTGCAGAACCGGATTGAAGATGCGGAAATACGGCGCCGCGTCGGCGCCGCTGCCCGACACCCACTGCCAGCTCGCGGGATTGCTCGCCTCGTCGGCATCGACCAGCGTATCCCAGAACCATGCTTCGCCCTGTCGCCAGTCGATCAGCAAGTGCTTCGACAGAAACGACGCCGCCACCATGCGCACGCGGTTGTGCATCCAGCCGGTATGCCACAGCTCGCGCATGCCGGCATCGACGAGCGGGTAGCCCGTCTGGCCCGTCTGCCACTTGCGCAGTGACTTCGCGTCGTCGCGCCACGGCATCGAATCGAACTGCCGGCGGAAATTGACCTGATGAAGCGGCGCGAAGTGATACAGGAGGTGGTACGAGAATTCTCGCCAGCCGATTTCGCTGAGGAACTTGTTCAACGGCCCGTCCTTTGAGTCGATGCCGCGCACGGTGTGCGCAATTCGCATTGCATCGGCCGCCGACAGCGTCGCGTACCAAACCTGCCGAACCGATATGTTGCCGAAGCGCAGATACGGCGACAGCCGGCTCGTCGCGCGAGCGGCCGGAAAATCGCGCAGCGTCGGATAGTCGGACAGCGAATTCTCCAGGAATGCTTCGAGTTGATCGCTGGCGGCTTGCTCGCCGCCCTGCCAGGTCTCACGCAGCCCGCCGGCCCAGTCGGGAGCCGACGGCTGCAGCTCGAGCTCGCGAAGCGTGCAGACGTGTGGCGTCGCGTGGGCTGGAACCGGAAAAAACCGGATGTGCGACGGTGCCGGCAGCGGAACCGGCGGGAAAAAATCGTCGCGCCGAGCGGCTCTCCAGTACGCGCTGAAGACCTGGAACGGCAGGCCTTCGCGCGTGGTCACCGTCCACGGTTCGCGCAGCAGGTGCCCGTTGAACGTCGACACGGCGATCCCGCGGTCGATCAAGTCTCTCTTGATCGACGCATCGGTGCCGGTCTGCGCCTTCGCGTAACGCCGGTTCCAGACGACCATCGCCGCGCCGATCGCCGAGGCGAAACCGGTGATCGCTTCATGCTCGTTGCCGCGCAGCAGAATCAGCGAGCCGCCATGCGCCGCGAGCGCGTCGTCGAGTTTGCTCAGCGATTCATGGAGCCACCAGCGCTGCGCGCCGCCCATCGCACGACCGTGTTTCGGCGCGGCGTCGTGCACATACACGCAAACGACCGGGTGCCCGGTGTCGAGCGCATGCGTCAGCGCGGGGTTGTCGGCCAGCCGTTGGTCGTCGCGGAACCATACGACGACGGGGCGAGCTTCGTGCGGAAGGTCGGAGCGGGTCATGAGTGTGTCGTGAAGAGTTGCGGTTGCATGGTGTGAATGGGATGGGGCCGAGCCGCGCGACGTATCCGAACGATGGCTGCGTTATTCATGTCGCGGCCGTCCATTGCCTATGCAGACCGGCGCGGTCACGCCGTCCCAACGCGCTGCGATCGCGATCGCCGCCGGCAGGATGAGCGCCCAGCCGGCCGCAATGACGACGAGCGCCGTCGTCGGCTCGTTGACATGGACGGCGCCCAACGCAGCGCCTGCACGATACGAAGCCGGGCCGCCAATAGCGCCGACGAGCGCCGCGATGAGCGGCCGCTGCCGGAGCCAGCGCAGGACGGTATTGAGTTGAATGGCGAACAGCGCCCACAGCGCCGCGAGCCAGTAAGGCGCCGAACCGTTCAGCACGACGCCGTTCGGGTATTCGAGCAGGCCGGCATGCACGACGGCGCTGTCCCATACCCATCCGGACGCCGCGATGGTGACGACGAGCCGCGCCTCGGATGACGGCCGCTGCGCGAACGTCAGATGGCCCGCGGTCGCGATCAGCGCATATGCGCATCCCCACCATGGTCGTTGCGCTGCAGCGCTCATCACGCAGACCAGCCAGCCGATCTGCGTCGTCGCGAGATAGACGCCCATGTGAGCGGCTCGCAGCGGCCGCTCATGCGATGTTCGTCGGTTCGGTGCAGTGCTCATGATCGTCTGTGGCCGCAGCGAAGCGCGCGTCGCATCTCGACAACGCGTGCAACGCAATACGTCGTTCGCAGGCGCAGCCGAGCGGCGCCGAAGGAATAGGGCGATTCGCGGACGATGGCTTCATCGGGAGCGATGGCGGGCATGCGGGCTCCGTTCGTTGGTTCATGCGTATACGGCGGTGCGCGGCGAACGGATGCATCTCGTGCCGACACGAGCGGAACGCGCGCCTGCATCCGCCTGCGCCCCGGCGACGTATACGCGGGTGTGCGACCCGCGTGGTCCCAATTGGAGATTTGCATGAACCTCAAGGTGGCGCTCGCCGTGCTGTCCGTGCTGGTCGCAGCCGCTTTGCTGGCCGCGCACAGTCCGCTGCGGCTTCTGAATGCATTGACGCCGACCAACACGTTCCGCCTTTTCGCCGATATCCCCTACGGGCCCGGCGAGCGGCAAGTGCTCGACGTCTACTTGCCGGCGCGCGTGGCGCGCGACTGGCCGACCGAGCCGAATGCCGGCGCGCCCGTCGTCGTGTTCTTTTACGGGGGAAGCTGGCAGTCGGGCAGGCGCAACGACTATCTGTTCGTCGGCGAGGCGCTGGCGTCGCGCGGTTTTGTCGCCGTGGTGCCCGACTACCGCACCTATCCGGCCACCACCTTTCCCGGCTTCATCGACGACGCGGCCCGTGCGGTCGCATGGGCGCGCCGGCACGCGGCCGCGTTCGGCGGCGACCCGCGGCGCGTGTTCCTGATGGGGCATTCCGCCGGCGCGCAGATCGCCGCGCTGCTCGCCACCGACGGCCGCTATCTGGCCGCGAGCGAGATGCGCAGCAGCGAGATCGCGGGCGTGATCGGGCTGGCCGGCCCATACGATTTCCTGCCGCTGCGCGATGCGACGCTCGAACGGATCTTCCCCGGCGACCAACGTGCGGCGAGCCAGCCGATCCGCTTCGTGCGGGGCGACGAGCCGCCGATGTGGTTGGCCGTCGCCGAGAACGATACGGTGGTCGAGCCCGGCAACACCGATCGATTCGCGCGGGCGTTGCAGAACGCCGGCGATAGCGTCGTGGTCACGCGCTACCGGCATCTGAGCCATGCCGCGCTGGTCGGCGTGCTGGGCGCGCCGCTCAGACGCGCGGCGTCGGTGCTGGACGATCTGTCGGCATTCGTCGAGCGCGCGGGCGGCGCGTCGAACGCCGGAGTCGCGAGCAGCGACGCAAAGCCGCGTGCTGCGACGGTCGCGTCGCCGGTTTCGGCGCAGTGAGCGGTGGTGAAATGAAACGGGCGTGGGCGTGGGCGTGGGCGTGGTCGCGCATCCCACGTCGACGACGCGCGGCGCCACAACTCAACCCAACCGCTGGCTGGCGATGGCCGCCCTAGACCGACTTCGGCGCTTGCGCCGCCGCGTCCAGCCCTTCTTCGCGCAGGATGACGGCGAGCGCGGTTTCGAGCAATTCGGCGGCCCGATTCGCCGCGTCGCCGAGATGGCGGTGCAACAGCGCATCGGCGGGCGAGCGCGACACGCATTCGTCGCTGTAGCGCTCGAACGCGCTGAGCTGCATGATCAGTTCGGACAGATGGCGCGGGCACTCGCATTTGACCGTCGTCGACAAGCCGCTCAGCGACGCGAGCGTCGCTTCGTCGAAGCGGCGCTGCGTGCGCAGCCACAGCCCGCGCTCGGCGTCGTTCGCCTGTCGCGCCTTGACGACCGCCTGGGCGAGTTTCGAGATGATCGAGGCCGAGTTGGTCTGGCCTTCCGTCGAGCGGAACAGCTCGAACCCGGACAGCCGCGCCAGCTCGACTGCCTCCGCCGTGCCGAACCCGTATATGACGGCCACAGCATGTGCATTGAACGCTTGCGCCGCGCTGGCCAGTTGCGACACGACGTCTTCATGAAGCGACGTGGTCGTCGCGATCAACGCATCGGCGGACGGACCGGTGTGCCGGCTCGCTTCGTCGATCGATTCGATGCGCGCCGCGATATGGATGCCCATGCGCTCGATAGCGGAGGCCGAAATCGGCAAGGCGCCGATGACGGCCAGGCTCACGCCCGTTTCGGGCAGCGCCGCGCCGCGTGTATCGGTCAACGACAACGCCTCGAGTTCGTCGCGGCTCAGGCTCGCGATCGAGCCGATCGCATGGCCCTGGTTGACGAGGGCCTTTAGCAAACGAATCCGCTGCACGTCGTCGTCCGAGTACATCCGCTGCCCGGACGGCGTCTTCGGCGGCGCAACCACGCCATAGCGCCGCTCCCAAATCCTCAGCGTGGCTGCTGGCATGCGTGCCAGGCGCGCGGCCTCGCCGCTGCGATAGCGGTGCGGCGTATCGCGATCCCTGCGAGCGGACATCGGTGCTCTCCTGAAGTCGATGGCTGATGTATCAGGATTTTACGCAGTTTGCCGGAAATTTGAAGCAGGAAAGTGATTCAATGTGCGTAATTTTGGTCGGAAAGATGGTTCGTGAAGCGCATGCGCGGCTAGAATGTATCGGCGCGGCGGGCGTTGTGCGCGAAGTTGTAAGTGAAGGATCGTGACGCATGCGGCGTCGCGATGCGCCCGCCTCGACACCCCATGAACGACCAGCGATCGCAAAGCATCCCATGAACACCTTGAGGCTCGTTCTCGGCGACCAGCTCGACCCGCATCACCCCTGGTTCGCCGAGGTCCGGCCCGACATCGTGTACGCGCTGATGGAGATTCGGCAGGAGACCGACTACGTGCTTCATCACGCGCAGAAGCTCATTGCGGTGTTTGCGGCGATGCGCCGCTTCGCCGAGTTGCTGCGCGAGGCAGGGCACGTCGTCCACTACATCGGGATCGACGATCCGCTCAATCGCCAGACCATTGCGGCGAACCTCGACAGGCTGGCCGACCGCTACGGCGCACGTCGCATCGAGTATCTGCTGCCCGACGAGTGGCGCGTCGACCGGCAACTGCAGGCCTATGCGGCGTCGGCGCGCGTGCCGGTGCAAGTGCTCGACACGAACCATTTCTACACGACGCGCGACGAAGTCGCGAGCCTGTTCGGCAACAGCCGCACGTGGGTCATGGACCGTTTCTATCGAAGCATGCGCGTACGCCATCGCGTGTTGCTCGACGCGCAAGGGCGTCCCGCAGGCGGGCAATGGAACTACGATGCCGAAAACCGCGAGGCGTGGTCCGGTAGGCCTGCCGAGCCGCCCGACTGGCGTCCGCATCACGACCATCGCGCGTTGTGGAGCCGGATCGTGGCCGCCGGCGTGCGCAGCTTCGGCGCGCCGTCCGCCGGCGAGTTCCGCTGGCCGGTCGACCGCAGCGAGGCGCTCGCGTGTCTCGAGTCCTTCATCCGGTATGGGCTGCCTTTCTTCGGACGCTTTCAGGATGCGATGCACCGCGACGCGCGACGCCTGTTCCACTCGATGCTGTCGTTCGCCCTCAACGTGAAGATGTTGAATCCGCGCGAAGTCATCGAGCGCGCGGAGCATGCGTATCGCGCCGGCGCCGCGCCGCTGGCCGCGGTCGAAGGGTTCATCCGGCAGATTCTCGGCTGGCGCGAGTTCGTGCGCGGCGTGTACTGGGCGCGCATGCCGGGTTACGCCGACAGCAACGCGTTCGGCCATCGGCGCGCGTTGCCGCATTGGTTCTGGAACGGCAGCACGCGCATGGCGTGCATGGCGCATGCACTGACGCAATCGCTCGACGCTGCGCATGCGCACCATATCCAGCGACTGATGGTGATCGGCAACTTTGCGCTGCTGGCCGGGCTCGAGCCGCGCCAGGTGCATCAGTGGTATCTCGGCGTCTACATCGATGCGTTCGAATGGGTCGAGCTGCCGAACACGCTGGGCATGAGCCAGTACGCGGATGGCGGCGCGATGGCGACCAAGCCGTACGTTTCCAGCGCCGCGTACATCAACCGGATGAGCAACTACTGCAAGGGCTGCGCGTACGACCATCGTGCGCGCACGGGCGAGCACGCGTGCCCGTTCAATGCGCTGTACTGGGATTTCTTCGACCGGCATCGCGGCGCGCTGCAACACAACCACCGGCTGTCGATGGTCTATCGGCAACTCGCGCGTTTCGACGACGAGGCGCTCGATGCGATCCGCGCGCAGGCGGAGCGCGTGGTGCGGGATATCGAGTCGCTGTAGGGCGCGTTAAGGGGCGGCGGATGGGGAGCGCCGCTTGCGTCGAAATGCCGAAGTGCGCGGGCGCCGTGTGTTGCGCCCGTGTCGCATATCGAGCACTGCCGCGGCGCCGCACGCTCGCTCGCCGTATGCCTTAAGCAGCAGAGAGCATCGCGGAATATGCGCGCGCCTCATCCTCCAACGTTCGCGAATCGATCAACGATCGGAACTGGGTGTCTCAACGCGTGAATTCCGCGCGCCCAACGCATCGACCACGGCGCCGCCGAGCCCGCTGCCGCTCAACCATGCACCTTCGACCTTGCCGCCGCCCAGCCAGTCCCCGCACAGTCCGACGCCGGCCGTCGTCCGCCATGCAAAGCGGCCGTGCGTCGAGGCCGTGGCAACGGCCGGCTCCGCATAGCGCCACCGATGGGCAGTCGCCGACTCGGCGCCCGCGCCCGTGATGTCCCGAAACGCCGCCAACAATGCGTCGGTCACCCATTCGGCCCGCGCTTCCAGATGAGCGTGACTCCAGTCGGGCGTTGCATGCAGTACCCACGTGTCGATGCCGGCGCGCCCGGGCTTGGACGTGTCGTTGGCGATCCAGCCGAGCGGCCCGGAGTTGACGAAGGCCGCGTCGAAGCCGGGGTCCGGCAGCCCGCGACACTGCGCCATCACCGTCCACGTCGCGCGCATCTCGCTGCGCTGTGCGATGACGGCAAGACTCGGCTCCGCATGCCGCAGAAGCGGCACGGCCTGCGGCGCGGGGACGGCGACGATCACGGCGTCGTGGTGCGCGTCCAGTACGCCGTGCTCGGCCGACGTCGCGCGCCAGCAATCTCCGTCGCGAATCAACTCGACGATCGCCGTTTCGCAGAGCGTTCGAATGCCGGCCGACAGACGCCGCGCCGGCGCCGACATGCCCGGCACGCCGACGTACCGCAGCGCAGGCGCGAGCAACGCGCGCGGGCCGAGCGAGCCGATCGACGCCACGCGCGCCTCCCACGGGGCTGCTGCTCCACTTGCCACCCAGCGCGCTACTTCGGCGACGAACGCCGGATGTTGCGCGGTGAAATACGGCGCACCGTGATCGGCTTGCCAGAGCGCGGTACGGCGCGTACTCATGCGTCCGCCGACACCGCGGCTCTTTTCGTAGACGGTCACGCGGTGACCCGCGTCGGCCAGCACGCGCGCGCAGGCCAGCCCCGCTATCCCGGCGCCGACGATCGCGATATGTGCCGATGAGTCGGAAAACGGCGGCATGTGATTCATCGTGGCAACCCCGTACGTTGGGAGATCGCCGCAGCGCGTGCCGCATGGGCATCGGCACTCGACGTCGAACTTCTGCGACCGGGCTGGCTCATTGCTCGAGGTAAATCCTGAGCCGCAGCAGGCTGCGGCGAATCCAGCTCTTCATCGTGCCGAGCGGAACCTGCATGCGTTCGGCCAGCTCGGCATACGACGCGCCGCCGTGAAACGCTTCACGCAGCACGTAGGCTTGTCGCTCGCCGAGATGGGCGAGCCCGCGCTCCAGGCGCTGGCGTTCCTGGCTTGCCTGAGCGCCCGCGTCGGGCGTCGGGCCTTCGTCCGGTATCAGCAGCGCCTGCTCTTCGTCGAGCGGCGCGTCACGGTGCTGCCGGAGCCGATCGATGGTTCGATTGCGGGCGAGCGTCAGCAGCCATGTCATCGCGGTGCCGCGTTCGGCGTCGAACGCACCGGCGCGCCGCCATGCCGTCGTGAACACCTCCTGAAGCAGATCTTCCGCTTCATGGCGGTCACGTATCATCCGCACGATCACGCCGTACAGCCGTGCCGACGTCAATCGGTACAGCTGCGCGAACGCCTGCTCGTCGCCGGCGGCGACGCGACACAGCAGGCTGTCGAGCGCCGCGTGCCAGACGGCTTGCTCGTCCGGCTCGCGCTGCGCCGTGTCGTCGGCGAACGCGTCGGCGCCTGCCGCATGCGATCGGGGGTGAGCGGCGCCGCGGCGTTGCTGTCTGGCCGAATGGAGCGGCTTCGCGCGCCCGTGCGCCGACGACGGGCGGAGTGACTCGTGCGAACAGTTCATCTGCAACTCCGCATGCTGTGAGCTTCCTGCTTTTGCGCGTCGCGGTGCGAGCGGACGCCGATCATGAGTGAACACCGGGCCGGTGGATTCATTGCGCGTGGCTCCGTGCCGGCCTACGCGTCCTTGCCGGACAGAAGGGCAAGGAACTCGCGGCGAAGCGACGCGTCCGCGAGGAACTTGCCGCGCATCACGCTATTGGTCATCTTCGCGTGGTCGTCCTTGGTGCCGCGCCAGTGCATGCAGAAGTGGTCGGCCTCCAGCACGACGGCAAGCCCGTCGGGCGCGATGCGCCGTTCGAGCAGGTCGGCGATCTGCTTGACCGCCTCCTCCTGAATCTGCGGGCGCGCCATGACCCAGTTCACGAGCCGGCCATACTTCGACAAGCCGATCAGATTCGACGTGGCGCTCGGCAGCACGCCGATCCATATCCGCCCCATGATCGGGCAGAGATGATGCGAACATGCGCTGCGTACGCGCAGCGGGCCGACGATCAGCAGTTCGTCCAGCCGCTCGACGTTGGGGAACTCGGTGACGGGCGGCGGTGCCTCGTAACGGCCGGCAAACACTTCGCGGACGAACATCTTCGCGACGCGCCGCGCGGTGTCGCGCGTGTTGTGGTCGTGATCGACGTCGATGACGAGCGAGCGCAGCACCGCTTCCATCCGCTGTGCGACTTCGCTCTGCAGCGCGTCGAGCTCGCCGTCGCGCAGGTGCGCGGCGATGTTGTCGTTCGCATGAAAGCGCGCGCCCGCATGCTCGAGCCGACGACGAATCAGTTGCGACAGAGGAATGCCCTCGTCGATCGCGGTCAACGTGTGCTCGGGCGCGTCGATTACATTTCCCATTTCGGTTCGTTTCTCGAGGTTGGATGGTGGTGCGGCAGATCGTGATCCGGTGCGATGCCGTGCGTGCCCGAAGAGGTACCGGCCGCGCGCGGCTCAGGTGCGAACGCGCGCGCGTGCATGCCGAGCGGGCCGGCCCGCGCGCTCGCGACGGCGGCGTGCGTGCGATGTGCGGTGTCGCGCGGCAGGCGTCGTGTCGTCGCGATGCCGCATGCGCGGCAACTCGGGTTCGCCGTCGGCTCGTTCCGGCGCGAACGTGGCGGCGACCGCGCGTTTCAGTTTCGCCAGCACGAACTGACGGTCGACCTGACCGTCGGCCGCACGGAACAGATCGAAGCCGGCGACACGCAGCAGCTCGACGGCGCGCACGCTGCCGTATTCGTAGACGACCGCGGCCGCACGGACGCGACGCCCGTGCGCCAGCGACACGAGGAGCTGCGCAACGTCGCTGTGCAGCCACGTGACGTGCGCGACGAATGCATCGACGAAAAGCTCCGGTTGCCGCAGCGCCTGGAACACCGACTCGGCGCGCTCGCTTACGCGCAATCCGGGCGGCGCGGCCGGCGCGACCGGCATGTCGGCGGCGAACAGGTCGCCCATCACCAGCAGCGTCGGATAGGCGGGCGTACCGAGGTCGGCTTCGGCGAGCGTCGTTCCGTCAGCGCGTGCGCATCGGTCGGTCGCCTGTGGCTGCGGGCGACGACGGCGTTCCCCGCGCGTCAGCGCCGCCAGCCGCTGGCGCGAAGCAGGTTCGTCGGCGTTCGCGGCGGGACGGTGCGAGCGAGCGCGCGCGGTGGCGGCCGCACGCATCCGTCCCGCGGCCGCACGGATGGCGAGACGGCTCAGCTTGATGTGGTCGTTGCGTGTTGGCACGGAGCCTCCCTTGGGTCGATACCTGCGTCACGGCTCGATTGTATGCAAATTTTCGGGAATGTGAAGCAGAAAAGCGAGTCAAGAGTGGCGAAAATGCGAATTTAGTGTGTCATTGCCTCTGCGGTGTGGGGTATCCGTGTGGAATTATGCGTGTGATATGGCCTATCGAGCCGAATCTGCTTCAATTTCGCGTCTATTGAAACGGAATTATGAGTCGCTAATCGTGATGAATCTGCGCCAAACGATCCGATTCATACGGATGCGAGCCAATGGGATGGGGTGTGTTGGGCGTATGACTCAGGATGTGACTCAGATAGATGAGTCAATGGCTCAAATTCGATTCATCCAGCCGCAGTGATGCGCTCGACCTCCTGCTGCTGGCCCATCTCGACCGGACACCGACGGGGACAGCCGGCGTGCAGCTCTTTCGACTTGCATCAACCGCGGAGAACGCACGGCGCGCATGGGCCAACAGCGCTCAACCGCGCGACGAGGTTCACCCCTGATTGGCCCGGCGCGATGCGCGACGAGCCAGCGCGACCTCAATCGCGCGAACCGACCGACTTCCTCCTCGCGGTCGACCGCCGATTTTGCCGGCAGCGATCCGAGCAATATCGGACGTCCTCCCACACTGCCTTCCACTTCTTTCTCCAGCTGAAAGGCAACCCACAGGCGGCACACGTTTTTCGAGGCAAGTGAGTCTTGTCGACCATGGCGAACGACGCGTTGAAAGCGATCCCGACGAAGTTCGATCACGCGGCAACGCGGCCGCGTGCGGTATTCGGCCGGCCGCGACTGCCGGCCGAATCAGCGTGCGTCGTCGCCGAGCAACTGGCGGCGCAGCGATGTCGCGCGTGTGCGCGGATCGAGCCAGATCTCGAAGAACGCGCGCGCGAACGCCGGATCGGCCACTTCCGCGGTGAGGCGGCCGTTTGTATAGAAGCGTGCGCCGCGCTCGGGCAGATACACGCCGCAGAGCACGTCGCCGCGCGACACGTCGGTGAACGCGCGGGCGATGTCGCGGCGCCACGCGTCGCGCGTCGCGGCGGGCAAGGGCGCCGCTGCGAGGCGCTCGATTTCGTCCATGCCGGTCGATACGAGCCGCTCGCCCTTCACGTCGTGGCGATAGGCCAGCGACAACGCGAACGGCGTGTCGAACGCGCCGGGCGCGCGACGCGCCCACAGCTGCGCGTCGTACAGACAGATCGCGAACACGCAGAAGCGGCCCGAGCCGATCAGCCGCGCCGACGCGACATCGTCGACGCAATTTGCATCGGCGGCGCCCGGCATCGCGAACGCCGCCCACGCCGCAACGGCCGCGAGGGCCGCGAACCGGCGCGTCATGTCAGCGGCCCGCCGACACGACGAAATGCATCACGTCGGTCCGCCGTTCGGCAAATCCCGCTTGGCAATAGGCGAGGTACAGCCGCCACGTGCGAATGAAGGTCTCGTCGAATCCTTGCGCGCGCACCAGATCGGCGTGTGCATCGAACGTGTGCCGCCACGTGCGCAGCGTGCGCGCGTAGTCGTCGCCGAACGCGTGCACCGGTGCGGCGGCGAGTCCGGCGCGGCGCGCTGCGTCGACGAAGCGCTCGGCGCTCGGCAACATCCCGCCGGGAAAGATGAATTCGCGGATGAAGTCGCTCGACGCGCGGTACGCCTCGAATTGCGACTCGGCGATCGTGATCGATTGGATCAACGCGCGTGCACCGGGCTTCAGACGCCGCACGAGCACGTCGAAGTACACGGGCCAGAACTTTTCGCCGACGGCTTCGAACATTTCGATCGACACCGCCGCATCGTATTGGCCGTCGACGTCGCGATAGTCGCGCAATTCGATCGTGACGAGATCGGCCAGCCCCTCGCGCGCGACGCGTTCGCGAGCCAGCGAATATTGCTGCTGCGAGATCGTCACGCCGTGCACGCGGATGCCCTGACGCGCCGCGTGTACGGCGAAGCCGCCCCAGCCGCAGCCGATCTCGAGCACGCGCATGCCGGCGCGCAGGCCGAGCGTCGCGACGATGCGCTGATACTTCGCCGCTTGTGCGTCGGCGAGCGGGCGGCGGTCGTCGCCGTCGAAGCATGCGCTCGAATAGGTCCACGTGTCGTCGAGCCACAACCGGTAGAAGTCGTTGCCGAGGTCGTAATGCGCGTGGATGTTGCGGCGGCTGCCCGCGCGCGTATTCGCGCGCAGCCGATGGCGCAGCGCGTACCACGCGCGTGCGAAGGGGCCGCCCGTCACGGTCTTGGCGATCACCGGCTGATTGCGGATCGCGACGCGCAGCAGCGCGACCGGATCGGGCGTGTCGACCCAGCCGGCGCGATACGCGTCGGCAAAGCCGATGTCGCCGGCGCGCAGGATCGCGCGGCAGGCGCGCCAGTCGCGGATCTGCAGCGTCGCGGCCGGCTGGCGGTGCGGATCGCCGAACACGTGTTGTGCGCCTTCGGGCGTCACGAGCGTGAGATGGCCGTCGTGGATGCGTCGCAGCAGCGCGATGAACAACCGGGCCGACAGCGGCAGCGCCGCTTGCGAGGCGGCAGAGAGCAGACGCAGCAGGGTCATGGGCGGGCCTCGTGATCGGACGTCGCCGGACGGCCGCGCGACGACGCGTCCGGCGAGCGGGACAGGGACGAATCGGCGCCGGCCGAATGGCCCGGCGGCGTCTTGCCGTAGAACGGCACGCGCGCGAGCCACAGCCGCAGCGCATGCCAATGGATGCGGATGACGACGTTCACCGCGTTCAGCGGCTGGCGAGCCAGCGCGCGCCACGCGCGGGCGGCGGTCAGCGGTTCGGCGCGCATGCCGAGCGCCGTGCGCAGCAGCAGGCCGTCGTCGTCGCGATAGTCGATCGCGACGCTCAGGTGGTCGCCGCGCTGCCGCACGCGAAACGCATAACTGCCGGCCACCTCGCAAAACGGCGAGACGTGAAACGTCTTTCGGCAGACGAGGGCGGTGCCGGCGTCGATCGGCGCGTGATGCAGCGCCGTCAGCAGATAGCCGTGGTACGCGCCGAAGGTGTTGCGCACGTCCGCGTAGAGCGCGCGCAGCCGGCCCGCGCGGTCGTAGCAGTACCAGAAGCTGACCGGGTTGAACGCGTATCCGAAGATGCGCGGGATCGTCTGCAGCCAGATCGGGCCGTCGGCCGGAATGCCGGCCCGCGCGAGCAGATCGCGCATCCATGGCCCGAGCGGCCGCCCGTCGCGCGGGCCGTAGTCGCGCGATGCGGGGGCGAGCGGGCGCCAGCGGTCGACGCCGAACCAGCGGCCGTCGATCTCGTCGAGCCGTTCGACGTCGCAGCAGACCTGGAAGATCGGATACGTGAACGCATGGTGCACCGGCCGCAACCGTTCGTGCATCACGTGGCCGACCAGAAGCCGCGCGGCATGGCCGTCGCGGGCGAACGGCGCGTTCATGGGCGCGCCCAGACCGGCGCGATGCCGAAGTCGGCGGCGACGCGCAACGCCGATTTCAGCCCGTCCTCATGAAACCCGTAGCCCGTCCACGCGCCCGCGAACCACGTGTTGCGCCGTCCCTGCAGCGCGGGCAGACGTTGCTGCGCGTCGACGGCCGCGAGATCGAGCAGCGGATGCTCGTAGTCGTAGCGCCCCAACTGCGTGCCGGGCGCGGGCTCGTCGACCGGATTCAGCGTGACGACCACCGGCGAACGGAACGGCAGCGGCTGCAACTGGTTCAGCAGATAGCTGACGCACACCGGCGCTGCGTCGCCGCCGCCCGGCGCGGACCGGCCGCTCAGGTAGTTCCAGGCCGACCACACGCGCTTGCGGCGCGGCAGCAGCGCCGTATCGGTATGCAGCACCGCGACGTTGTGCTGATAGCGCACGGCGCCCAGCACGTCGCGCTCGGCGTTGCTCGGGTCGGCGAGCAGCCGCAGGCTCGTCGGCGCGTGGCAGGCGAGCACGACCGCATCGAAGCGCTCGTGACCGGCTGCGTCGGTGGCGACCGTGACGTAGCCGTCTTCGCGCCGGATCGCGCGCACCGGCGTGCTGACGCGCACGTCGTCGAGCGTCGCGGCGATGCGCTCGACGTACTGCCGCGCGCCGCCGGCGACCGTGCGCCACGGCGGGCGGTTGTTGACCTGCAGCAGCGCGTGATTCAGGCAGAAGCGCAGGAACGTCGCCGCCGGAAAACGCAGGATGTCGTTGGCCGCGCTCGACCAGATCGCCGCCGCCATCGGCAGCAGATAGTGATGCTGGAACGGCGCGCCGTAGCGGCCGGCGGTGAGCAGTTCGCCGACCGACAGACGCTGGCGGTGCGCCGCTTCGAGATGATCGCGCGCGGCCGCGTTGAAGCGCAGGATGTCGCTCAGCATGCCGAGAAACGTCGGCGAAAACAGGTTGCGGCGTTGCGCGAATACCGTGTTGAGATTGCTGCCGGCCCATTCGAGCCGGCCGCCGTCGACCGACACCGAGAACGACATGTCGGTCGCATGGGCCGCCACGCCGAGTTCGTCGAACAGCGCGATCAGGTTCGGATAAGTGCGGTCGTTGAATACGAGGAACCCCGTGTCGACGGGGTGGCGCGCTCCGTCCAGTTCGACGTCGACCGTATGCGTGTGGCCGCCCAGATAGTCGGCGGATTCGAACAGCGTCACGCGGTGACGGCGGGCCAGCAGATAGGCGCTTGCGAGGCCCGCGATGCCGGCGCCGACGACGGCGATTCGTCGTCCGCGCGGCAGCGAGCCGATGTATTGCGGGTGCATCGCGAAGGGTCTCCGTCAGTCACAACAGCGGAATCGGAAATGACATGTCCGGATATACGTGGCGCGCGTGCGTGCGGATGCACGGCAAGCCGTCAATCTCGCCGGCCGGGCGACGCGAAGCCGGGTTGGCCGAGCTGGTCGGGCGTTTGCGGCACGCGCCTGAAGCGCGACGTGTCGTAGCCCATCGCGTCGAGCCGCGCGAGCAGCGACCGATAGGTGGCGTCGTCCATGGTCGGCTCGCGCGAGAAGATCCAGCCGAGCGTCTTGCCCGGGTAGCCGAGGATCGTGTGGCGATAGTCGGCGTCGACATACAGCGTCAGCTGCGTGACGTACACCGGCCAGAACAGCCGCACGCGCCATTCGCCGCCGTCGCTGCCGGGCTTGACCGAATCGACGAACCGGTAGCGCGTCTCGGGTCGATCGAAGCCGCCTTTGCGGCCGACGAACGCGTCGTCGATCCGGCCGTCGTCGCGCAGCCGCCATTCGGCCCGGCTGCCGACGAAATCGCGCTCCGCGAAATACGGAATGTTCGCGATCACGTACCAGCGGCCCATATAGCGTGGCAGGTCGACGGGAACGGTCGACAGCGGAACGCCGGCGCGCGGATTCGGATTCGGCGGAGCGTCGGAGCAGCCGGCGGTGCCGAGCGCGAGAGCCATCGCCATCGCGACGGCCACGCGGCGCACCGCGCCGTGCGACATGACGGGCCTCACGCGCGCCCCCGGCGCTTGTCGAACAGATAATGGGCGACGCCCCATTCCTGCCCGCCGGCATAGCCGAACAGCTCGGCGACGGCCATGTAGAACATGCGCCAGCGCTGGAACCAGATGCGCGCGTCGGCGCCATAGACGGTGTCGAAAATCGGCATGATCCGGTCGCGCGCCGCGTCGAGCGACGCGAGCCACTGGTTCGCCGTGCGCGCGTAGTGCGTGCCGTCGAGCCACCATTGGCGGGCGATGCGCACGTCGTCCTGGAACCGCAGCAGCAGATCGGCCGACGGCATCGTGCCGCCAGTGAAGAAATGGCGCGACATCCAGTCGGTGTCGTCGCGCACCGCGAAGTGATAGGCGAGCAGCTTGTGCGCGAAGATGTGCACGAACAGCTTGCCGTCGTCGCGCATCCAGCGCGCGATCTTCGCGAGCAGTTGCCCGTAGTTCTTCATGTGCTCGAACATCTCGATCGACAGCACGCGGTCGAAGCCGGCGTCGTCGGCGTCGAATTCGAAGTCGACCACGTTGCCGGTCATGATGCGCAGATTGGTCAACCCGCGCCGCGCCGCGCATTGCTCGATGAACAGCCGTTGGCCGTGCGAGTTCGACAGGCCGACGATCTGCGCGTGCGGATAGCGTTCGGCGAGCCACAGCGACAGCGAGCCCCAGCCGCAGCCGAGGTCGAGAATGCGCTGGCCGTCCGCGAGCTGGGCGCGCTCCGCGTACAACTCGAGCATCGCGTCCTCGGCCTGCGGGAGCGTTTCGGTGCCGCGCGGGTAATAGCCGCACGAATACTTGAGCCGCGGGCCGAGATGCGCCTCGAAGAACGCGCCGGGCACCTCGTAGTGCTGCGTGTTCGCTGCTTGCGTATCGATCGCGATCGGGCTCGCGCTCAGTTCGCGCACCAGCGCGTCATGGGCCGCCGCTCGCCCTTCGCCGTCGTAAGCATGTTCGGCGCGCAGGCGGTCGCGCATCAGCGAGCGCATTCCGGCGCGGATCAGCGGGTCCGGCAGCCAGCCGCGCTCGCAACAGCGGATCAGCCAGGAGTCGTCGGGGGCCGGCAGCGTGGCCGGCGACGGTTGCGAGGTGGTAGCGGTCATCAGCGTGAGCTCCGGTCTTCGGGGTGATCGGTTGGCGCGGCGGAAGTGCCGCGCATCGGCCTGGGCGGCCACGGCACGAGCGCGCTGGTCGTGCGCATGTAGTCGCGGTAGCCCGGCCGGGTTTGCACGAGACGTGTTTCGAGCAGCGGCAAGCCGGACATCTTGAGCAGCAGCACGGCCATCAGCAGCGGCGGCAGCAGCGTCAGCCAGCCCCACGGCATCGCGATCGCCAGCGCCGTGTACGCGAGCCAGTGCACGCACTCGAAAAAGTAGTTGGGGTGCCGCGAATAGCGCCACCAGCCGACGCGACAGACCTGGCCGCGGTGGCCGGGATCGGCGAGGAAGCGCGCGAGCTGCCGGTCGGCGGCCATCTCGCCGGCCACGGCGGCGATCCAGATCGCGACCGCGGCGGCAAGCGCCGCCCCCGACGGCGCTTTCGCGCTATAGGCGGGGACGAAGAACGCGATCGACAGCAACATCGAGATCAGCGCTTGCAGCTGGAACAGCCAGAACATGTTGCGCGGCGCGGCGTCGCCCCATTGCTCGCGGAACCGGCGATAGCGCGGATCTTCCGGCTGCCCGCGATTGCGCCGCCACAGATGCTGCGCGAGCCGCAGGCCCCAGACGCCGCCGCCGATCGCGACGAGCGCGCGGTTCGCGGCGAGGCCGGTGCCGAGCGCGGCGACGAACACGGCTACGCCGCCGAGCGTCGCGGCCCAGACGGGGTCGATCATTGCGGCGTTGCGGGAATGCAATTGTTCGATCCATACCGCCGTGAACGACAGGAACAGACCGATGAAAGCGAGCAGGGCAACGGCGACGGCGGGCATACGGGCTCCGAGGACGCGATGTCTTCGATATACGGAGCCGTGGGCCGAACGGATGCAGCAGGCGGGATGCAGCGCGGTTCGGCGGTGTCGGGAAGGGGCGGGTGAGACGTAGTCGCGCGCCGCGCGGTTGCGCGGCGTGCGTCATGTGGTGCGCGTTATGCGGCGTGCATCGGCCCGGTGGCGAGCACGGGCCCGGTCGGTTGACCGGTCGGCGAGCCGCCGCGCGGCTCGAGCGACACGGCGAGAACCGCGCGCGCGCCGAGTTGCGCGACGATCGCATCGGGCAGCGTCATCGACGCCGGCGCGTTCGGCGCGAAGACGCCGAGCGAAATCGGCTTCGCATTCGGCGGAATCAGCCACAGTTCGGTCGAGCGATCGGCGGCGATCGCCGGCGTGTTCGCCGGCACGACGACCATCGTCGCGCGCCGCAGGTCGACCGTGGCCGTCCAGTCGGCCACGCCGTCCTGCCGCGCGAGCGTGGCGGCCATGTAGGGCGTGCCGACGGCGGCGCGCTGCGGCGCCTCGCCGACGCGGAGCACGTTGACCGCGAGCAGCCCGAGCGCCGCGGCGCTCGCGCCGATGCCGACCCAGCGCCACAGTTGCAGGCTGTTCCACCATCCGCTTGATCGTGCGTCGCCGTGAGCGGGCGGCGCAGCGGCGAAGTCGAGTTCGTGCTGGATTTTCGTCCAGACGCGCGCGGGCGGCGCGACCGGCGCGACGTCTTCGGCGAGCGGCGCGAGACGGCGCTGCCAGCGCTCGAGCGTGGCGCGCAACATCGGATCGCGTGCGGCGGACTGCTCCAGCTCGCGGCGTGCGTCGGCGTCGAGCACGCCGAGGGCGTATTCCGCGCAGCGCAGTTCGGGATCGTGATCGGGCGGCGTATTCATTGCTCCAGACACACCTTTAGCTGCATCAGGCTGCGCCGGATCCAGCTTTTCATGGTTCCGAGCGGCACGCGCAATTGCGCGGCCAGCTCACTGTAGGTCGCACCGCTGAAGAAGGCTTCGCGCACCGCGCGGCCGTGATGCGGATCGAGCCGCTCGAGGCAGCGCTCGAGGCGTTGGCGCTGCTGACTCGCCTCCGCGAGCGCGGCCGGCGTCGGAGCGTCGTCGGGGAGCGTCAGCCAGTGTTCGTCGTCGAGCTGCGCGTCGCGATGCTGCCGCAACCGGTCGATCGTCCGGTTGCGCGCGAGCGTGACGAGCCATGTCATCGCGCCGCCGCGCGCCGGGTCGAACGCATCGATGCGCCGCCACGCGGTGGTGTAGACCTCCTGAAGGAGATCCTCGGCTTCCCCGTGATCGTGCACCATCCGCACGATGACGCCGAACACGTGCGCCGCGCTCAGCCGGTAAAGCTCGGCGAAAGCGGCCTGATCGCCGAGCGCCGCCTGCGACATCACGCGATTCAGGTGTTCGCGGCGCGCGGCGTCCGCGTCGCCGTCGCGCGCAGACGCCGACGGAGCGACGCGCCCGGCATCCTTCGGCCTGTCGTTCATGCGGAGAAAATGGCGCGCAGAGCCATGGCTTGAATGTGGAGCGAAATATAGCACTGTCGGACGTACCGGTTGAGCGATCGCGGTCGACACGCCGCCTGTCGTGCAGGCCGGCGGGCGTCGCAGGATCTTCAGTCAGATACGAGCGTCGCGCGCGTGCAGATGCAGCCGTCGTTCGCGGGATGCTGCAGCATCCCGCCGGTCGGGTGCAAAATGGCCGGACATCGTGCCTGGAGAGCTAGTCAATGAAGCAAAGTATCGTCCGTAGGCCCGCGCGTGCGGTGTGCATGATCGTCGCCGGCGCAGCACTGTTGCTCGCCGGATGCGCCGGCCTGGCCGGCGGGCCGAGCGGCAATGCGCAGGTGCCGCAACCGGCCAGGCCCGTCGATCTCGATCGCTACGTCGGCCGATGGTACGAATTCGCGCGCTACGAAAACCGCTTCGAACGGGGATGCGACGGCGTGACGGCCGACTATGCGAAGCGGGAGGATGGCCTCATCGGCGTGCGCAACAGCTGCCGCGAAGGCGGTCCGAACGGCCCGGTGCGGAGCTCCGAAGGGCGGGCGAGAATCGTCGCCGGCAGCGGCGACGCGAAACTGAAGGTGTCGTTCTTCGGGCCGTTCTTCTTCGGCGATTATTGGGTGCTCGATCACGCCGACGACTACTCATGGTCGATCGTCGGCGAGCCGTCGGGCCGGTTCCTGTGGATCCTCACACGCAGCGCGAAGCCTTCTGCCGACGAGGCCGCGGCGCTGATCGAACGCGTCCGCACGCTCGGTTACGACACGAAGATGTTGCGCCGCACCGCGCATTAGGGCGGCCGCGCGAGGTCGGCTCAGGGGGGCGGCACACGCTAGCTGCATGCACGCGGCCGATCGAAGCGCATGGCGGGCGCGTGCCGACCGGCCTGCGACCCGGCTCGCGCCGGGCCACTGCCGGCGCAAGCCGGTAAGCGACTAAACCTGCCCGCGATCGCGCGCGTTCACGGCGACCACCGACGGCGATTCCGCAAGCGGGACGAAACGCCGGGTCGCGCCGTCGAGCGCGTCGATGCCGCCGCTCTCGATGTCGTAGACCCAGCCGTGCAGGTTCATGCGGCCTTGCTCGAGCGCGAGTGCGACCGACGGGTGGGTGCGCAGGTTCGCGAGCTGCGCGATCACGTTTTCGCGGACCAGCCCGTCGAGCTTGGCGCGCGGCGTGTCGTATTCATGGGCGGCATTGATGACCTTCGCGGCATCGGCATGGCGCAGCCAGTTCGCGACGGCCGGCAGATGATCGAGGCACGTGCAGCGCGAGATCGCGCCCATCGCGCCGCAATCGGAGTGGCCGCAGATCACGATGTCGCGCACGCCGAGGACGGCGACCGCGTATTCGACGGTGGCCGACACGCCGCCCGGCTCGGGGCCGTACGACGGCACGATGTTGCCGGCATTGCGGATGACGAACAGTTCGCCGGGTTCGCGCTGCGTGAGCAGCTCGGGGACGACGCGGCTGTCGGAGCACGTGACGAACAGCGCTTTGGGGCTCTGTGACGTGGCGAGTTGCTTGAACAGCGCCTCGCGTTGCGGAAAGATGTCGCGCTGAAAACGCAGAAAACCGTCGATGATGTCTTGCATGCTTGCTCCAAGGCTTCAAGTTCGGATGCCGGCGCAGAAGCGGCACGTGCCCCTGCGCGGCGCGCAATATTATCCCGATATCGAGCCGGTGTGGTATCGCGCCTTCGCGAGCCTTCGTGTGGGGGCAGAACGCTCGCGCGCAAATGCTGCTGCGCAGATTCCGCTGGATTTTTGGGGTCGCACCGAAAACGAGAGGGTCGCGCGAAGCGTGCCGATCGGCACTCGGCGCCGTTTTCCCGGCTCGCCGTATGGCCATTCTCCCGCGCCGGAAAAATCTTGTAGCATCGCCGGCGTGCCAGCGGGCAGGCAGCGAGCGCCGCTGCCTGCCGGCTTTTTCCTGTTTGTCGCGGTCATGCCGGGTGGGCCGGCGGTGCCGATTCACATGAGGTCAGTATGCGTCGCATTGGGCTCGTCCTCGTCCCGCAGTTCCAGGTGATGAGTTTGCTAGCGTTATCCGTGTTCGACATCGCCAATCTGCGGGCCGGGCGCTCGCTGTACGAGGTCAGCGTCATCTCGGAGGGCGGCGGCCCGGTGGAGGCGTCGTTCGGCATGTGCGCGTCGACCAGGCCGGCTCACGCGGCGGAGCTGCACACCGTATTCGTCGGGGCGTCGTTGTCGAAGCCGCCGCTGACCGACGGCATGCGCCAGTTGCTGCTCGATCTCTCCGGCAAAGTCGAGCGGATGGCCTCGATCTGCCTCGGCGCATTTCTGCTGGCCGACGCCGGCCTGCTCGACGGGCGCCGCGCCACGACGCACTGGGCGTACGTCGACCAGTTCAGGGAGCGCTTTCCGGCGGTGAGCGTCGAGAAGGACTGCATCTTCGTGCGTGACGGCAGGATCTGGAGTTCGGCCGGGATGAGCACGGCCATCGACATGGCGCTCGCGATGCTCGAGGAGGATCTCGGCGCGGATGCCGCGCTGGAGGTCGCGAAGGATCTCGTGATCGAACGGTGGCGGCGCTCGGGCGCGCAGCCGCAGACGTCGGTGCTGCTCGAGCATCCGGCGCGCAGCAACCGGATCCACGACGTCATCACCTACATCCGGCAGCATCTCGGCACCGAGCTGACCGTAGAGAAGCTCGCCGACGTGGCGCGAATGAGCAAGCGCCAGTTCACGCGTCGCTTCAAGGACGAAACGGGCCTGACGCCGGCCAAGGCGGTCGATCGCATCAGGCTCGAAACGGCGCGCGATTTCCTGACGAGTTCGTCATGGACCATCGACACGATCGCGCGCGAAACCGGATACGCGGATCCGGAGCGCATGAGGCGCTCCTTCGTGCGCGCGTTCGGACAGCCGCCGCAGGCGCTGCGGCGGCCGGCCACGGCCGAGCCCGTGGATCCCGACTGACGCGTGCCGGCGGATGTCGCCCCCAGCATGGCGCGAAACGAGGGAACTGTGTCCCTCCGCGCGCATCGTTGATAAATAAAATGAGCGCTGTCCGGATGGCATCGGTTCCGGGATGTCGCCGGCCGGGGCCTCGCAGCCGATGGGGCGCATCCAGCTGATCTCGCGTCAACCCGTCGACATCGTTTCCGCCAGTTGGACAAACTTTCCGCACCCGATTTCAGTGCCGCGCTCGGCTGCGTTCGCGCATGGGGGGCGATGCTGGTGCTCGCCGATCCGGCGACGGCGGCCCGACCACCTCGATGCGACGCGACGCTCGCAGCACGACGGCCGGCCGCTGGTTCGGCGGCGAAGGGACGCGGTCGGTCGGGCGCGTGCCGGGTACGCGCGCGAACGCGCTCGTCCGCCGCGCAGCGCACGCAATTGCCCGCGGCAAGCATCGAGCACCGGTGACGCAATCGCCGTCGGACACGCCGGCGCGAGATGCGTCGCGGCCCGCATTCGCGGCACTGAACCATGACTGAATGGACCGTTGAGACGCATGATATGGCAGAGGTAGCGACGCAAGACGGTTCGACGCCGGTCGTGTACATCGTCGACGACGATGCCGCGGTGCGCGCGTCGCTCGATACGCTGTTGCGCTCGATGGGCATGCGCGTCGCGACGTTTGCGAGCACGGCCGAATTGCGCGCGACGCAATGGGCGGACGCGTCGAGTTGTCTGCTGCTCGACGTCCGGCTGCGCGGCGAGAGCGGGCTGGTGTTCCAGCAGGCGCATGATCGGCCGCCGGTGCCGATCGTCGTCATCAGCGGCTTCGCCGACGTCGAGGTGTGTCGCAAGGCGCTGAAGGGCGGCGCCGTCGATTTTCTGGTGAAGCCGTTTACCGACCAGGAGCTGATCGACGCCGTGAACCTCGCGCTGTCGCTCGATACGGCTCGGCGTACGAACGACAGCACGCGCCGGCGGCTGCAGCAGTTGTTCGAGCAGCTCACGCGGCGCGAGCGCGAGGTGCTCGCGCACGTGGTCAGCGGGGCGTTGAACAAGCAGATCGCTTCGCAGCTCGGATTGAGTCTGATCACCGTCAAGCAACATCGCGCGTCGGTGATGCGCAAGATGAATGCGTCGTCGCTCGCCGACCTCGTGCGCAAGTCGGAAGCCATCGGCGTGCATGCGCCGGTGGCGGGTTAGGCGGCGCGGCGATGACGGCCGTTCGGTGTGGTTTCAGTTCGGCTTGCCGATCGAGGTGCCGGGCTCGAACCTGTCGGTGACCGTCTATGGGGGGCGGCCGTCGTGTTGATCCGGCGCTTGGGCGAACCGCGCGTTAAGCCGCCCCGCGGCGACGAGGGCAAGCGTTCAGCAAAACTGCGTCCGGCGCTACGGCGTTCTTCACGCGTCGGCGGCGTCGGCGGCGTCAGCCGGACGGCGCGCCGGTAGCGCGAACGAGAAGCGGCAGCCCGCGCCCGGTTCGCCGTGTGCCCATATCCTGCCGTGGTGCGCGTCGACGATCGAGCGAGCGACGGTGAGGCCCATTCCCATGCCGTCGCACTTGCTCGTGAAGAACGGCTCGAAAAGCTGGTCGATCGTTGCCTGTTCGACGCCGGGGCCGGTATCGCAAACGTCGAACACGACTTCTTCCGCATTCGCAGTGACCGACACGCTGAGCACGCGCTCGCGCGACGAGCCGATATCGATCGCCTGGATGCCATTGAGCAGCAGATTCGCGAGCACCTGCTGGATCAGCACCGGATCGGCGAATACGCGCGCGTCCGGATCGATCGAACGTTCGATGCGGACGTCCTTTGCGCTGGCTTCGGGCGAGACCAGAAACAGCGCGGCATGCACGGCGTCCGACGCCGCGAACTCGACGAACTGGACCGGCGCCTTGGCGATGAAGCCGCGAATCTTGCGGCATATCTCGGTCGCGTCGCGCGCCCAGCGCGCGGCGCGGGCGATGGCGGCCGTCGCTTCGCCGATGTCGGGCTCGTCGCGAGCGAGCCAGCGCAACGCGGCTTCGGCCGATGAACCGACGGCCGACAGCGGCTGGCTCACCTCGTGCAGGATCGACGCCGACATCTCGCCGAACAGCGACACGCGCGCGGCACGCGCGGCTTCCGCGCGCAACGCGTCGAGCCGGTCGCTGTGCTCCTTCTGTTCGGTCACGTCGAATGCATAGAAATGCAGGCGCCGGTAGCCGTCCTCGTGCTTCGGCAGCGAGCAGCGCCACACGATCGGCACGCTGCGGCCCTTGAAGGTCAGCAGCGTGCGCTCGCCCTGGCACGCCGGGCGAGCGTCGTAGATGGCACGCAGCACCGCGCGGTTGCTCAATCGATCGGGCGGCAACAGGATCTGCGCATGCTCGAGGAAATGCGCTCTCGACTCCGCTTCGAACAGGCTCACCACCGCGTCGTTGACGGCTACCAGCGTGTGCTGCGCGCGCAGCTCCGCGACGGCGTGCGGATGCTCGTCGAAATAGCGGTCGAGATCGACGATGCCCGACCGCCGCAGCGCCTGCACCGCCCAATAAACGTGCGACCAGTCTTCGATCAGGATCGGTATCGGCGCCGACAGAAAGAACTCGCTTTCCGCCGGAGGTGAGCCGCCTGGCGGCTCGATCGTGAGGGTTGCGGACGTGGGCATTAGGACCAGGTGCTTGCGCTGAGGGCTCGCGTTGCGCGCGAAAAACCGGATGGACGGACGTGACGCATCGGGCCGGCGAACGATGCGTTGCATGTGCGTTCGATGCAAGTGCAACTATAAGGGAGATCGTTGCGCGTTGCAGCGCGTGCCGCGGGCGACGGATCGACAACCCAAACCTTGGTATGAGATGGAATCCACCACCGGCTGATGGTTCAGACGAAATCGTTCCACTAGACTCGCCTTCAACGTGAGTGAAGGGCGTGGTGCCGCGAAGCGGGGAATCGCCGAGGCGGGAGCTTCGCGGTTTCTTCGGCGCAACGCACCGATGGCGGGCGCTGCATGCGCGGTCGATGCGAGGGGAACGGAAGATATGACGCAGCCAACGTTTGCATACGACGATGTGTTCGAACGTGCACTGATGCGCTTGCTCGATCCGTCGAGAGGCGCAGGCGCGTGCGAGGGCGTGGCCGACGCGGCAGGTCGGCGGACGCGGCGCGGGGCGACCGCCGACGCTGCGGCCGACGTGGCCGACATGACCGCGCCTGCGGCCGTCAAGATCAGGATCGTCGAGATTCTGTCGGCGACGTCGGTCAGTGTGCGCTGGAGCGATCCGAGATTCGGGCATTTCGGCGAACAGGTATGGCGCTGCGTGACCGCGCGGATGGCGTCGCGCTGCGTGCTGACCGGTGTGCCGATCCATTGCGGCGATCGTGTGTATCGCCCGCAGGGGCGCGGCCGTACCGTGCCGTGCAACTGGGACAGAATGATCCACGCGGCAGCCGTCGCGCCGGGCACTTCGTGCATGGTGGACGACCAGTGACGCACGAGGGACCGCGGCCGGTATCGCACACTTCCACCTGGGCATGACCGTCGCGGCAGCGCGCCGACGATACGTTGCCCGAAATCCGGTTGCGTTCCCGGCCCGGCCGGCGAGCGTGGCGTCACGCGAGACATGCTGTGCACGACAAGACGGTTTGCATCATCGACGATGAAATGGCGGTAAGGCAGTCGCTGGAATCGCTCGTGCGCTCGATGGGCGCGCGCGTGATGTTGTACGCGTCGGCCGAAGCGTTTCTCGCGCACGGAAGCGGCGGGCCGTTGCACTGCATCGTATGCGATATCCAGATGCCCGGTATGTCGGGCATCGAACTGCTCGCGTGCCTGCGCGCGCGCTGCTGCGACGTGCCGTTCATCTTCGTGACCGCGCACCTGAGCGCGCGGCGGCTGGGCGACGCGCAACGTCTCGGCGCATTGTGCGTCCTGGAGAAGCCGTTCGATCCGGGGGAACTGGTGCAGCGGCTGATGTGGGCGCTCGCGGGTTGCTGACAGGGCGGCAGCGGGACACCTTCACTGCGTGCATGTGCTCTGACGGAGCCGCGGGTTGCGCCGCTTCCCCCGTGGTCGCGATCCATTCGCCGGGACGCTCCGGCCGTGTTGCCGTGCAGCGTGCGAACCGGATGTGGGCCATACCATCACGATCGTACGGCGCCGACGCGCCGCTCGCGTCGTGTCCGCCATGCTCCACGGCGACACACTGCCGCGAGAGGCTGTCACTTTACGCAACACGTGATCGGCGGCGCACCGTCACGCGCGCGCCGCCTGCTGCGCTTCGAACATGCCGTGCAGAAGCTCGAGCGAGATCTCCGCGATCGGCGTGCCGTCGTCGCTCAGGATTTCATACAGCAGTTCACCGGGCCGCGGGCGCATGCTGAACAGCACGATGGCGTCCTCATCGCCGCCGCCTTCGCGATGCGGCGTCTCGCCCGCCGGCGTGATCGTGTAGCTGCCGGCCGGACGCGCTTCCCGCAGGCTGCCGTCGTGTTCGTGGATGCGGTGCTCGCCCTGCACGACGAACGTATGGTTCAGCGATGTATGGCGATGCGAAACGATCTGCCTGCCCGCATCGAACCTGAAGATCACATCGGCGATTCGCTGCTCCATGTCGACGTTCATGATGAAGAACGCGAAGTGCGGGAATTCGCCGAAGGGCTGCCAAGCGATTGCGCTGGCGTCGAAATTGCTAACGGTCATGCGTCTGTCTCCTGAATGGATCGTGTCCGTTTCCTTGGGGTGGGGCGGAAACGTCCCATCAAGATATGCGCCGGATCGCACCCACACTTGCCATTTCGTGCCACGTGCCGATGCGATGGTTCACCGGATCCGCGCGATGTCGGCCGTAGGCCTGACGCGCGCGCGGTCGATGGGGCCGCTGGTCGAGGCCGTGGTGCAATGCGGCGCATCGGTCGAGCGTCTGTTCGCGCGGGCCGGCTTGCCGCCGCGATTGATCGACGATCCGGACCATCTGATTCCGCTGCGGGACCAGTTGGCCCTGGTCGAGCATGCGCGGCGCGGTGGCGAAGCTCGCCATGCCGATGAACTGCTCGACGCGCCGAATCCGATGCGCACAACCGGCCCGCTGCACATTCCGCCGTCGCTGCCGGACGAGGACGACTTCGTCGGTACCGTGACCGAATTGGTCCGTACCAGCACGTTGTTGGACCAGCAGGCTCGCGTCGACTGGGTAGCGAAACGGCTCGGCATATCGAGCCGAATCCTGCAACGGCAGTTGGCGATGCACGGGCGCGATTTCCGGAGGATTCGTCAGGATTCGTCAGGATCCGTCAGGCGGTTTCCTGTGAACGGGCGCACGCGATGCTCGCAACCGGGATGCGCGTGACCGAGATCGCGTATGAACTCGGCTACAGCGATCCCGCGCATTGTTCGCGCGCGTTTCGCGCGTGGACCGGGCGGCCTCCGCAGCGGTGGCGGTAGCGCCGCATTGGCAGTGCGTCGAGGTTGGGATCGCGAACGCGGAAATTCAGCAAAGCCGCGTGCTTCGGAGGCGATGCGACGGGGAGCAGATCGCGGCCACCGTCGATGCAGAGAACGCGCGCCTGTCCGCAGCGAATCCGGTCAAGAAGTTCGCGATATGCGTCACTGCGTTTGCCGAACGGTGCAACTCGATTCGCTCGGGTGGCGGTTCCCTGAGCCTAGCCTGGCCCATCGCTGGCGGCGGCAAGCAGCGGTACGACCAGATCGCTGATCGGCGTCGGAATGCCGTGAGATCGACCGAATCGCTGCACGACGCCGTTCCGGCAATCCCATTCGAGCGGGTGACCGTGCTGCCGGTCGGCGAGAATGGACGTGCCCAGATCGGGCGGATAGCGCCGAAATGCATCGACGATTTCCTGCGGCACGTCGTCGCCCAGCTTCGCCCCTTCCGCGCGGGCGACCACCAGACATTCGCGCAGATAAGCGAGCGACAGATCGGCGATGTCGCTTCGCGCGTACATTCCGGCGCGACGGCCGGTCAGCACCATGAGCCCCGCGACCGCGTTCTGCAACAGCTTGCGCCACGCGAGCGAGATGAAATCCTCGGCGACCTCGACCGAGCAGCGCGTGCCGCGCAAGGCCGACACCACCACGCTGCTCGCCGGCGTATCGGGCACAGTGAGGCGCGGCGCGGCGCGCAGCCACACCGACGCGCCCGACTCGCGTTGCGCCGGAAACCAGACCACCGACGGCACGACCGTCGCGCCCGCCGCGTACGGGGCGAAGGCGGCTTGCTGCTCGACGCCGTTCTGCAACACGCAGACGACGGAGTTCGTATCGCTGAGCGCGGCGAGCCATGGTGCGGCGCTCGCCACCTGGGTCGACTTCACTGCCACGAACACGAGATCGAACCGTTCGCGGATCGAATGCGGATCGGTGATGACGGGCCCCGGCACGACGATCTCGCCGCCATCGAAGCGCAATTTCAGTTGCGCGTGCGCCGAGCGGCCGCAGATCGCCGGCGTGCGGCCGGCTTCGTGAAGCGCGGCGGCGATGGTGGTTCCGATCGCGCCCGGGCCCACGACGGCGATGGTTGGGTGGTCACGCTTGGTCATCGTGTTCCTCCTGATTGGTCATGCGCCAGATGCGGACGCAGTGCGACGGCGAACGGAAAGATCGCCAGCGCGGTCAACGCGGTGGCATAGGTCGCGCCACGCACGCCGATCGCGTCGCCGAGGAAGCCGTAGAGCACCGGCGAGAGCGCGCCCGATGCAATCGTCCCCGTGTAGAAGATCGCGAACGCGCGCTCGGTGCGGTCGGGCGACGACATCTCCGGAACGGTTCCGTACAGCACCGACGATGTGCCGTTGAGCATCATGCCGAGGATCGGCAGCAGCACCATGGTAAGCGTCAACGGCAGATACATCACCGCGACGATGCACGCGGCCGTCCCGCCCTCCGTGAGCAGCACCGTGGCGACCACGCCGGTGCGCGCGCCGAGCCAGCCGCACATGAATTTGCCGGCCGCCCCGCCGATGAACACCAGCGCGAGCGCCGTGCCGACGAGTGGCGGCGACACGCCCTTTGCGTTGAGCAGGAACGGCAGAAACGTGAGCAAGCCCATGCGTACGGCCGTATCGAGCACGCCGATCGAGAACAGGGCCCGGAATCCGCTTCCCACCGCGCCGTCGCGGCGAGCCGGCGCCGCGGCGCCGGCCGTCACGTCGCGAGACGCCGACGGCACCGCGGGAAACGACGACGCGATGACCGCGGCGAGTACGCAGCCCAATCCGGCGACGATCCAGAGCGCGTGACGCCACGGCATCATCGTCGCGAACAGCGAAATGGCCGCCGGCAGCGCGGATTTCCCCAGATCGCCCGAAAAGTTGTAGATACCGAGCGGGCCTCTCGCGTCGCGCCCGTAGCTGCGCGACACGGCCGCCGATGCGATCGGGTGCTGCGTGCTCGACCCGACGCCCGAAAGCGCCAACGCCGCGGACAAACCGAGCAGCCCGCCCGACATCCCCGCCAGCGCATAGCCCAGCGCGGCCAGCAGCGTGCCGACGGCGAGCGTGGCGCGACTGCCGAAGCGTTCCGCCAGACGCCCCGCAGGCAATTGCAGCGTCGCCATCGTGCCGGCATAGACGCCGCGCACGATCGCGAGCGCGGCGAAGTCGAGCCCGAACTCCGCCTGCCACACCGGCAGCAAGGCGTAAATCATGTCCGTATAGCCGTCGTGCAATGCGTGCGCAATGCACGATAGCCACAGCACGCGCGGCTGCGATTGCGCAGCGTCCGCGGCCATCGGAGGGGAAAAATCCGGCAAGCGCATCGTGGTTCTCTCCGTACGCGAGGGAGGTGGGAGCCGCTCGTGGTGTCGATTTCAGCCCCGCCATGCGAATTCTATGACCGAGCTCGATGGCATTTCAATTGAGCTAAAATCGCGCCACCAGAGAGAAAAAGTCACGCCATGAGCGGAATCGGAGAAATTGCGAAGTACCGGGACGAGTTGCCGCCGCTCAATGCGCTGCGCGCGTTCGATGCGGTCGCGCGGCACGGCAGCTTCGCGGGCGCCGCCGTCGAACTGCACGTCACCCACTGGGCCGTAGGAAAGCAGATCCGCTTGCTGGAAGACTGGTTCGGCCGCCCGTTGTTCGACCGTCGCCCGCGCGGCGTCGTGCTGACCGACGACGGCGCCGCGTTGCTCGGCGACGTCAGCAGTGCGTTCGAGCGACTCGGGACCGCGGCGGTGCGGCTGCGCCAGCACGCGTCGACGCAGCGGATATCAGGCGTCGTGCGGGTGAACGTGCCGATGAGCTTCGCGTTTTGCTGGCTGCTGCCACGGCTCGCCGATTTCCATGCGCGTTACCCCGACATCGACGTGCGGGTGTCGACGACGTCGCGCAAGCTGCGCTATGTCGCCGACGCGTTCGATATCGGCGTCCGGTCCGGTGCGGAGGAAGGCGCGAGCGTGGTGTCACGATCGTTGATGGCCGACTTGCGCGTGCCGGCGTGCAATCCCGCATTGTTGCGTCAGCATCCGATACAGAGCGTGACCGACCTGCGCCATCACACGCTGCTGCATTCGGCCACCACGCGCTCCGCGTGGTCGCACTGGTTGAAGGCGGCCGGCGCCTCCGATCTGCGGGCGGCGCGTCACGTCGAATTCGATCACGTGAATCTTCAGCTATGCGCGGCCGTCGAGGGGCTCGGCGTGGCGCTGGCGTCGCTGCCGCTGATCAGTCGCGATCTCGCCGAGGGGCGGCTCGTGTGTCCAATCGCAGCGCCGGTATGGCGCGCCGACGACTACATGCTGGTGACGAATGCCGATCGCGGCGCAGATCCGGCGGTAGCCGCGTTCGAGCAATGGATCGAACGCATGGCGGGCCGCGACGGCGGCGCGTGAGCGCGTGGCGCAACGGCAGTGTGTGTTGTCGAGCGCCTCGGTTTGACCGGCCGCTGGCTTTCGCAGCGATCCGAAGCAACGCAACCGAGGACGCTCTCGAGAATTGAAATGCCCGACCTGACGGGTCAGCTGAGGAAGACGACCTTGCCGCCGACCAGGTGGTACATGGCGCCGACGATCTTGATCTTCCCGTCCTTCTCCAACTGGGCCAGCACGCTGCTGCGGCGACGGATCTCGCTGATCGTCAGTTGAACATTGGTCGTCGCGACCGCGTCGACGAACTCGTTGTTCTTGCTGCTTCGGTCGCCGGTGTACGCGGTGCTCTCGACGGCGGGTTTGATTTTCGCGAGCAACTCGGTCAGATTTCCGAGTTCCGCGCCGTCGATGGCTCCCTTGATTGCGCCACAGGACGTGTGCCCCATTACCAGCACGACTTTCGAGCCGGCCACGGCACAGGCATATTCGAGACTGCCCAACAGGTCGTCGTTGGCGACGTTGCCGGCGACGCGGGCATTGAAGGTATCGCCGATGCCGGCATCGAGAATGACTTCCGCCGGTGCGCGCGAGTCAATGCAGCTCAGAATCACGGCGGCAGGGTATTGACCGTTTACGCTGGCCCGCTTCTGGGCGAGGTAATCATGCGTATGCATTTTGCCCAATCGGAATCGGTCATTACCCTTCTTGATCATCTCCAGCACGTCGTCGGGCGTCATCGCGTCACGCTGGGCCTTGGTCAGCGCAGCCGCTTCCGCTGCCCCGGGAAATATCCCGCCGACGATTCCGAGCGCCGCGATGCCGAATGCGGATTTCAGGGTGGCGCGACGCCCGATGTGGTGCGCGGTACAGCAATCGCTATCTTCGTGATTCATTGATACCTCCGGAGTATATTTTCCCGTAATTGAAACTTGGCGCCCATGAAAATTACAGCGCGCAATGAGGCGTTGCAAGAATCGTTTTTGATATAGATCAATTGCGTTGTGGAATTTCGGTATTTCAAATTTCCAGACTGCTAAACATTAGATGAGGATATCGTTTTGTTTATCAATCTGATATCGTTATTTAAAGTATTGTATTCAGATTTTGTGCGTGACATTCTCGCGCTATTTGTGGTATTGATCGGCGCGTTATGCATGTAAATTGAAGCGCGCCGTGTATTAAGTCGACGACGCAGCGCGATACCGGGAAAGCGCGTACGCCGGAGGCTCTGACGGATAGACGTGCCCGCGCGGCAGGCGGCGGGCGCCGGTTTTCATCGCGATAAAACGATTTGGATGACATATGAAATCGACCGCGAGTTCTACTCACGGTAGAATGCGAGCATACAAGCCCGCATGGAACGTACACAAGCCCATCTTCTGACGACGCTCGTGTGAATACTCGCAATGGACGACAAATGCGCGCGTGAAACTGCGAAGCGGGGATTGCAGGCGCCGTTGGGTCGGGTCTAAACGCGCAGCGCGTTCGACGGCCCGCGGTTCGACATCGAGATTGTTCCGGAGTTGGCCTGTCACGTCCGCTAGAGGCCATTTCGTTTTTCTGCCGTTTTTGGAGTTGTCATGTCCCACGTCGCATTGACCACCAACGTCGCGGTTGCCGACGATCACCCGATCGTATTGCGCGCCGTGACGAGCTACTTCGACTCGCTGCCGGGGTTCCGCGTGGCCGCGGCGGTCTCGTCGGGCAGCGCGTTGCTGGATGCGCTCCGCGAGCAAAAGGTCGATCTGGTCGTGACCGACTTCGCGATGCAGCAGGGCGATGACGACAAGGACGGATTGCGCCTGATCTCCCAGTTGATGCGGGCCTACGAACACACGCCGGTGGTCGTCTTCACGATGCTCACGAATGCGGGCTTGATCAATCAGCTGTGCAGGATGGGCGTGGCCGGAGTGGTCGGGAAGGAAGAGGAGATCGGCGAACTCGGCCAGGTCTGCAGAAAGATCCTGAACGGCGCGACGCAATCGTTGTCGCCGGGCATGGCCCACCGGCTCGCGCTGGCCGGCAGTTTGAAGCCCGGCATGTCGAACTTCCAGGCATTGACGCCTAAGGAGCTCGAGGTCGTGCGGCTGTTCGTGACCGGCGCGACATTGACGGACATCGCACGCATGCTCAATCGTTCGCTCGGGACGATTTCCACGCAAAAGCGTTCCGCGATGCGCAAACTTCATGTGGAGACGAACGTCGATCTGATCGACTGCGCGCGTGAGCAGGGACTGCTCTGATGCAGAGCATTCTTCAAGAAACCGACGGCTCGCCGCTGAAGAAATTCTATTCGGTCGAATCGAATCTGACGCGCGAGCGTCGCGTGTTTTCCGTCGTCATTGCGCTGCTCGTGGCGCTTGCGCTGGCCGTGTCGATCATCACGATCGTCGGATTGTTCCAGACGGCGTTCAGGCAGGAGGAGCAAGCCGCGCGCATTCACGAGAGGGAGGTGGTCGATACCTTCCTGCAGCGGCGCATGGTGCTCACGACGGCCGCGCTCGTACTGCAGTTGCGGATGAACGGCACACCGGCGATGACGAGCGTGGCCGCACCGAACACGTGCACGGCGATCGACCAGAACAAGGTCGACGACAACGCGCTGCGCGAGAGCTGCGACTACACGGTGCAATTGCTGACGAACACCGGGCAGGCGCCCAGCATCGGCATGGTCACCGCGGACGGCTCGGTCGGCTACGGTCATCTGTTTCCGATGGGCGACCTGAGTGCGCTGCGTTCGAGCACGCCGGCCGAACTCGTCGCCGCCGTGCTGGATCGCTACAAGAAGCGCGGCATCGACCCAGCGGAAGCCGCCCGCAAGAAACAGATCCTCTGGTTCGCAGTCGGGAGCGGCGGGCAGGGCGGCGAGTTGCACATGGTCGGCGCTTCCGTGGTGTTCAGGGGCGACGAGCTCTATGCGATCGTGCTGACAAGCGTGGATCTGCACAGCCTGATCGCGACGATCGAGCGCGCGGGGCGCGTTCAGCAGCCGGTCGTGGTGGATGCGGACGGCGTGCCACTGGTCGATGCGGCCGACGTCGCGATGGTCCGCCGCGTCGACGCGAGCCTCGTCACGAAACAGGATGGCCTGTATCACTGGGTGCCGGGATTCGGCTGGGCGCTGCGCCGCCCGGCGCTGTACGCGGGGTTCGGGCACATGATGTACCTGCTGCCGCTCGAGCTGCAGCTGCGGTCGATGCGTTACGAGCTGTGGCTGATCGGCGGCGCCACGATCGTGCTGATCGCGCTGCTGTTCATCGCGTTCCGCTACTGGAACTACAGGTTTCTGACGCGCATCTATTCGGAGGCATCGCGCGCGCTCGAAAGCGAGATGCTCAATCACTTGCTGGTGCATGCGACGCCGGTGGGCCTGTGCATCGTGCGGCGCGTGACGCTCGAGATCGTGGTCGCGAACCCGATCGCGCGCACGATGCTCGCGCTGCGGATCGCTGACAAGCATCTGCCGCCCGAGTTGCAGAACACGTTCGAATCGGCGCTCACGGACCAGGACGCCGACGCGGACGATTCCCGCATTTTCCAGTTCCCGTTCGCGCTGTCGCGCGCCGGGCATGCGGCCGTCTACATCGAGATCACCTACGCGCCCGCGACGCTGAACGGCCAGGAGGTGTTCTTCTGCGCGATCACCGACATGACGGTCCATCATCAGGCGGAAATCCTGCTGAGGGAGGCCAAGCTGACGAGCGATGCCGCCGCGAAGGCCAAGGTCGCCTTCTTCGCGTCGATGAGCCACGAGATCCGCACACCGCTCGCGTCGCTCGTCGGCAACATCGAGCTGCTCGCAGGCGGCGCGCTCGTGCCGGAGCAGCAGGCTCGCGTGAAGGCGATGGAGACGTCGGCCCGCGGGCTGATGCAGATCGTCAACGACGTGCTCGACTTTTCGAAGATCGACGTCGGCGAGCTGAGCCTGATGGAAGAATGGGCGTGCGTCGCCGATCTGCTCGAGCGTCTCGCGCTGTCGCACGCATCGCTCGCGACGCAGCAAGGGTTGAAGTTCTATACGGTGTTCGAGCGCAACCTCCCGTCGCGGCTCTACTTCGACCCGATCCGCATTTCGCAGATCGTCAACAACCTGCTGAGCAACGCGCTGAAGTTCACGCCGTCCGGGAAGATCGTGCTGCGCGCGAGCTGGCGCGCGGGCGAACTCGAGATCAGCGTGACGGACTCCGGCATCGGCATTCCGGACGACCTGAAACAGCGGCTGTTCCTGCCGTTTACGCAAGGCGACAGCAACCGGCTTACGCAAGCGCGCGGCACCGGCCTCGGGCTGTCGATCTGCGCGCGCCTGTGCGACTTGATGAAAGGACAGATGGATTTGCAGAGCACGGTGGGCGTCGGAACGCGCATCACCGTCACGCTGCCGCTGAAGGCCTCCGAGGGCGATGTGAGCTGCGCCGGCTGGACGCTGCCGTATCGTCGCGTCGCCGTGCTGTGCCGCGCGCAGGAGAACCTCGAATGGCTCGGCAACTTGTTCGACCCGGCCGACGCAGTCGTGACGGCCGTGTCGAATCCGGTGGACCCGATCGACGCGCATGCGCACGAGTTCCTGATCGTGACGGACGAGTTCGCGCCACCGGAAGTACTGGCGTGGTGGCCGACGCCGGCCTCGATCGTGTGGGCCGCGCAGGCCGGGCCGCTGGTGCCTAGCCGGCGCGACGACGGCGGTATCGAGATCAGCATCTACAGCCTCGAGGGATTGAAGTCTGCGGCACGGATGCTGACGGCGGGACGCGACGTGCCGATCGGCGTGGCGAACCTGCGCGGCGGAGCCTGTGCCGCGACGATCCTGATCGTCGAAGACAACCTGCTCAATCGCAGCTTGCTGCTCGATCAGCTGACGACGCTCGGTGCGCACGTGATCGAGGCGACCAACGGCGAGGAAGCGCTGGCGCTGCTGTCGAAGGAGACCGTCGACATCGTGATGACCGACATCGACATGCCGGTGATGGACGGATTCAGGTTGCTCGCCGAGATGCGGGCGCAAGGTTTCGCCATGCCGGTCTATGCGGTGAGCGCGAGCACGCGGCCGGAAGACATCGCCGAGGGGCGCGCCCGCGGCTTCACCGACTATCTGGCCAAACCCGTTCCGCTCGAGACGCTCGCGGCCATCGTGCGGCAAAGCGCCGAGCGTGGCCGCTGTGACAAGCAGCGGGGCGACGAAGGTGATGTGGCCGACGCGCTTCCCGACGTACCCGACGTGCCGCAAGCGTACGTGGAGGCCTTCCGCATCCAGGCCGGCCGGGAACTCGCCGAGTTCGACGAGGTGATGCGCGAGCGTACGCTGACGCGGCTCAGGCACTGGCTGCATGGCGTCGCGGGCGGGCTTGCGGTGCTCGGGCCGTCCGGGTTGTACGAGCAATGCCAGGAGCTGCGGACCTACGCGCGCGAAGCGGTCGAATGGGATCGCGAAGTCGAATTGCAGGCGATGGCCATCCGCGATCAGCTTGCGTACATGGCCGCGGTCCTGGCGCGACGCTGATCGTCAGCCGCGCGACGTTGCGCATTGATCCGGCGCGCGCGATTTGGCGCGCCGGGCTCGGTCTGTCGCAAAGCACGTGCTCGTCATCCTCCCGATCTCTGAATCTAAGAATTGTGATTCGCGCGCCGCTGTGCCCGGTTTACCTTTGACGGAAGTTCGCGCGCGCATCGCAGCAACCGCTTCGGATCAGGGGTGGCACGATGCGACGTCGCGCGCGACGGACATGAGGCGCCGCAATCGCGGCCCGTCGATAACGGCGTCTTTGGGAGAGCAACATGGGAGCGGGCATCCCGCATCATCGGGACGCATGGACCGCTTGGGAGCACGAGGTCGACTTCCCGTTCCGGGCGGCCGAGCTCGAGCAGGCGATCGAGCTCGGTGAGTTCGCAATCGATTACCAGCCCATCGTTTCGACGTGGTCGGCGGCCGTGACCGGCGCGGAAGCGATGGCGACATGGCATCACCCTCGATGGGGTGCATTGAGTCAGGCAGTTTCGTACGCGATTGCAGATCGGCTGGGCGTATCGGCGAGCATCAGCGAATATGTCGTGCGTGAGGTGTGCCGGCAGTTGGGACAGTGGTACAAGCAGCGCAGTGGCGCGCTGCCGATCTCGCTGAGGCTGTCGGGCGCGCGGCTGTGTGCTGACGGAATGTCGGAGCATCTGGCGCGGTCGGTCGCGGAATTCGGCGTGGCGCCGGCGCAGTTGACGCTCGACATTCCGGAGATGCCCGAGCGCGAGGAATCGCAGTCGTTGCTCGACACGCTCAAACGTTTGCGACGAAAGGGATTCGGCGTCGTTTTGAGCGATTTCTGCGCGCACCACACGGCGATGTCGACGTTGCTGGTGTTGCCGGTGACGGGCGTGAAGTTCAGCGAGCCGTTCACCGCGCGCTTGCCGCAGTCGACGACGTCCGAGGCTATTCTGTCGAGCGTGTCGCGCCTTGCACATGACCTGCGCTTGACCTTGACTGTGTCCGGCGTCGACAGCGCAAGCCAGCTCGAATTCCTGCGAAAGTACCGCCACATCGACTTGCAGGGCGACGCGCTGTTCAAGCCGATGAACGCGCAAGCCTTGCTTGCTTGTGCCGACGGGCGCGGGTCGTCATGAGGCTCTTGTCGTGAGGCGCTATGCCCGCTTGTCGCTCGCAACGAGTTCCGGGAACTCAATGTACCGCAGTAACGCGGCGGCGTGACGCCGCCGCATGTGCCGCTGCTCCGTTCATACGATCAAGGCGCCGCAATGCAACGCGTCGAGTACGCTGTTGTGTCAAGTCCCGCACCGGGTTGTCGGCGAAAACATCGCTCGCAGCAATGCACCGGCGTTCGTGAGCGCAATGCGGAGTGCGCGTGATTCAACGCGTGTTCACGCCCACCAAGTTGGAACATCGTGTATCCGGGCTTCGCATGAAGCGCGGCGTCGATTGGATAGCGATCGAGCAGCGATGAAAGGCGTTTCGCCGCCAGTCGCGGATCTGGTTCACTCTTCGGTTTGAACTCCATTTGCCAGCGGTGCGACCGATCCGAGGTACGCGTCCCTGCGCGTGCAGGTGCGGCGAAGCGCGCGTGCCAGGCGCAGCCCGTGGAAATACACGACCGGTTCAATGGAAAATCGCCGGTCTGCCTGAGGTGTCGTCGACGCGCGTGCTCGTAGCTCTTCAAGGGCGACTGTCGACAGCTTGCTGCGCTTCTATCATCTGATCCCTGTTTCGGCTTCGTGACCTGAGTCGCTGCAGGCTCGCGTCGATATCCATCTGTCGGTTGCCGTTCGTACATACGTACTTGTGTCGCTGCGGATTCGGACGTGTACGGAAAATTAGAACAATTGAGATATTCTGATTTTCTGTATCTCGATATCTTTGAGTCTAGATCTCGCGGGGTGATGTGAAGACATTCTGTCCTTGGCGAGCCTTCTCGATTAATCCGATGTGCCGGGTTAATTCCATGTTCTGACCGTGTCGTTGACGACGCTTCTGGCTCGATTCCAGTCATGTGTGTCAGCCGTCAACGTAGCACTACGAACTAAATTCGTGGGGGGATTGCATGAACAAGATTTACAAAACGGTGTGGTGCGAAGCGACGCGTACGTGGGTTGCAGTGTCGGAGAACGCAGTAGGGCACGCTGGCGGAACGTCGAAGATCGTCGAGCCTGCGCTCGAAACGAAGCGCTTTTTGAAGGTGACGCTTCTGGGTGCGGCAGCATTGCTTGCGCTCGGCATGGTCGGACCGTTTGCCCACGAGGCGCACGCTGCATCGAATACTGGCTTGTGTTTGACGTACAAGGGCGGCACCAACAACATCAGCGGCAACGGTGGCGTGCTGTCCAACGGCTGTAATTCGGCAGCCTGGATCAATGGCTTGACGCCCGGTGGATCGACCGATTGGGTCGGGTTGACCGCGGACGATACGCAGGTCGTTCTCGACGGCAATGCTGGCAAGATTTACTTCCGAACGGGCGGAGCGAATGGCAACGTATTGACGATGTCGAATGCAACCGATGGCATATTACTCAGCGGTGTGGCTGCCGGTGTCCGGTCGACCGACGCCGTCAACATGTCGCAGCTGAACTCGCTGTCGACGTCGACTGCGAGCAGCGTCAGTTCGCTGTCTACTTCCACGGCCAGCGAAATCGCATCGTTGTCTACTTCTACGGCTGGCGACATCGCATCGTTGTCGGATTCGGCGGCAAACAGCCTCGCCTCGTTGTCGACGTCGACAAGCGGCAGCATTGCATCGTTGTCGACTTCGACGAACAGCGGCTTCGCGTCCTTGTCGACTTCGACCGAAGCTAGCATCACGGCGCTGTCGACTTCGACGAACAATGGCTTTGCATCCTTGTCGACTTCGACGGCAAACAGCATCACGTCGTTGTCGACGTCGACGGCGGAGAGCATCGCATCGCTTTCGACCAGCATGCTGTCAACCGGCACGAGCGTCGTGACGCAGGATGCGACGACCGGTGCAATCAGCGTCGGCGCCGAGTCGACCGGCCGCACGGTGGATTTCGCGGGCAGCGAAGGAACGCGTACGCTGACGGGTATCTCCGCCGGCGTCGACGATACGGACGCCGTCAACGTCAGCCAGCTGCATTCTCTGTCGACCACGACGTCGAACAGCCTGACTTCGCTGTCGACAGGGTTGTCATCGAGCGAACGTGACGTGTCGTCGTTGTCCACGTCGCTGCTTGGCACTGCCGACGAGGTCGCGACGCTGTCGACGAGACTCAGCACGGTCAACTCGAACCTGAGCGATCTCGGCGCGACTATAAGCGGTCTCCAGACGTCGATGGGCAACGCCGTGTCTTATGACGATTCGTCGCGGGCATTCATCACGCTCGGCGGGGTAGGCGCCACGAACGCAGTCCTGCTGACGAACGTCGCGGCCGGTACGATTTCGGCTACCAGCATGGATGCGGTCAATGGCTCGCAAGTGCACACTCTGCAGCAGGACTTCGCCGCGCAGTACGACGTGCTGACGTCGCAAGTGTCGTCGCTCAGCACAGCGGTAGTCGGCCTGGAGAGCGCCGCGAGCGAGAACGCCGCCGTGTCTCCCGACAGCAGCACCGCGTCGGGCGACAACAGCACGGCGACGGGTACGAACTCGACGGCGACCGGTGAGAACAGCACCGCGACCGGCACCGACTCGACCGCATCCGGCAACAAGACGACGGCGACCGGTACGGAGTCGATCGCATCGGGCGACAACAGCACGGCGACGGGCACGAACTCGACGGCGACCGGCGAGAACAGCACGTCAACCGGCACCGACTCGACCGCATCCGGCAACAAGACGACGGCGACCGGTACGGAGTCGATCGCATCGGGCGACAACAGCACGGCGACGGGTACGAACTCGACGGCGACCGGTGAGAACAGCACCGCGACCGGCACCGACTCGACCGCATCCGGCAACAAGACGACGGCGACCGGTACGGAGTCGATCGCATCGGGCGACAACAGCACGGCGACGGGTACGAACTCGACGGCGACCGGTGAGAACAGCACCGCGACCGGCACCGACTCGACCGCATCCGGTGTGGGCTCCACCGCAACCGGTGAGAAGGCTTCGGCAATGGCGGACGGCACGACGGCCACGGGCAACAACTCGACGGCCTCGGGCACCAATAGCACGGCGAACGGCTCGAGCTCGGTTGCCTCCGGCGACAGCAGCACGGCATTCGGCGCGAGCTCGGCGGCGACCGGCGAGGGCAGTACCGCGCTTGGCGTGAATTCGGTTGCGTCCGGCACGAACGGCGTCGCGACCGGCTCGGGTGCGGTTGCGGCGGGCTCGCACAGCTCGGCGTACGGCACGAACGCCAGCGCGACGGGCGAGCGCAGCGTCGCGATGGGCGAGGGCGCTGTCGCATCGGGTTCGAATTCGGTGGCGCTCGGAACGGGCTCCGTCGCGAACGAGGCCAATACGGTGTCGGTCGGTTCGTCCGGCAATGAGCGCCGCGTCACCAACCTCGCAGCGGGCGTGGCCGATACGGATGCAGTGAACGTCGGGCAGTTGAACGCCACCGTTTCCGGCATCCAGAACCAGTTGTCGAGCATGCAAGGCCAGATCAACTCGGTCGCGCGTGATGCGTACTCCGGTATTGCAGCGGCAACGGCACTGACGATGATTCCGGACGTCGACGCGGCGAAGACGCTGGCGGTCGGTATCGGCACCGCGAACTACAAGGGGTATCAGGCATCCGCGCTCGGTGCTACCGCACGCATTACGCAGAACCTGAAGGTGCGAGCCGGCGTGAGCTACAGCAGCAGCAATTATGTCTGGGGTGCGGGCGCGTCGTATCAGTGGTAAGTCGCCGGCTGCGACGCTCGACGCTGGCAATCGACCGTACGGTCGAGACGCCAGCGTCGGCGTTGCAGAGCGCGTATGTGGTGGTGGTCTGCTCCTCGCGTATGTCCGCGAAACGTGACGCAGTGGGGCCCCGCGACATGGCCTTGAATGATCGGTTTGCCGGGCGAGGGCATTCTCCACATCCTCGCCAAGCCGGGTGAGTACCCGCGCGATAGTTGACTCACAGCTCGTAGAACCACGCGCAGCGCTTCGCAATGATCCACAACGCGTATCGTCAACACCGAATCCTGCCCGCGAACTACGGCGGCGTCGCTGCGGCGATAGATGCCGGCAACCGTTGCCTGTCGCGAGTCGCTCGAACAGCTTTGGCACTTGCGAGCCCTGCTGCGAAGTACGCACTGTCGTGACAAGCCACCTGGCATGTCGTTATCGAAGCGAGCTCAAGCCTGGTCGAAGCTATACCGTATCGCGCGCCGGGCAAGTGGCTGGTGAGCGGCTCGTGAGTGGCGTGCAGCGAGCGCGGCACCGAGTGGGGCACTTCAGCGGTGAGCGGCGGCACGTCGGGCCGAGCCTCGTTCCATCACCCTCGACACGCATGAAGACATCACCGGCGACATGTCGCTGGACTTCTTGCTCTGTCCATTGACGGATCAGTTAGCGGTGTCGCTCGATCTCGAACGACGCCGATCGGAGGTTTGAAATGCTCGATCAAACGACGTCGACCCGTTTTCCATCTTCCACGCGATGGCACGCCGATGATGCATGGGACAAGACTTCGCGATGGGTGCTGTTCGTCGTGCCCGCAGTCTTCGTGATTCTCTGCGTGCTGTTGGTTTCGCTCTGGTGCGTCGACCTGCTCGACGGCTGGTTGATCGTCACGTTTGTATTGCTGATCGAGGCGATGCTGTTGGGCGTCTGCGTTTTCGTGTTCGCGTTGACGACCGTGTCCCGCTTGCGTCTGCGTAGGGCGAAGGACAGCATCTGCTGCTCGGGGCGGCCGATCGATGCGGATGCGTCGGCGTCGCCTGACGAGTTCGAGGGCATGCAGGCGGTTCGCTGCATGCCGAATTCGGGGTCTGCCGATGTGTTCCAGGTGCGCTGTTACAACACCCATTGCCCGCGCATCGGTTGTCGCGGTGACCTTGCCCCGGTCGCGCACCCTGCCGGAACGCCGGCTGCAAGTCCGCACGACGAAGCACGCGATGAAGAAGTCGCGGATCTGGTTTGATGGCACGGCGATTTGGAATGATAGGCACACAGTTCAGATCCACGAGCGCATTGCGCGACGATTCAGCGAACTCGCTCACTTATACATGATGCAATAACCAAGATCGAGCGATCCGATTCCTACGTTCCAGACCCTGTCCTTGAACAGATTCATATCGAACAGTATGGAGTTGCCTTTATGAATTTGTATCAGAAACGGATCGTCTTTGGGCAGGTCGCCCGAACCGGAAAAGTCCGTGACGACGCCAGACAACAGGATGCGCTCGCGTGAAGCTTTTACCGAAGTCTGGCCGAGTCGAATCTGCCTTATCGCCGACGCATGTCCATTGGCATCCATGTAGCGGAACTGCGCGCTGCCGTCTGCGGGCGATACTGAATAGACGAGCGTATGCATTATCACGCCATCGTTACCCGACATGGATATCGTCTTTCCCTCGCATTCAATGAGGGAATCTTTCTTGATGTCGCCTGCCGTGAGGCGTATGTAAACGCCATATGATGCAGCGATCGTGACGGCCGCAGTCAGTAAAAATAATAGGTAACGCATGGGAGCCGGGTTTGGGGTTCGTAAACGAGCATTTGCATCACTGAGGGTGTTTCCTCAAAATAATAATCAAAGCTCCGCGGTTCGGAATCGCATTGATTTTCCGGGTGTGCCTTCGATATATAGAAGGCGATCAACTCTGACGACAGCGCCGGATCCCGCACATATACTCGCATGCCCGATACATTGCGCTCTATCCATGGCTTCGACTTTTTCCCGGATGGGGCTCGTGTGTACGATACGCTCAAATAGACGCTGATCAGCGCTACGCCCATCGTTGCGAGCAGTATCGCCAGGTATCGCGCTCGCGTGATCTGCGACAAGAGGCCGAATCGGCCGCGCGGCGTCGGCTTTGCTTCAGCGCTTGCCGTCGTCGGGCCAACGCTGTCGTTCTCCGCACCTGCGGTAGCCGGTTCCGGAACGGATTGCTGATCCGCACACGAGGCGTCCGGTGCTGATGCGACGCTTGCGTTTTCCGGCGGTGTGTCGACTTCACCGCGTTCGGGCTCATCATCGAGCGACTCATCGTCGAGTTCAGGACGATTTGGCACGAGTTCGAGCCCATACCGCGGAATAGTCCGAAGAATCTTCCTGGACAAACTGAGTTCTTCGAAGCTGTTTCTTACCTGCGTGACCAGCTGGTAGTAGCTCGCGTCCGTCACGACAACACCGAGTTCGCCCCAAACGCGATGAATCAGCGCTTCTTTGGTCTGCGGCCCTTCCAGCAGCAATCCCAACAAGCGCGCTTCGTTGCGTGACAGAAACTTCTGGTCGCCGGTCGCTGGATTGCTCAACATCCGCTCGTCGAGATGAAACGGGAGCGAATCGGCGGCAAGACCGGGTTTTTGGCTTTCGTCCGTCATTGTGCCCCTACAGGGGAAGGACAAAACGGACCGCTTGGGCGTCGAATTCTGTCGGTTAAGGTAATGGTCATACTATTTTTGATGTGCTTCCAACTGCATTGCTGTACGAGGCGGAAGCCGTGAATCGACTCTCCGAACCTGATATTGCAGCGGCCTTTCCGTGTCTGTTGCACTGGCAGACGTGGAAGCCTCACGTTGACGAAAATTAACCATATTGTACATGCTGACGTTCGTCGTGCTGAAGGAAGGACGGCTGGTATTTCGGACTGCGCGAGCTTTTCGGTTATCGGACTGTTACTTCGGCGCCCGATGGTATCGACACGCAAGACGCGATACACCGTTGCGGTGTAGCGCACCGGGCGAAAACTAGGCGCCGCGCGGGATGCAACAGCTGTGGGCATTTGACTGGTGCGGCCTGATTCTGAAAAATTTCTGAAGCGTTTCTGATTCAGGGGTGCCGCACCTCATGCAGCTTAATCATTCGGTGGTTCATGTCCGGCGGATTGATGTGTCATTCACGGCTACGGGCGTGGAACACCGTCTTTACGGGGGCGGTAAAAATTTCACAATTGTGATATTCGCTGCTAAACAGAGCGAGACATGAGGCGGAATAATGCGGGGCAGCAATTCTGAATCGTAAGGTGCCGCTGATGAACCGTCAGAAGGGGCGTCGGCTTAATATCTGAAGCGCTTGATGTGCGTCGAATGTCGCCCGGCAGTATGTTGGTCTTACAAAATGCCCGTTCGCGAGCGCGTTGGTCGTCAACGCCCCCGGCCTGACGGGGCGGACGCCGCGTCAGGCCGGGGCGGTTGATGTGAAATCAGAATTATTCATATATCGATCATATATTCCTCACGGCTCGGCGTTTCTCGCTCAAGTAGACTGCTGTTTCGTTGGCATGGCGCTACTCCGTTTGCGGATCGACCATTATCCTGGTTTGGTCTGGTCTTGGTCGTTTTGCGGTGACGTATTTGAATCTTCCTGCCGCGATTGCCCCATTAGGACAGGGCGCGATTCGGGGCGGCGGCTGCCGTCATCGTTTGACTTTCAGGCGAGAATATTATCGAAGACGGCGTGGTATGAAATCGCGGTGTGGTGGAAATGACGATTTCTTCGGTTTCTCTGGCGAAACGTTGATTTTGAAGTTGGTGCGCTCAGGATCGCCGGACTTGTATCCGTCGCGTATGTGGGATGCACCCCAATATATCGGGTTGTACGCGGTCGCCGCCGCCCGACATTGGAACGCCGATTGATTAAAGGATATTTTTAGGCCGTCACCTACGACGCTCCGATCCCCCGCGGAGCAAGGTGGCTTTGCGATCGCCGGTTCGGCGATCGCCTTTTTATTCAGTACGTTTCGACGCGTGCATCGCGCGTGCCGCGCCGACTGGTGTCGCGGGAAAATCGAATGGCGCGTCGAAACGCTAATTATCTGGAGGGTGTTGTGGCAACTTATGAGGAATTGAAGGCACAGATTGACGCGCTCACCCAGGAAGCCGAAGCAGCGAGAGCGCGCGAAATCTCTGCGATCGTTTCAGAAATTCGACAGACCGTGCGGACGTATCAAATTCGACCGGAGCAGATCTTTCCGCAAGGCGCTCGTCGCCGGCCACCGACCACCCGGCGTGAACCGGCGCCAGCGAAATATCGGAATCCGGTGACGGGCCAGACGTGGAACGGCAGAGGCCGAACGCCGAAATGGCTGTGCGACGTGCGTCGCGACGAATTTATGGTCGATGGGCTTTCGTGAGCGCAGCCTGACATTCGCCGCGTATTGGGCCGCCGGGCAACATTCATTAGTCTGGCTTGCGTTTGTCCGGTGGCGGAACCGGGGCGCTGCGGACGCCCTCGTTAATGGATAGTTCTGAGTCATCGCGCCGGCTGCAAGGCGGGAGAGCTTTTTCGAATGTCGCTTGCGTCGTGCGCGTCGCCTTGCGAACTTCTGCGTAGTACTACCCGGAGCGCGTACGCCCGGAAAGTGGCGGGCGCGATGCGAGTAGAAACTGCGTTACGACGCGACCGTTGAAGCTCCCGCGGTACACCGCACCGCGGACTTGGCCGATCGACTCTAGCCAGCTTGCTGTTCGATTGCCGGAGAAAACGCCGAAGCTCGTGCGGAACTGAGCGTGCGATGTGACTCGCTATCGAGTAAAGGAGTGAATCGCTGACGCGTTGGTTTCGATTGGTGTGGTGATTTTTAAAGTGGCTAATTGAGCGAGGGTATTTTGAGCAAGAATTGCAATGTGGATTGGTGTGAGTCGGTAAATGCGTGTGGTGTGGGGGCGGAATGTGCAGCGGGATGCAGTCAAGGCACTTTGAGGCGGCGGCAGAATGCATTCACGCTTTCGCGTGTCGGTGTCACATTGCTGCTGCTTGCGGGTATTGTCGTCGGGCCGTTTGCCAGCGAAGCGATGGCCAACGGCAAGGACTCGATCGCCAATGGCGACGGCGCGACAGCCAACGGCAAGGACTCGATCGCCAATGGCGACGGCGCGACAGCCAACGGCAAGAACTCGATCGCCAATGGCGACGGCGCGACAGCCAACGGCAAGGAGTCGTACGCCAATGGCGACGGCGCGACAGCCAACGGCAAGGACTCGACCGCCAATGGCGACGGCGCGACAGCCAACGGCAAGAACTCGGACGCTGAAGGCGACGGCGCGACAGCCAACGGCAAGGAGTCGTACGCCGAAGGCGACGGCGCGACAGCCAACGGCAAGGACTCGTACGCCCGAGGCGATGGCGCGACAGCCAACGGCAAGGACTCGTTCGCCCGAGGCGATGGCGCGACAGCCAACGGCAAGAACTCGTTAGCCGATGGCGACGGCGCGACAGCCAACGGCAAGAACTCGTTCGCCGATGGCGACGGCGCGACAGCCAACGGCAAGGACTCGTTCGCCCGAGGCGACGGCGCCACAGCCAACGGCAAGAACTCGAAGGCTCTCGGCGACGGCAGCACGTCCATCGGCAAGAACTCGGACGCTGAAGGCGACGGCGCCACAGCCAACGGCAAGAACTCGAAGGCTCTCGGCGACGGCAGCACGTCCATCGGCAAGAACTCGGACGCTGAAGGCGACGGCGCCACAGCCAACGGCAAGAACTCGAAGGCTCTCGGCGACGGCAGCACGTCCATCGGCAAGAACTCGGACGCTGAAGGCGACGGCGCCACAGCCAACGGCAAGGACTCGAAGGCTCTCGGCGATGGCAGCACCGGACTCGGCAACCAATCGAACGCATCGGGCGATCGCAGCACGGCGCTCGGCAACCAATCGAACGCATCGGGAAATCGCAGCACGTCCCTCGGCAACCAGTCGAACGCGTCCGGAGATCGCAGCACGGCGCTCGGCGACCAATCGAGGGCGTCCGGCCAGAATTCCGTCGCGTTGGGTGCAGGCTCGGTCGCTGACGAGGCGAACACGGTATCGGTCGGGTCGTCCGGCCACGAACGCCGGATCACCAATGTCGCGGCAGGTGTCCACGACACCGACGCAGTCAACGTAAGCCAGCTGAACAGCGTCAGGAGCCAGATCAGTGCGGTCGAGCGCGGTGCGTATTCGGGCCTTGCCGCCGCAACCGCGTTGACGATGATCCCGGACGTGGGTGACGGCAAGACCCTCACGGTTGGCGTCGGCACCGCGAACTACAAGGGTTATCAAGCGGTCGCGATCGGCGCTACGGCGCACGTCACGCAGAACATCAAGGTCAGAAGCGGCATCAGCTATAGCGCGGACAACATGCTGTGGGGCGCCGGGATGGCTTATCAGTGGTAATGCGGTCGCCGCAGGCTCTCCCGACCGGCGTTGGATCGAGCCTGCAGCATTTCGCACGCGTTCTGCAAAGAGCGAAATACCGGCTCGACTGCGAGGGTTCGAACCGACTGGCGGTCGCTAAACCGGCGCATATCTGCGCGACCGACCAATCAACGACCGCCGGGCGGCATGGGCAATCCGAATGGCTGGCGCTATCGGTCGCGATGCCGCTACCGCCGTTCGGAAACGGCGCGACCCATCGCCGTAGATGAATCGCAGATTTTCTGCAACCCCGGCAAACACAGCTATCTGCCGGTAAGCAAGAAAAGCCACGCATCGCAAGAAAGCTAGACGTTTTATCTCGACATCATTGGAAACTCTGATGAAGAAGCAAATATTCTGGGCCGTCCTTATTGCATCGATGTGCTGCTGCATCGCGATCGCGCTGTTCGAGCCGGCATGCGAGCGTCGATTTTCCGGTAACGATATCGGGCGCATCAGATAAGCGTATGGGAATCCCATATTGCATACGGCACTGAACACGCATTCCGCGCGCAGCAAGCGAGCAGTCGTTCAATGCACACACCGGCATATCAATCAATTCAACTCAACAGGAATAAAAACGAACATGTGTAAATCCGATACTTGCAAAACGGCAACGAACCATCCGGCCCGCCGACAATTCATCCGGATGGCAGGCGTATCCGCACTCGGTGTAGCCGCAAGCGGTGCTTCGCTGACGAGTTTCGCCGCGACGCCCGATACTCGTCCGCTGCCGAAACCGCTGAATGCGATGAGCCCGGATGCCGCGATCAGCCGGCTGAAGGAAGGCAATGCCCGCTATGTCGCAGGTCTGATGCTTCGTCACGACTTCGCACACGAGCGTGAATCGCTCGGTACCGGACAGAATCCCTATGCGGCCGTCCTGAGCTGTGCAGACTCGCGAATCGCTCCCGAGTACGCGTTCGATAGCGCGCGAGGCGACCTGTTCGCGGTGCGCGTAGCCGGCAATTTCGTCAATGACGACGTGCTGGGAAGCCTCGAGTACGCAGTTGCCGTACTGAAAACCCCGGTGATCCTCGTGCTCGGCCACGACAAGTGCGGCGCAGTGAGCGCCGCCGTCAATATCGAGACCAAAGGAACCATTTACCCCGGAAAGATCCAGGACCTGGCGATGGCCATGTTGCCGTCCGTCAGACAAGCGCAGCGGGCCGGCGGCGTACCGCTGGATGCTGCGATTGCACAGAACGTCAAAGACTCCGTTCGCCATCTGTCCGCACGCTCGACCATCATTTCAGGCGCAAAGCGGGATCGAAAGCTGAAAATCATCGGCGGCATTTATCGACTGGCGACGGGTCACGTCGATTTCATCGTCTGACCGTTCGGTGTCGCTCACCCGGCCGTCATTGAAGAAACAGTCCAATCAGTTTGAATCCTCGAATCCGGCCGACGAGAGAGCGTCGGCCGGCGAGTGCGCCAAAACACAGAAACAGCACGGCACAGCAACGACGCGGCTGCCCCGGTGACTCAAGGAAAGTGCGCCATGAAGCAAGACATCAACGACATCATCGTGAATATCCTCTCGGTGACGCAAAGAGAGTGGGCCATCAACCAGGACATCAAGCGCATCGTCGCGCAGATTCTGCGCCTGAGCGGCCCCGACCAGGTGGCCGACTCCGCGTCGCTGTTCCGCGAACTCAACATGAGTCCGATCGACTACGTCGCGCTCTGCGACGCGCTGCACACCAAGGTGGACCATCGCGTCAACCTCGACAACCTGTGGCCGTTCGACCACATGCTGCTCGACCCGCAATGGCACACGGGCACGGAGTGGACCGACGCGGGCTGGAAACAGGTCTGCGACCTGATGAACTGGCCCGCTCGCGACAAGTGCGGCGCGCAGAATCTCGACGAGCACTTCTCGGTGAACTACATCGGCCGCCGCATTGCGCAGTTCGGCTGACACGTGCGCGGCACGTTCCACCCGAGCGCCCGCATCACCGTTTCTCGAGCAGCCGGTCGCCGATCCACAGCGCGTCGATGTCGTTGCGCGCGAAGCCGCGCAGCGCATCGGCCGGCGTCTCGACGAGCGGCTCGCCCGCGACGTTGAACGACGTATTGAGCAGCACGGGGATGCCGGCCACGCGTTCGAACGCGCGCAGCAACCGATGGAGATGCGGGTTGTCTTGCGGCGAAACGGTCTGCGGCCGCGCGGTGCCGTCGACGTGCGTGATCGCGGCGAGGCGCGCGCGCCACTGCGGCCGGACCGCGCAAATCCGCAGCATGTACGGGCTCGGCGTGTCGAGCTCGAAATAGCGCGCGGCGTCCTCCACCGGAACGCATGGCGCAAACGGTCGGAACGCCTCACGCCGCTTCACCCGCAGATTCATCCGGTCGCGCGCGTCCGCGTGCGCGGGACTCATCAACAGCGAGCGATTGCCGAGCGCGCGCGGGCCCATCTCGGCGCGCCCGGCGTGCAGCGCGACGCACTGCCCGGCGGCAAGCAGCGCCGCCGTGCGTTCGGCCAGTTCGTCGATCGTGCCGCGCGTGTCGCGATAGCGCGCCCGGTCGGGCAGTGCGGCGAGCGCGGCGTCCACGTCCGCCTCGCTGTACGGCCGTCCGCCGTACGGAGAAAACGGTCCGGGGCGAAACGGCACGCCCTGAACACCGTGATACCCCCACAGCGCCGCGCCCAGCGCCGTCCCGCAATCGGCGCCGGCCGGCCCGGCGAACACCGCGTCGAAGCCTGCGTCGCGCCACACCAGATCGTTGGCGCGCCCGTTGAGCGACACCTCGCCCGCGAGACAGAGCCGGCGTATCCCGGTCATCTCGCGCACGGCCCGCGCGAGATGCAGCATGGCGCGCTCGCATTCCCGCTGTGCCGCGCGGGCGAGCGCGGCGCGCGCGGTCAGGCTTGCGTCGTCCGTCGCGCCCGCGAGCGGCGACGGGCCGAACAATCGCGCGCCGTCGGCGTCGCAGCGGGCGCCGTAATCCACGGCCAGGCCATCGAGGCGTCCGCCGAGGTCCGGTGCGGCCGCATCGTCGCCATACGGCGCGAGCCCCATCGTCTTGCCGGTTTCGTGCGCGCCGAAGCCGATCGCGACGGTGACCGCCTCGTACAGCGCGCCGATGCCGCACGACGCGCTGCGCATCACGGGCTCGATGCGCCCGTTCCAGCCGATCCACACGCTGTGCGACGACGGCGTCGCGCCTTGCTCGCGTCGATGGCCGTCGACGACGAGAATCGCGGCTTCGTCGAACGGCGAGCAGTAGTACCCGGCGGCGGCATGGCAGAGCGCGTGTTCGACGCGCAGCTGCGGCACGGTATCGACATATGGCGGCAGCGGCGCGGCCTGCCCGGTGTCGACGCACGCGACGAGCGACGGGCGCGCGTCGGCGGGCAGGTCGAGCGCGATGCGGCAGGCGTCGACCGCGGCGGCCGGATACGCACACGACTGCTTGATGCGGTCGAAACGCTCCTGCCCCGCATGCGCGATGCGGCGAGCGCTGGCCGCCGTCGCGACCCATGCGGCGCCGGTGTTCGGCGCGGGGCCGGTCTGCACGCCCAGCACGCCATCGGCGTGCGCGGGCGGAATTCTGTGTGACATCAACGACGTACTTCCCTGAAAATCGCGACGCCTAGCCGTGATCGTGCTCGGCGAGCGGCGCGAAGCTGCCGCGCCTGAACCGATAGATCGCCGCGCACACGAACCAGCTCGCCGCGCACAGCACGACGATCGCGTAGCCGAGCGCGCCGAGATGCGCGTTCAACGCATCGACGACATCGCGGAACGCGCCGCGGATCCCGAACGTGTCGCCGAGCAGCGCGAAGCCCTCGACGCAGCCGATCAGCAGCGCGACCGCCGCGGACAGCGCGGTGATCCCGACGTTGTAGTAGAGCTTGCGCACCGGCTCGCGGAACGCCCAGCCGTACACGCCGAGCATCAGCATGCTGTCGGCGGTGTCGACGAGCGACATGCTCGCGGTAAACAGCGCCGGAAACACCATGATCGACCACGCGGACATCCCGTGCGCCGCGCTGGTCGCGGAGATGCCGAGCACGCCGATCTCGGTCGCGGTGTCGAAACCCAGCCCGAACAGCGCGCCGAGCACGTACATGTGCCAGCTTTTCGTGACCATCCGGAGGACCGGCCGCAGCAGCCGTGCGAGAAATCCGTGGTGGTGCAGCGCCGTGTCGGCATGCGCGTCCGCATATCGCTCGCCGCGTTTCACGCGCCGCAGCGTGCGGACGACCGAATGCAGCGTCACGAGGTTCGCGATGGCGATCGCGAGCAGGAACGTCGTCGACACGAGCGTGCCGATCGTGCCGGCGATGTCGTGAAACGCGGCGAGGCGCTCGCGCAACCCGAAGGCCGCGGCCGCGATGGCGGCCGACGCGACGATCACGATGGTCGAGTGCCCGAGCGAGAACATCAGCCCGACGGTCAGCGGACGCCGGCCTTCGTGCATCAGCTTGCGCGTCACGTTGTCGATCGCGGCGATGTGGTCGGCGTCCACCGCGTGGCGCAGCCCGAACGTGTAGGCGAGCACGCAGGCGCCCATCAGCGTGGGCTGGCCGCCGAACACGGCGACGGCCCAGCCCCAGGCGGCCAGGTTGAACGCCGCGAGCGCCGCGAGCAAGAGGACGAGCTTGCCGCGCGCGCCGCTTGCGCGAACGCCAGCGGCGGGCAGGACGGGGGCGGTCATGACGGCCGCCGGCGCATGGACGGTACACGGGCTGCCGCGTGCGGTGCGGCGCGCTCACCGTGGCGTGACGGCGCAAGAGGCGCGGCGCATGAGCGTCGCTGCGGCGGGGGGAAGGCGTTCACGGGAAGTTCCATCGTCTCTGAGTCGAAGCGGTTGCGTTGCCGCGCAATGGCCAATGGCGCGCGCAGCAGCGGCCCGCATTGTGCCGCTTTGCTGGACCGCGCGCCATGAGCGGCACATGAGCGCGCGGCGCGACAAAGCCGTTGACTCATGCAACTTCCGTTCCAATCGGAATGACGCCTGACCGCGCGCATATGCCGCCGGGCATCGCCGCCGAGCCCGGCGCCGCGTGCCGCCGCGCGACCGTGCGAACGCGCTGGTCACGCCATTGCCAGTTTGGCCGGCCAACCGGATGCGCCGTGACTACCGGCCCATCCGGCGTGCGCCGCCGCCGCACCGGCCCCGGCGCCGATTTTTCCTTTTTGATACAGATCAATGGCGTCGAGTGGGCCTGCCCGTACCGTGTCGGCGCGCCCCTGGCACGGTTCTTGTTTTAAAGCACGGCATTCACGCCGAAGCCACGCTCCGGCGCCCGCTCCGGCAGCGCCCCCGCATGCCGGGCCGTCGGCCAGATGGCCATCAAGGAACCACACCGTGATTGAAACGTTTTATGAGGTCATGCGCCGCCAGGGCATCTCGCGCCGCAGCTTCCTCAAGTTCTGCTCGTTGACCGCCACGTCGCTCGGCCTCGGGCCGGCCTTCATGCCGAGGATCGTCGAGGCGATGGAAACGAAGCCCCGCACGCCGGTGCTGTGGCTGCACGGCCTCGAATGCACGTGCTGCTCGGAATCGTTCATCCGTTCCGCGCATCCGCTCGCGAAGGACGTCGTGCTGTCGATGATCTCGCTCGACTACGACGATCTGCTGATGGCGTCGGCCGGCCATCAGGCCGAGGCGATCCTCGAAGAGGTCATGACGAAGTACAAGGGCAACTACATCCTCGCCGTCGAGGGCAATCCGCCGCTGAACCAGGACGGGATGAGCTGCATCATCGGCGGCAAGCCGTTCGTCGATCAGCTGCGCCGCGTGTCGAAGGACGCGAAGGCCGTGATCTCGTGGGGTTCCTGCGCATCGTGGGGCTGCGTGCAGGCCGCGAAGCCGAACCCGACGCAGGCGGTGCCGATCCACAAGGTGATCACCGACAAGCCGATCATCAAGGTGCCCGGCTGCCCGCCGATCGCGGAAGTGATGACGGGCGTCATCACCTACATGCTGACGTTCGACCGCGTGCCCGAGCTGGACCGCCAGGGCCGGCCGAAGATGTTCTACAGCCAGCGCATTCACGACAAGTGCTACCGCCGCCCGCACTTCGACGCCGGCCAGTTCGTCGAGGCCTGGGACGACGACGCCGCGCGGCGCGGCTACTGCCTGTACAAGGTCGGCTGCAAGGGCCCGACGACCTACAACGCGTGCTCGACGGTGCGCTGGAACGGCGGCACGAGCTTCCCGATCCAGGCCGGACACGGCTGCATCGGCTGCTCGGAGGACGGCTTCTGGGACAAGGGATCGTTCTACGACCGCCTCACCCACATCAACCAGTTCGGCGTCGAAGCGAACGCCGACAAGATCGGCGGCACCGCGGCCGTCGTCCTGGGCGCCGCCGCCGCTGCGCATGCGGCCGCCTCGGCGATTCAGCGCGTCAGCTCGAAACGCGATCGCGACGGCCGCTAGCCGTTAGCCGCCCGACGCCACGCGCAGCCCCCACACGCACAGGAACTACACAACAGCATGACAGCCTATTCCACCCAGGGTTTTCAGCTCGACAACAGCGGACGCCGGATCGTCGTCGATCCCGTGACGCGCATCGAAGGCCACATGCGGGTCGAAGTGAACGTCGACTCGAACAACGTGATCCGCAACGCGGTGTCCACCGGCACCATGTGGCGCGGACTCGAAGTGATTCTCAAGGGCCGCGACCCGCGCGATGCGTGGGCGTTCGTCGAGCGCATCTGCGGCGTCTGCACCGGCTGCCACGCGCTGGCGTCGGTTCGCGCGGTCGAGGACGCGCTCGACATCCGGATTCCGCCGAACGCGCACCTGATCCGCGAGATCATGGCGAAGACGCTGCAGGTGCATGACCACGCGGTGCACTTCTATCATCTGCACGCGCTCGACTGGGTCGACGTCGTGTCCGCGCTGAAGGCCGACCCGAAGCTCACGTCCGAACTCCAGCAGCGCGTGTCGCCGTCGCATCCGATGTCGTCGCCGGGCTATTTCCGCGACATCCAGACGCGGCTGCGCAAGTTCGTCGAAAGCGGCCAGCTCGGCCCGTTCATGAACGGCTACTGGGGCAACCCGGCCTATCTGCTGCCGCCGGAAGCGAACCTGATGGCCGTCACGCATTACCTCGAGGCGCTCGACCTGCAGAAGGAATGGGTCAAGATCCACACGATCTTCGGCGGCAAGAACCCGCACCCGAACTACCTGGTCGGCGGCGTGCCGTGCGCGATCAACATCGACGGCGACCTCGCGGCCGGCGCGCCGATCAACATGGAGCGCCTGAACTTCGTGCGCTCGCTGATCGACCAGGCGGAGACGTTCTGCCGCAACGTCTACGTGCCCGATCTGCTCGCGATCGGCACGATCTACAAGGCGCGCGGCTGGCTGCATGGCGGCGGCCTCGCCGCCACCAACGTGATGGACTACGGCACGTATCCGCTCGTCAACTACGATCCGTCCACCAACCAGATGCCGGGCGGCGCGATCCTGAACGGCGACTGGGACAACATCCTGCCGGTCGACGCGCGCGATCCGGAGCAGGTGCAGGAGTTCGTCACCCATTCGTGGTACCAGTACCCCGACAACGACCGCGGCCTGCATCCGTGGGACGGCATGACCGAGCCGCACTACGAGCTCGGGCCGAACACGAAGGGCACGCGCACGGCGATCGAATCGGTCGACGAAAGCGCGAAGTATTCGTGGGTCAAGGCGCCGCGCTGGCGCGGCCACGCGATGGAGGTCGGGCCGCTCGCGCGCTACATCCTCGGCTATGCGCATGCGAAGCAGGGCAACCCGCACGGCGCGCGGATCAAGGAGCAGATCGACGCGGCGCTGCAGTCGGTCAACCAGGACATGCCGAAGCTCCTCGGGCTGCCCGAGACGACGCTCGGCGCGAAACAGCTGCTGCCGACCACGATCGGCCGCACGCTCGCGCGCGCACTCGAAGCGCAGTACTGCGCCGAGATGATGTCGGACGACTGGCAGCGGCTCGTCGACAACATCCGCAACGGCGACACGTCGACCGCCAACGTCGAGAAGTGGGACCCGTCGACGTGGCCGGCCGAGGCGAAGGGCGTGGGCACCGTCGCCGCGCCGCGCGGTGCGCTCGGTCACTGGATCAAGATCAAGGACGGCCGCATCGAGAACTATCAGTGCGTCGTGCCGAGCACGTGGAACGGCGGCCCGCGCGACGCGAAAGGCCAGATCGGCGCGTTCGAGGCGAGCCTGATGAACACGCCGATGGCGAACCCCGAGCAGCCGGTCGAGATTCTGCGCTCGCTGCACTCGTTCGATCCGTGCATGGCCTGCTCGACGCACGTGATGAGCGAAGACGGCGCGGAAATGACCACCGTCACGGTGCGTTGATCGTGCAGCGCCGCTGGCGATACTTCCCGCGTCGACGCACCGTCGCCTGACGCACCACCGGTAACAACAGGACGCCGTCGCGGCCGGCTTCGGCCGGCCCGCGCGGCAAGGAAGAATGATGACGATGCAAACGCAGTCGCGGCGCGGCCGCGCGCCCGATACCGTTCCGGCCGCCAAGGCGATCTACGTGTACGAAGCGCCGGTGCGCATCTGGCACTGGATGAACGCGGCGTCGATCGCAGTGCTGTCGATCACCGGCTACCTGATCGGCTCGCCGCTCGCGACGCAACCTGGCGAGGCCAGCGCCCATTTCCTGATGGGGTACATCCGGTTCGCGCATTTCGCGGCCGCATACCTGTTCGCGGTCGGCCTCGCGGGCCGCGCGTATTGGGCGCTGGTGGGCAACCACCACGCGCGCGAGATGTTCTGGGTGCCCGTGTTCACGCGCGACTACTGGCTCGACGTGTTCGGGATGCTGCGCTACTACATGTTCCTCGGTCCGTGTCCGCGGCAGTACAGCGGCCACAATCCGCTGTCGCGCTTCGCGATGTTCTTCGTGTTTCTGACGGTCTCGCTGTTCATGGTCGTGACCGGCTTCGCGCTGTACGGCGAAGGCGCGCAGGCCGGCTCCTGGCAGCAGCGCACGTTCGGCTGGATCCGGCCGCTGCTCGGCCAGTCGCAAGGCGTCCACACGTGGCACCACCTCGGGATGTGGGCGATCCTGCTGTTCGTGATCCTTCACGTGTATGCGGCGATCCGCGAGGACATCATGGGGCGCCAGAGCGTGGTCGGCTCGATGATCTCCGGCTACCGCACGTTCAAGGACTGACGCACCGATGGACACTTCCCCGCAAACCATCCCGTCGGCGCAGGACGGCGCCGCGATCGTCGCGCTCGGCATCGGCAACGTGCTGTGGGCCGACGAAGGTTTCGGCGTGCGCTGCATCGAGGCGTTGCAGCAGCGCTTCGAATGCGCGCCGAACGTCACGCTGATGGACGGCGGCACGCAGGGCCTCTATCTGATCCAGCACGTGCAGGCGGCCGACTTCCTGCTGATCTTCGATGCGGTCGACTACGGCCTCGCGCCCGGCGAGCTGAAGATCGTCGAGGACGACGAGGTGCCGAAGTTTCTCGGCGTGCGCAAGATGAGCCTGCACCAGACCGGCTTCCAGGAAGTGCTGATGCTCGCGCAACTGACCGGCAAGTATCCGCGCCGCGTGGTGCTGATCGGCTGCCAGCCGGAAGAGATCGAGGACTACGGCGGCAGCCTGCGTCCGTGCGTGAAGGCGGCGCTCGAGCGGGCGCTGGACGCGGGCGTCGCGTATCTGCGCGAGTGGGGCGGCGCGCCGCTGCCGCGGCGCACCGCGCTGCGCGACGACGAAGCCGTCACGCTGCACCATCTGGCGCTGGCTCGCTACGAAGGCGAGCGCCCGAGCGAAGCCGACGCGTGCCGCATCGGCGACGAGCGCGTGCTGGTGCGCGCGCTCGCCAAGGAGCCGCCGTCATGTGCATAGGGCTGCCGATGCAGGTCGTCGACGCGCAACCCGGCCATGCATGGTGCGTCGGCCGGGGCGTGCGACGCCGCGTCGACACCGCGCTGGTCGGGCCGTGTGCGCCCGGCGACTGGCTGCTGGTGTTTCTCGATGCGGCGCGCGAGCGGCTCGACGCCGCACGCGCGGCCGAAATCGACGCGACGCTCGCGCTGATCGAGTCGGTGATGGCGGGCGAGGGCGGCGCGGCAAGCCCGGCCGCGTTCGCGCTGCCGTCGGCACTCGGCGTGGATGAATTGACCCGGCTCGTCGGCGGCTCGCAGCGCGCGGCCGGCAGCCTTGCTGTTCCTGAGGAATCGAAATGAGCGAAACAAGCGGCTCCGTGCCCGGAGCAACGCAGGCCGAGGTGCCGAATGTGCCGAGCGCAGCGGCGGCCGGCCAGGATTGCCCGGCCGTCGTGCAGCGGCTGATCGAGCAAGCGCACGCGACCTTCGTCGACGAGCACACGCTGGACGGCTGGCTCGCCGACGGCGGCGAGTGCGTCGTGCTGCTGATGGGCGATCCGGTGCGGTTTCCCGAATCGCTCGACGTCGCGGCCGTGCTGCCGGAGCTTGCGCACGTCGCGGCGGTCCGCTTCGGCCGGGCGCTGCGGCTGGCGGTGGCGACGCGCGCCGGCGAGAACGCGATCGCGCGCCGCTTCGGCTCGCTGCGCTGGCCCGCGCTGCTGTGGCTGCGCGACGGCCAGTACGTGACGGTGCTGTCCGGCATGATGGACTGGGACGACTACGTGAAGTGCGTCGCCGACGCGCTCGCCAGCCCGACCACGCGTGCGCCGTCGATCGGCATTCCCGTCAACGTCGCCGGCGGCTCGTCCGGCTGCCACTGAATTCACGCTCGCCGACCATGCAGATGAAAACCTTTCCCGTCCCCGTCGTGCCGTTCGGTCCGGGCAGCCAGCCCGAAGGCGATGCGGTGCTCGACTACATGCCGATGCCGCAGGCGATGCACACGTTCGTCGCGCCGTCGCTGCCCGAGCGCGCCGACGCGCGTGCGCTCGACGTGGTGCGCGGCATCCTGCTCACCGTGCTCGACGCGCTCGACGCATGCCGCCGCGGCGAACAGCCCGCGCCGATCGATCTGACGGCCTGCGACGCCGATGCGCTGCGCATCCTGAACGCGGTGCTCGGCGAAGGCGAGGTCAGCGCCCGCATCGACACCGCCGACGCCGGCAGCGTGCTGATCCAGGAGACCGTGTTCGCGGGCGTGTGGCGCATTGCCGAGGACGGCCCGGCCGGCCGCGCCGAGCGCATCGAGGTCGGCGGCGCGCCGGCCGCGCTGGCCGCGGCTGCCCACGCAGCGGCCGCGCCCGAGCTGCCGGCGTCCGACGCTCACCCGAGCGGCGTGATGAACGCGCCGGCGATCCTCACCGAAGTGCGCGACCAGGTCGCCCGCTGGCGTGCCGGCGCTGCGCCGCACGTGATCAACCTGACGCTGCTGCCGCTGTCGTCCGAAGACGGCGCGTTCATCGACGCAGTGCTCGGCGGCGGGCCGGTGTCGGTGTTGTCGCGCGGCTACGGGAATTGCCGGATCGCCAGCACCGGCGTCGTCCATTGCTGGCGCATCGCGTACTTCAACTCGCAGGACACGCTGATCCTGAACACGATCGAGATCACCGATCTGCCCGAGATCGTCCAGGCAGCGCCCGAGGACATCGACGACTCGCACGAGCGTCTCGCACAATTGATCGACTGGGTCGAGGAGGCGTGACCATGAACCAGACCGCGGCGCTGTTCGAAGGCAGCTATCTCGGCGATCGCAGCCGGATCGCGGCCGATACGCGGCTCGAATGCAAGATCTGCTGGTGGATCTACGATCCGCGCCAGGGCGATCCGGTTTGGCAGATTCCGCCCGGCGTGCCGTTCGCCGCGTTGCCGGCGCACTGGCGCTGCCCGACCTGCGACGGCGATGCGGAGCAATTCATGGTGCTGAGGGACTGACGTTGACCACGCGAAGCCCGACCCGCGACGGCGATGCGTTGCGTGCGTCCCTGCCGGGCGGATCGTCCGATCCGCGCATCGGCGCGCTCGTCGCGCACTACACGACGGTCGCGGCGACCACGATGCTCGGCATGCCGGTCGTGCATCCCGGCTTGCGGGTCGAGGCCGTGGCGTTCGGGCCGTATCCTGCTGGCGGCGATGCCAGCGGCGATCTGCTCGGCATCCTCGTCACGCCGTGGTTCATGAACCTCGTGTGGCTGCCGGGCGGGAACGGCGCGGCTCACCCGTGCCCGTCGCCGGGGCAGCTGGCCGCGCGTCGCGTGGGCGCCGTCGAGTTCGACTGGATCGGCGCGCACGTGCCGCAGGCCGGCGCGCACGCGTGCTGTTCGCTGTTTTCGCCGATGTTCGACTTCAGCGATCATGCGAGCGCGGTGGCGACCGCGCGCGCGGTGCTCGCCCAGTTGCGCTCCGCGGCCGCCGACGCGCCGCGCACGAGCCGGCGCGCGTTCCTGCTGCGCCGGCCCGCGACGCGCGAGGCCGGCGCATGACGGGCGGCGCGAGCACGAGCGAAGATACGTCCGGGTTCGCCGCGCTGGCCGGGCGATACGTCGTGCGCCCGGGCCGCTCGCCGAGCATCGACGGCGGCCGGCCGCCGCTCGCCGGGCTGCTGCTCGCCGGTCAGCCGGCCGCGCTGGCCGCGCCGCGGCTGTCCGCGGTGTTCTCGCTCTGCGGGCGCGCGCATGCGCTGTGCGCCGAGCTTGCCGTGACGGCGGCCCGCGCGTATGCGAATGCGGGCGGCGCGGCTGGCGATTGCGGTGGCGAAGGCGATGGGGATCGCAATGGCGCGGGCGATGACGATGGCGCGGGCTGTGGCAACGGCGAAGGCGATGGCAAAGGCAACGTCGATCGCAACGGCGCGGGCGATGACCATGACGCGGGCCGTGGTGAAGGCGAGCGCGACGGCGAAGACGCACGCTCGGCCACGCTCGCGCGCGAGACGATCGCCGAGCATCTGCGCCGGATCTGGCTCGACTGGCCCGCGCGCCTCGTCGGCGGTGTGCCGTGCGCGCTGCCCGACGTACGGGCGGCCGGCACGCGCGAATGGATCGAACGTCACGTGCTCGGCGAACCGGCCGACGGCTGGCTCGCCCGCTGGGATCAAGATCCGCGCGCCTGTCTGGCCGCATGGACGGCGCGCGCGACGAGCTTCCCGGCGTCGCTGCTGCTGCACTGCCGCACGGTCGCCGACGCGCTGCGGATGCCGCCCCGCGCGCTGCGTATCGATGGCGCGGACCGCGCGCGGCTGCGCCGGATCGGCGCGGCGATCGCGGGCGACCCGCGCTTCGCGCAGCGGCCCGAACAGGACGGCGCGCCGGCCGAAACCGGCGTCTGGACCCGCTGCGGTGATCCGCACGCAGCCGCTTACGACAGCGCATGGCTGCGGCTCGGCGCGCGTGTCGCGGAGCTCGCGCGGCTCGCAGCCGGCGGTCCGGCCGCGTTCGCGCTGCGATCGGGCGCGCTGGCGCTCGCGCCCGGCGAGGCGCTGGCATGGTGCGAGACGGCGCGCGGCGTGCTGATCCACTGGGTCCGCCTCGTGCCCGGCGACGCCGCGCGCGTCGCCGACTACCGCGTGGTGTCGCCGACGGAGTGGAATTTTCATCCGGACAGCACGCTCGCGCACGCGCTCGCACGCGTCGATGTGCGGCCGGACGGCGGCGGCGATGCCGCGCTCGCGGCGCGCGTCGGCGCATTGATGGGCGCGTTCGATCCGTGCATCGCCTATGCTCTCGAAACCGCCGCGCCGGTTCGGCGCGACGATGATCATACGAATGGAAACCGATCGACATGCATGAAGTGAGTCTGGCGGGCGGCGTGCTCGCGGCGGTCGAGGCAGCCGCCGCGCGCGAGCGTTTCGCGCGCGTCAACGTGCTGCGGCTCGAAGTGGGTCGGCTCGCGGGCGTCGAGGTCGACGCGCTGCGCTTCGCGCTCGACGCGATGGCGCCCGGCACCTGCCTGGCCGGCGCGCGCATCGAGATCGCGGAGCCGCCGGGCCGCGCGTGGTGCCTGAACTGTCATTGCGACGTGCCGCTGGCCGCGCGCGGCGAGCCGTGCGGCCGCTGCGGCGGCTACTGGCTGCAGCCGAACGGCGGCACGGAATTGCGCATCGTCGACATGCTCGTCGACGATGCCTGAAATCAACCGAATTGCGGAAGGAGAACGACATGTGCGTGGTATGCGGCTGCGACAGCCCCGACGGGGCGCACCGGGATCGGCACGATGCGCATCACGCGCACCACGACGCTCACGCGCACGTGCGCGCCGATGCGGCGAGCGGTGACCTGCATTACGGCCTCGGGCCGGCCGGCGTCACGGTGCATGGCCTGGATCAGGGGCGCACGGTGCGCATCGAGCAGGACGTGCTCGGCGAGAACGATCGCCATGCGGCGCACAACCGGCGGCATTTCGCGGCGCACGGCGTACGCGCGCTGAATCTCGTGTCGAGCCCCGGCTCGGGCAAGACGACGCTGCTGTGCGCGACGATCGCCGCGCTGCGCGCGCGCGCGCCGGCGTTGCCGATCGCCGTGATCGAAGGCGACCAGCAAACCGCGAACGACGCCGAGCGCATTCGCGCGGCCGGCGCGCCGGCGATCCAGGTCAACACCGGCAAGGGATGCCATCTCGATGCGGCGATGGTCGCGGCGGCCTATGAACGGCTGCCGCTGCACGCGCATGGTCATGATCACGGCCACGCGCATGGCCACGGCCACGAACATCACCACCACGATCACGATCATCACCACCCGCACGACGCGCACGCTTCGTCCGAGCGCCGCGGCGCGGCGCAGCAGCCCGACAGCGTGCTGTTCATCGAGAACGTCGGCAATCTGGTGTGCCCGGCGTTGTGGGATCTCGGCGAGGACGCGAAGGTCGCGATCCTGTCGGTGACCGAAGGCGAGGACAAGCCGCTCAAGTACCCGGACATGTTCGCCGCCGCGCGGCTGATGATCGTCAACAAGACCGACCTGCTGCCGTACGTGCAGTTCGACGTCGAGCGCTGCATCGAATACGCGCGCCGCATCAATCCGGCGCTCGACGTGATCTGCGTGTCGGCGACCACCGGCGACGGGATCGACGCGTGGCTCGACTGGGTTCTGCGCACGGGCGACGCGCGCGATCCGCTGGCCGCGCGAATCGGCGAGCTGGAGGCCGAGCTGGCGGCGCTGCGCGCGCAGCAGCGTCGCGCCGGAGACGCGGCATGACGCTGCGGCGCGAACGCCTGCCGCGCGCGTGGGGCGCCGACACCGTGCTCGCGACCGGCGCGTGGCTGAAGAATGCCGCGTGCGTGTACGTCGACGGCGACGTGTACTGGTCGCCGCTGCACGGCGATCTCGACGATCCGCGCCATTGCGTCGCGCTCGAGGCCTCCGTCGCGTCGCTCGTCGATGCGGCCCGGCAAGCCGGTCGGCCGGTGCGCGCGATCGCACATGACCTGCATCCGGATTTCCACAGCTCGCGGCTGGCCGTCGAATGGAGCGAGCGCCTCGGCGTGCCCGCGATCGCGGTGCAGCATCACCATGCGCACATCGGCGCGGTCGCGGCCGAGCACGGGCTCGCGGAGCCGGTCGTCGGCCTCGCGCTCGACGGCGTCGGGCTCGGCACCGACGGCGCCGCCTGGGGCGGCGAACTGCTCGAGGTCGCGCCGGACGGCTGGCGGCGGCTCGGGCATCTGACGCCGCTCGCGCTGCCCGGCGGCGACGTCGCGGCCCGCGAGCCGTGGCGCATGGCCGCGGCGGCGCTGCACACGCTCGACCGCGCGGACGAGATCGAAGCGCGGCTCGGCGGCGACGTCGGCACGCGCGCGGCGCGCACGATCGGCACGATGCTGGCGCGCGGCCTGAACTGTCCGCCGAGCACGGGTGCGGGCCGGTGGTTCGACGCGGCCGCCGGCTTGCTCGGCATCTGCCGCCATCAGCGCACCGAGGCGGAGGCCGCCATCGCGCTCGAACGACACGCCGCCGACTATCTGCGCGACCATCCCGAGCCCGATACGGACGGACTGTGGCGCATCGCGGACGACGGCGAGCTCGACCTGCGCCCGCTGCTGGTTCGCGTGCTCGAACTGGCCGATGCCGGCGCGAGCGCGCAGGGCGCCGCGCTGTTTCATCTCGCGCTCGCCGACGCGCTCGCCGCGTGGGCCGCCGCGGCCGCGCACGGACGTGCCGTGCTGCTCGGCGGCGGGTGCTTCGCCAACCGGCTGCTGTCGGCGCGCTTGCGCGCCGCGCTCGACGCGCGCGGCGTGCGCAGCTGCGCGCCGTCGTCGGTGCCATGCGGCGACGCCGGCCTGGCGTTGGGCCAGGCATGGGTCGCCGCGCATACATTGACGTCGGGCGCCGTGCGCGCGACGTCCGAAGGAGTTTCGACATGTGTCTAGCCATTCCCGCACGCGTCGTCGAGCTGCGCGACGCCGACATGGGCGTCGTCGACCTCGGCGGCGTGCGCAAGACGATCTCGCTCGCGCTCGTCCCCGACGCGCGGCTGGGCGAATACGTGATCGTGCACGTGGGCTACGCGCTCGGCAGGATCGATCCGGACGAGGCCGAGCGTACGCTCGCGCTGTTCGGCGAATTGGCGCACGCGGCCGGCGACGGCGACGTGCATCCGAGCGGAGCGCCGCAATGAAGTACATCGACGAATTCCGCGACCGCGCGCTCGCCGAACGCATTTCCGCGCGCATTCAGGCGGAGGCGCAGCCCGGCACGCGCTATCACTTCATGGAATTCTGCGGCGGTCACACGCATGCGATTTCCCGCTACGGCGTGACCGACCTGCTGCCCGACAACGTGCGGATGATCCACGGCCCCGGCTGCCCCGTCTGCGTGCTGCCGGTCGGACGCATCGATCTCGCGGTGCAGCTCGCGCTGGAGCGCGGCGTGATCGTCTGCACCTATGGCGACACGATGCGCGTGCCGGCCTCCGGCGGGATGTCGCTGATGCGCGCGAAGGCGCACGGCGCCGACATCCGGATGGTTTATTCGCCGCTCGACGCGCTGAAGATCGCGCGCCTGAATCCCGACCGCGAGGTCGTGTTCTTCGCGATCGGCTTCGAGACCACCACGCCGCCCACCGCGCTGATCGTGCGCGACGCGGCCGCTGCCGGCGTCGACAATTTCAGCGTGCTGTGCTGCCACGTGCTGACGCCCGCCGCGATCACGCATCTGCTCGCGGCGCCGGCCGTGGCGGCCGACGCCGTGCCGCTCGACGGCTTCATCGGCCCCGCGCACGTCAGCATCGTGATCGGCTCGGCGCCCTACGAGGGCTTCGCGCGCGACTATCGGAAGCCGGTCGTGATCGCGGGCTTCGAGCCGCTCGACGTGATGCAGGCGATCCTGATGCTGATCCGCCAGGTCAACGACGGCCGCGCCGAGGTCGAGAACGAATTTTCGCGGGCGGTCACGCGTGCCGGCAACGCCGCCGCGCAGGCGCTGATGGACGACGTGTTCGAGGCTCGCGAGAGCTTCGAGTGGCGCGGCCTGGGCGAGGTGCCGGCCAGCGCGCTGCGGATCCGCGCGAAATACGCGCGCCACGACGCCGAAGCGCGTTACGGGCTGGTCTACCGGCCCGTCGCCGACCACCGCAAATGCGAGTGCGGCGCGATCCTGCGCGGCCTCAAGCAGCCGCGCGACTGCTCGCTGTTCGGCACCGTGTGCACGCCCGAGAATCCGATGGGTTCGTGCATGGTGTCGAGCGAGGGCGCGTGCGCCGCGCATTACTCGTATGGCCGTTTCAAGGACATTCCGCTGGTACCCGCATGAGCTCGACACCGACCCCTCGCACCAAGCCCGCGTACGTGCGGCCCCTCAATTTCCGCGACGGCCGGATCGACATGGGTCATGGCGCGGGCGGCCGCGCGTCGGCGCAGCTGATCCGCGAACTGTTCGTCGCCGCCTTCGACAACGAATGGCTGCGGCAAGGCAACGATCAGGCCGCGTTCGCGCCGCCTGCGACGGCGCCCGGCGAGCGCGTGGTGATGGCCACCGACGCGCACGTCGTGTCGCCGCTGTTCTTTCCGGGCGGCGACATCGGCAGCCTGGCCGTGCACGGCACGGTCAACGACGTCGCGATGTCCGGCGCGCGGCCGCTGTACCTGGCCGCCAGCTTCATCATCGAGGAAGGCTTCGCGCTGGCGGACCTGAAGCGCATCGTCGAATCGATGGCGAACGCGTCGCGCGAGTGCGGCGTGCCGATCGTCACCGGCGACACCAAGGTCGTCGAGCGCGGCAAGGGCGACGGCGTGTTCATCACGACCACGGGCGTCGGCGTCGTGCCGGCGGGCATCCGGATCGACGGCGCGCTCGCGCGCCCGGGCGATGCGGTGCTGCTGTCGGGCACCATCGGCGAACACGGCGTCGCGATCATGTCGACGCGCGAGGCGCTCGAGTTCGACGTCGAGATCAGCTCCGACAGCGCCGCGCTGCACACGCTGGTCGCGAGCATGCTGGCGGCCGTGCCGGGCGTGCGCGTGCTGCGCGACCCGACGCGCGGCGGGCTGGCGACCACGCTCAACGAGATCGCGAGCCAGTCGGGCGTCGGCATGCTGATCCGCGAGGACGCGATTCCGGTGCTGCCGCAGGTAGACGCGGCATGCGAGCTGCTCGGCCTCGATCCGCTTTATGTGGCCAACGAAGGCAAGCTCGTCGCCGTCTGCGCGGCCGAGGACGCGCCCGCGCTGCTGGCCGCGATGCGTGCGCATCCGCTCGGCGCGCACGCCGTGCAGATCGGCGAGGTGACCGAGGACGCGCACGGTTTCGTGCAGGTCGAGACGAAGTTCGGCGGACGGCGGATCGCCGACTGGCTGTCGGGCGAACAGCTGCCGCGCATTTGCTGACGCCGCGGAACGGCGAGGATCGTCCGACGCGGGTATCATGCGCGTTGTCAGGCCGCCTGCTGCCGCATTCCGCGTGCGGCGGGCCTGAATCGGCCGGATCTGCACGGCCTCGATCGACCCATGAGCTCGCCTTTACCCGTCCATCCCAGCACCGACCCCGAACCCGATCCGGCGCCGCTGCGCAGGCCCCCCACCGTGCTGGTCGTCGACGACGAGCTGCGCGCGCAGGAAACCATTCGCCGCGTGCTGGACGAGGAGTTCGAGGTGCTCACCGCGAGTTCCGCCGACGAGGCGCGGGCGATCCTGCAACAGCAGCCGGTCGCCGTGATCCTCTGCGATCAGCGGATGCCGGGGCGCACGGGCGTCGAGTTCCTGTCCGAAGTGCGCGAGACGTGGCCCGACACCGTGCGGATCATCGTGTCCGGCTACACGGATTCGGAGGACATCGTCGCGGGCATCAACCAGGCCGGCATCCACCGCTTCGTGCTGAAGCCGTGGATGCCCGACCATCTGCTCCACACGGTGCGCCAGGCCGCGGAGGCGCAGTCGCTGCAGCAGGACATGCATCGGCTCGACCTCGAGTTGCGCAACAGCGTCCCGCTGCTGCGGCAGCGCAGCCACGAGAAGCTCGCGCAGGTGCAGAACACGCTCGGCTTCGATGCGATCGTGCGCGCGCCGGGCAGCCCGCTCGATCCGATCTGCAAGCTCGCGTCGAAGCTCGCGCGCTACGACCTGTCGATCCTGATCCTCGGCGAGTCCGGCACCGGCAAGGAGATGCTCGCGCGCGCGATCCACTACGCGAGCCCGCGCGCGGCCGGCCCGTTCGTCGTCGAGAACTGCGCGGCCGTGGCCGACACGCTGCTCGAATCGGAGCTGTTCGGCCACAAGCGCGGCGCCTTCACCGGCGCGGTTCACGACCACGCGGGGCTATTCCAGCGCGCGAACGGCGGCACCATCTTCCTGGACGAGATCGGCGACACGTCGCTCGCCTTCCAGGTCAGGCTGCTGCGCGTGCTGCAGGAAGGCGAGGTGCGGCCGGTCGGCGCGACGCGCGCGGTGCCGGTCGACGTCCGCGTGATCGCCGCGACGCATCGCGACCTCGAGCGCGAAGTCGAGGCCGGGCGTTTCCGCGAGGATCTTTACTACCGGATCGCGACGGCCACGCTGGCGCTGCCGCCGCTGCGCGAGCGCAGCGGCGATCTGGTGCCGATCGCGCACCGGCTGCTGCAGGCCATCGCCGAGCACGAGTCGCGCCCGGCCGGGCTGGACTTCGCCCGCGATGCGCTGGCGGTGCTGCTCGGCTATGCGTGGCCGGGCAACATTCGCGAGCTGCGCAACGAGATCTACCGCGCGGTCGCGCTGAGCGACGACGACCTGATCCGCGCCGACGCGTTTTCGCCGAAGGTGCTGCGCGGGCAGTCGGGGCCGGCCGCACGCGGGCCGGAAGCGCAGATTGCGTCGGCCGGCACGTTGCAGGAGCGGCTCGATGCGATGGAAACGATGTTGATCAAGGAGGCGCTGTTGCGGCACCGGTGGAACAAGACGCGCGCCGCGTCCGAGCTGGGCCTGTCGCGCGCCGGGCTGCGCCAGAAAATGCAGCGATTCGGTCTGGAGAAGAAATGAGCGTCGATACCCGCGCGCCCGACGGCACCGGCGCGTTCAACGTGTTGTGGCTGCAGTCGGGCGGCTGCGGCGGCTGCAACATGTCGCTGCTGTGCGCCGACACGCCGGACTTCTCCGGCATGCTGTCGCGCGCCGGCATTCGGCTGCTGTGGCATCCGTCGCTGTCGCTCGAAACAGGCGCGGACGCCCGCGACGTGCTGCAGGCGTGCCTCGACGGTACCGTCGAGCTGCATGCGCTGTGCGTCGAAGGCGCGATGCTGCGCGGCCCGAACGGCACGGGGCGTTTTCACGTGCTGGCCGGCACCGGGGTGCCGATGATCGACTGGGTCGCCCGGCTCGCGAGCGTTGCGCATTACACGGTGGCGATCGGCACCTGCGCCGCTTACGGCGGCATCACTGCGGCCGGCGCGAATCCGGCCGATGCCTGCGGGCTCCAGTACGACGGCGATCAGCCGGGCGGGCTGCTGGGCGTGGCGTACCGGTCGCGCAGCGGCTTTCCGGTCGTCAACGTGGCCGGTTGCCCGACGCATCCGGATTGGGTCGTCGAGACGCTGAGCGCGCTGTCGATGTCGCTGCTCGATCCGGCTGCGCTCGATACGCTCGGCCGGCCGCGCTTCTATGCCGACCAGCTCGTCCATCACGGTTGCACGCGCAACGAGTTCTACGAGTACAAGGCGAGCGCCGTGCGTCCGTCCGATCTCGGCTGCATGATGGAGCACATGGGCTGCAAGGGCACGCAGGCGCATGCCGACTGCAACACGCGCCTGTGGAACGGCGACGGCTCGTGCACGCGCGGCGGGTATGCGTGCATCAACTGCACGGAGCCGGGCTTCGAGGAGCCTGGCCACGCGTTCCACCGCACGCCGAACGTCGCGGGCATCCCGATCGGCTTGCCGAGCGACATGCCGAAGGCGTGGTTCGTCGCGCTCGCGTCGTTGTCGAAGGCCGCGACGCCGAAGCGCGTGCGCGAAAACGCGACGGCCGATCATCTGAAAGTCGCGCCCGCGGTCCGTTCGCGGCCCCGTAATAAATAGGTGTCTTGATGTCTCGACTCGTGATCGGTCCGTTCAATCGCGTCGAAGGCGACCTCGAGGTGCGCATCGAGGTCGTCGACGGCCGGGTCAGCGACGCGCACGTGAACGCCACGATGTTTCGCGGCTTCGAGCAGATCCTGCTCGATCGCGATCCGCTCGATGCGCTCGTCTACGTGCCGCGCATCTGCGGCATCTGCTCGGTGTCGCAGGGCGTGGCGGCCGCGCGCGCGCTGGCCGACCTGGCCGGCGTGACGCCCGCGCCGAACGGCCAGATCGCGACGAACCTGATGCTCGCCGCCGAGAACCTCGCCGATCACCTCAGTCACTTCTATCTGTTCTTCATGCCGGATTTCGTGCGGCCGGTCTATGCGGCGCGCGCGTGGCACGCCGAAGCGGTGTCGCGCTTCACGCCTTATCAGGGCGAACGGCACCGCGCCTCGCTTGCCGCGCGGCAACGCTGGCTGCGCCTGATGGGCACGCTCGGCGGCAAGTGGCCGCACACCGGGTCGATCCAGCCCGGCGGCAGCGCGCGCGCGATCGACAACGCGGAGCGGATCCGCCTGCTCGGGTTCATCGGCGAATTCCGGCAGTTTCTCGAAGAGGTGCTGTTCGACGCGCCACTCGAGGAGATCGCGCAGCTCGACAGCGAAGCCGCGCTCGCCGCCTGGCGCGCGCGCGGCGAACGGCGTGGCGATTTGCGGTTCTTCCTGACGCTCGCCGGCGATCTCGGCCTCGACCGCCTCGGCGCCGGCCCCGGCCTGTACCTGTCGTACGGCGCGTATCCGCAACCGGACGGCGCTCATGCGTTCCGCGGCGGCGTCTGGGACGCGCAGCGCAAGCAGGCCGATGCGCTCGATCTCGACGCGATCACGGAAGACGCGACGCATGCATGGCTGGACGACGCGGGCGGCGCGCGGCATCCGTTCGCGGGGCTCACCGAGCCGCGCGCGGACAAGGCGGGCGCTTACACCTGGAACAAGGCGCCGCGGCTGAACGGCGCGGTGCTGGAAACCGGTGCGATCGCGCGGCAACTGGCGGATGGTCACCCGTTGATCGCTGACGCCGTCGCGCGTTGCGGCGGCTCGGTGTACACGCGCGTGCTGGCGCGATTGCTGGAGCTGGCCCGCGTCGTGCCGATGATGGAGCAGTGGGTGCGCGCACTCGCGCCCGGCATGCCGTATTGCGCGGCCTTCGCGCTGCCGGACGAGGGCCGCGCGGTCGGGCTCAACGAGGCCGCGCGCGGCAGTCTCGGCCATTGGCTGGCGGTGAAGGACGGCAGGATCGCGAATTATCAGATCATTGCGCCGACGTCGTGGAATTTCTCGCCGCGCGATGCCGGCGGCCGTCCGGGCGCGCTCGAAGCCGCGCTGATCGGCGCCCCGGTCGAGCCGGGCGAGACGACGCCCGTGGCGGTCCAGCACATCGTGCGGTCCTTCGACCCGTGCATGGTCTGCACGGTGCATTGAGCCGGCCGCCACGGTCGGCCGAACCCGGATTACGAACAGCGTACTGACAGCGTCATGGCGAGCAATCGATCGAACCCACCCAAACCGGCGGCGAAGCGCCGCGCGGCGCCCGGCGCGGATGCGCTGAGCCACGCCGCCGCGGGGCCGGACGCCGGGCCCGATGCCGAAGGTCTCGACGACGCAGCCTGGCTCGAAGTGATCCACAAGATGGACGAGGTCTACTCGCAGCTCGTGCAGGACGAGATTGCGCTCGAGGAGAAGAACGCGCAGCTCGAGCAATCGCAGCAGTTCATTCTCGGGCTGCTGTCGTCGATGTCGGACGTGCTGGCCGCGTGCAACGCGCGCGGCGAGGTCGAGGAAACCAATGCCGCGATGTGCGAACTGCTCGGGCAGCCGGACAGCGTGCTGCGCGGATCGCGTTTCGAGAGCTGGCTCGCCGACGACGCGAGCGTCACCGCGCTGCGCGCCGTCACGGCGTCGGGCACGCCGGCGCAGGGCACGGTGGTCGAACTGAACATGCGCGATCGGCAAGGCGCGGCCGTGCCGGTCGACTTCAGCTGTACGCCGCGTGGCGGGCCGCGCGGCCGCAGGCTCGGCTACCTGCTGGTAGGCCGCCCGACGGGCGAGCTCAAACGCGCGTATCGGCAGCTGCGCGAAGCGCACGACGCGCTCAAGCACGCGCAACAGCAACTGCTTCACTCGGAGAAAATGGCGGCGCTCGGGCGTCTGGTCGCCGGCGTCGCGCACGAGCTGAACAACCCGATCAGCTTCGTGCTCGGCAACGTGCATGTGCTGAAGCGGTATGGCGAGCGCCTGACGCGCTTCATCGATGCGACGGCGCAGCCGCTATCGGCCGCCGAGCGCACCCGGCTGCGCACCGAACTGCGGATCGATCCGATCCTGGCCGACTTGCCGTCGCTGGTCGACGGAATGGTCGAAGGCGCGCAGCGCACGGCGGACATCGTCAGCGCGTTGCGCAGGTTCTCCGCGGTCGATCGCGAGGAGCTCGGCGCGGTCGACATCAACGAGGTCGTGACGCGCGCGATTCACTGGATCAGGAAAGGCGCGGGGCCGGATTTCGACGTTCACTGGTCGCCCGGCGAGCCGCAACTCGTGCACGGCAGCGCGGGGCAATTGCTGCAGGTGATGATGAACCTGATCCAGAACGCGTGCGACGCCGCGTCGAGCGCGCATCGAGGCACGCCGGAGATCTGGATCGACGCGACCCACCGTGACGGCCAGGTGATCGTCACGGTGCGCGACAACGGCACGGGCATCATGGACGAGCATCTGCCGCACGTGTTCGAGCCGTTCTTCACGACCAAGCCGCAGGGGCGCGGAACGGGGCTCGGGTTGTCGATCAGCTACGGCATCGTCGATCGTCACGGCGGAACGCTGACGGCCGGCAATGCGGAGCAGGGCGGCGCGATCTTCACGCTGGCGTTGCCGCAGAGTTGAAGCGGCGTCGGGCGGGGCTCGGCAAGTCAGACGCCAACGAGCGATTTTGGAAACACCGAGGCGAAGACCAACGCCCGTCTCGCTGCAAGAAAATACCGGCCATCGCGACGGCAAGATTATCGCCACATCGAGACGCGACAAACCGCTCGTGGAATCGTATCTCCGTATCGAATCGGGAAACCCCGCGACGTAATCGAATACCTCCGCGGCGGCTGATACTGGATTCGGATAAATGATCCGCATTGCGCGTTCTTCGGCGCGCTCGAAATGCCCGCGACTACATCGCCGGTTGCGCCAGACGCATCAGTGTCAGGAACGAGGCCCGCGGTTCGACGCAACGGTGCGCCCGGCGGCGGCATGCGCACGCATAACGCGTCGAGACGCGCGCCCGAATGGACACCGGCTATCCGGTTCACCGCATCGCGCTCGCCGGTTATGCGCTCGACCGCTAACGCGTTATACTCCCGACCGTTTGACGCTTTCGAATCGAGCGTTTCATAACAATTGACAAATCGGATTAAATATCGTCTGACGCCGGCGTCGGCGCGTTGATTTCGCACGACGGTCCTGTTACAGTCTCGCCGAAACAAGACCGCCCGACGGTCGGCCGTCCGTCGATTGTGTTGCGTGACGCCGCGATTTCCTGCGTGATCGGCTGTATGGCTCCGGGGAGCCGGTAAGCCGATGTCTCGAACCGCCGAGTCCGACGTGCAGGACGGCATGCTGGATGAAACGGCATCTGACTGCGCATCGCGAGCGGCGCATTAAAAAAACTACCCTCAGCGAAGTAACCGTAAAGAGAACAAAAAAATGGCCGATTTGCATTGGACCATGCCAATCGCCAGATGGACGTCGATTTCGACCGCGGGGGCACCGGGCGTCGAAGCTCTCGATCCGATGGTGCGACGCCGCTTGAGCCGGCTGTCGCGTGTCGCGCTTCAGGCAGCGTACGACTGCGCAGGATCGGACGACGATCCGCTGCGCATGGTGTTCGCATCGCGCCACGGGGAGCTGGCGCGCACCACCGGCATACTCGCCGCCATCGGCGCGCGCGAGCCCGTGTCGCCGACGGCGTTCAGTCTCTCGGTTCTCAATGCGGTCACCGGCATCTTCGGCATCGCCAGGCGCGACCGCTCGCCCGCGACCGCGATCGCGGCCGGACACGAAACGCTCGGTTACGCGCTGCTCGAAGCCTATTCCCAATACGAAACCTCGCCGGCGTCGCCGGTGTTGCTCGTCTATGCGCACGAGCCGGCCGATCCCGTGTACGGCGCGGTCGACGACGATCCGGAGAGCGTCGGCCTCGCCATCCTGCTGGGCGCCGCCGAACCGGCCGGCTATCTCACCTGCGAGATGGCCGCCGAGGATGCGGACGACTGCGCGGACGAAGAGGCCGACGACGCAGCCGGCACGCAAAGCGCCGCGCTGCTGCGTTGCCTGTCGACGCGCACGACGGCGTCGTGGCGCAGCCGCCATGCATCGTGGCGATGGAGCTGGAATGATCGCGCGGCTTGACTACGGCTGGCGCCTGTTCGCGACCGGCGCGAGCCTGGCGTTTTTCGCGCTGTGCGGCTCGGCTTTCTCGTTGCTGGCGATCGTCGCCAGCGCCCTGTGGCCGCATCGCCGTTCGCGTCAGCGCGGCGTCACGCTCGTCATCCATCATTTCTTTCGCGCGCTGGTCGCGCTGCTGCAGCGCGTCGGCGTGATGAAGCTCGAACTGAGCGGCGTCGAGCGTCTGGCGCAGCGCGGCCCGGCCATCGTCGTGGCGAACCACCCGACCTGGCTCGACGTGATGGTGCTGCTGTCGCTGACGCCGAAGGCCTGCTGCGTGGTCAAGCGCGGCCATTGGGGCAACCCGTGCTTCTGGGGCATCGTGCGCGCCGCCGAGTACGTGAGCAACGCGGACGCCACGGAGCTGGTCGACGCCGGCGCGCGCCAGCTGGCGGCCGGCTACACGATGATCATCTTCCCGGAAGGCACGCGCAGCCCGGGCGGCAATCGCCTGCACGCGTTCTCGCGCGGCTTTGCGCACATGGCGCTGCAGTCGGGCAGCAGGATTCAGCCGGTGCTGATCGATTGCGACCCGCCGGTATTCACCAAGACGCTGCGCTGGTATCACGTGCCGTCTCGTGCGTTCCGCATGCGCATCGACGTGCTCGAACCGATGGACCTGGACCGGCTGGCAGCGAACGTCGCGTCGCCGTCGATCGCCGCGCGCAGCATTGCCCGCGAGGTGGAAGTGCACATTACTCAAAGTCTCATTCAGCATGGTTACTTTAAAACTGCAAATTAAGCAGCTTCTGATCGAGACGCTCGATCTCAGCGACATGACCGTCGACGACATCGACGACGATGCGCCGCTGTTCTCGACCGACGGCATCGGGCTCGATTCCGTCGATGCGCTCGAAGTCGGCATCATGCTGCGCAAGAAGTTTCATCTGACGATCGCCGCCAACGACGAGCGCACGAAGGCGCATTTCCGGTCGGTCAACACGCTCGCGGCGTTCATCGCCGAGCAGCAGTCTCATCAGGCATCGCACGAAGCCGTGCTGGAAAAGGGGAGTCTCTCGTGACCGACGCAGAAATCCTGGAGCGCATCCGCGCCATCTTTCACGAGAACTTTGCGATCGAGCCCGAACAGGTGCAGCCCGACACGCACCTGTTCGAAGAACTCGACCTGGACAGCATCGACGCCGTCGATCTGGCGATCAAGCTCCAGGAAATGACCGGCAAACGCATCAAGCCCGAAGAGTTCAAGTCCGTGCGCACGGTCGGCGACGTCGTGGCCGCCGTGCACGCGTTGCTCGCAGACGCGTGACGATGGCGGTGACGGGCATGCGCGCGACCACCGGCACGCGCGGTTCGCGGCGGCTGGCCGTCGCGGGCCGGGCGGTGCTGGCACTCGCCTATCCGCTCGTCATCCTGTTCGCGTGGCAGAGCATGTCGCCGCGTTACGTCGGTTGCCTGCTGGTTGCGCTGCTGTGGCTGCAGCGCACCGTCGGCAACGGGCCGTTCGCAAACGCGCTCAGACGCCTCGCGCTGCTCGACTGGTGCGTCGCCGGCGCATTGACCGCACTGTCGGTTGCGATCGCCGTCACCGACAGCGAGCGGCTTCTTCATCTGTATCCCGCATGCGTGAGCGCCGGCTTGCTGATCGCGTTCGGCGCGACGCTGCGGCACGGTCCGACCATGATCGAAAAATTCGCGCGGCTCACCTATCCGGAGCCGAGCCCTGAAATCGTCCGCTACACGCGCCGCGTGACCCAGGTGTGGTGCGCGTTCTTCATCGCAAACGGCGGCTTCTCCGTCTACACGGCGCTGTACTGGCGCCCGGCCGCGTGGGCGGTCTACAACGGGCTGGTCGCGTACGTGCTGATCGGTGCGCTGATCGCCGGCGAGTGGCTGTGGCGCAGGGCCTTCATCGCCGCCGCGCGCAAACGGGCAGGTGTCGCATGATCGCGCTGCACGAGATGCTCGCGGCCGAAGCGGACAGCGGCGCGGCCGTCTGTCGCGACGGCGCGCAGGTGCTGACGCTCGGCGACCTGCGCGCCCACGCCGACGCCATTGCGCGGCGCGTGGAGGCGAGCGGCGCGCGGCGCGTGGCGATCAGCACGGACGATCCGTTCGCGTTCGCGTGCGCGCTGTTCGCGGTAGCGGCCGCGCGCGCCGAAGCCGTGATTCCGGCCAGCAATGCGCCAGGTTATCTCGCCGAGCTGGCCCACGCATACGACCTCGTGCTCGATGCGCCCGCGCTGGCCGCGTGCGCGCCGGCCGCGGGCGGCGAGGCCGCACCCGCGGCCCGCACGATCGACGCCGCCGCCGCGGTGACGCTTTACACGTCGGGCAGCAGCGGCAGCGCGAAGCCGGTGCGCAAGTCGCTCGCGCAGTTCGACGCGGAGGTGCGTACGCTGCAGCGCGAATGGGCCGAGCGCGTCGGTGCGGCGGTCACGCTGTCGAGCGTGCCGCATCACCACATCTACGGATTGCTGTTCAGGATCCTGTGGCCGCTCGCGGCCGGCCGCGCGTTCGACCGGATCGCCGTGCTCGAGCCGTTGCAACTGCAGCAGCGGCTCGCCGCATACGGCGGCGGCATCGTCGTCTCCACGCCGGCGCAACTGGCGCGCTGGCCGGCGCTGCCGGGCTTCCCGATGCAGACGCCTGCGCCTCGCGCGTTCTTCTCGTCGGGCGGCCCGTTGCCGGCCGATGCGGCAGCCGCGTATGCGAATGCGTTCGGCGCGGCGCCGCTCGAAATCTTCGGCAGCACCGAAACGGGCGGCATCGCATGGCGGCGTCAGGACGTTTCGCCCGCATGGCAGCCGTTCGCGGGCATCGGCGTGCGCTGCGACGACGACGGCGCGCTGTGCGTGCGCTCCGCGCATCTCGGCGACGATCGCTGGCACCGCACCGACGACACCGCGCAGTTCGATGCGTCCGGCCGCTTCGTGCTCGCGGGGCGGCGCGATCGCATCGTCAAGCTCGACGGCAAGCGCGTGTCGCTGCCGGAACTCGAGGCGCGGCTGCTCGCGCACGCCTACGTCGCGCAGGCGGCGGCCGTGGTGGTCGACGGCGCGACGCGCGCGCACGTCGGCGTCGTCGCGGTATTGTCCGCGGCCGGGCGCGACGCGCTGGCCGCCGACGGACGGGTCGCCGTGGCGACCGCGCTGCGGCATGCGCTCGGCGACTATTTCGACGCGGCCGCGTTGCCGCGCTACTGGCGCTTCCTGCACGCGATGCCGTTCGACGCGCGCGGCAAATTGCCGGCCGCCGCGCTCGCGGCCGCCTTCACGGCCACGCCGGAAGGTTTCGAACTGCTCGCGTCCTGGCGCGGCGACGACGCGTTGCATTACGAACTGCGCGTGCCGCCCACGCTCGCGCATTTCGACGGACATTTTCCGGGGCTGCCGATCCTGCCCGGCGTCGTGCAAATCGACTGGGCGGCGCGTCTGGCCGCGCGCGAGCTGCCGGCCGTGCGCGAGCTGCGTTGCGTCGAGCATCTGAAATTCAAGGCGCCGGTGCCGCCCGGCGCGGTGCTGACGCTGCGCATCGCGCATGACGCGGCGCGCGGCCGCGCACGCTTCGCGTTTCGCCGCGGCGAGCGCGAATGCACGTCGGGCGTGCTCGTCTACGAGGCGGCGGCGCAATGAGCGGCACCTGCATCGTCGTTCCGATCTACAACCATCGCGACGCGATCGGCGGCACGCTGGCGCGGCTCGCCGTGCACGGCCTGCCGATTCTGGTGGTCGACGACGGCAGCGACGTGCCGACGCAACAGGTGCTGACCGCGCTGGCCGCGCGCTACGCCGGCACGATGACGCTGCTGCGGCTGCCCGCCAACCGCGGCAAAGGCGCCGCCGTGATGGAAGGATTGCGCGCGGCGCGCGCGCGCGGCTATCGGCACGCGATTCAGATCGACGCCGACGGCCAGCACGAGGCAGCCGACGTGCCGAAGTTCGTGGCGGCCGCGCAGGCCGAGCCGGACGCGGTGATACTCGGCCGGCCGCGCTTCGACGACAGCGTGCCGAAGGCGCGCCTGTACGGCCGCTATCTGACCCACGCGTGGGTATGGATCGAAACGCTGTCGCTCGACATTCCCGATGCGATGTGCGGCTTTCGGCTCTATCCGGTCGACGCGGTCTGCGAGCTGATCGACGCGGTGCCGCTGCCGACGCGCATGGCGTTCGACAGCGAAATCCTGGTGCGTCTGCACTGGCGCGGGCTCGCGTTCAGGACGATCGAGACGCGCGTGATCTACCCGGCCGACGGCGTCTCGCATTTCGACGTCTGGCGCGACAACGTGCGCATCAGCGCGAGCCATACGCGGCTCGTGGCCGGCATGCTCATGCGCGCGCCGCTGCTCGTCGCACGCCGGCTCGTCGGGCGGCGCGGCGCCGCGCCGACGGCGCGCGCACGCGCATGGTGGCGCACGCCGGAGCGCGGCAGCCGGCTCGGCATGGCCCTGCTGGCGCTCAGCTGCCGCTGGTTCGGCAAGCGCTTCACGTCGTGCTGGCTGCATCCGATCGTCGGCTATTTCGTGCTGACGAATCGCACCGCACGCGCGGCATCGCATACCTATATCGCCCGCCTGCGCGATGCCAAGGCCGCGGCCGTGCCGCAGCCCGGATGGCGCAGCGCGTACCGGCATATGCTGGCGTTCGCGCAGGCCGGCTTCGACAAGTTCGTCGCGTGGTCCGGGCGGCTCGACGAACTCGACGTGCGTTTCGACGATTCGTCCGCGTTCGATGCGCTCGCGGCGAGCGGCCGCGGCGCGCTCGTGATCGGCGCGCATCTCGGCAACCTGGAGATGACGCGCGCGCTCGCGTTGCGCGACGCCCACACGAAGGTGACCGCGATCGTCTACACCGAGCATGCGAAGCGCTTCACGGGCGTGCTCGCCGGCGCGAACCGCGACTACGGCAAGCACCTCGTCGAAGTGTCGGACTTCGGGCCGGACACGGCGATGATGATGCAGTCGCGCATCGACGCGGGCGAGCTGCTCGTGATCGTCGGCGATCGCGTGCCGCCGAACGATTCGGGCAAAACGGTCGACGCTCGTTTTCTCGACGCGACGGCCGCGTTCGCGCAGGGCCCGTACGTGCTCGCGCATGCGCTCGGCTGCCCGGTCTATCTGTTCTTCTGCCTGAAGGAGGCGCGCGGCTATCGGCTCTATTTCGAGCCGTTCGCCGAGCGCATCGAACTGCCGCGCCGCGAGCGCGCCGCGCACGTCGCGGCATGGGCGCAGCGCTATGCCGCACGGCTCGAACACTATTGCCGCAAGGCGCCCTACCAATGGTTCAACTTCTTCGATTTCTGGGCGCGGCCCGATGGAGGTCCGCGTGGCCGAGCATGAGATGAGCGACGTCGCGGCAAGCGCCGCGGCGGCAGCGGGCCGGGCGGCCGTCGTGGTCGGCGCACGGCATCTGACGATCGAGGACGTCGTCGCGATCGCGCGCGACGGCGCGCCGCTCGCACTGAACGCGGCGCCCGCCTGGCGCGCGAGGATCGAGCGCGGCGCGGCGTGGCTGCGCGACCACCTCGCGAACGGCGGCACCGTGTACGGCGTCACGACCGGATATGGCGACGCGTGCGTCGTCGACGTGCCGCCGTCGCTCGTCGAAGCGCTGCCGCTGCAGCTGACGCGCTATCACGGCTGCGGAATGGGCGACTGGTTCGACGCGACCCAAACGCTGTCGATCGTCGTCGCGCGCCTGAACTCGCTCGCGTTCGGCTACTCGGGCGTGCGCTTCACGTTGCTCGAACGGCTGGCCGACATGGTGAATCACCGCATCCTGCCGCGCATTCCGTCGGAAGGTTCGGTCGGCGCGAGCGGCGATCTGACGCCGCTGTCGTACGTCGCCGCGGCGCTGGTCGGCGAGCGTAGCGTCGGGTTCGCCGGCGGCGAGTGCGACGCGCGCGACGCGTGGCGCGCGATCGATCGCACGCCGCTGACGCTCGCGCCGAAGGAGGGGCTCGCGCTGATGAACGGCACGGCCGTGATGACGGGCCTCGCGTGTCTCGCGTTTGCGCGCGCCGACCACCTGACGCGCATGGCGGCGCGTCTGACCGCGTTGACGACCATCGCGCTCGACGGCCGCGCCGGACACTTCGACGCGCGGCTGTTCGACGCGAAGCCGCACGCGGGGCAGGCGGAGGCGGCGGCGTGGATTCGCGCCGATCTGGCCGGGCGCGACGAATTGCCGGGCCGCCGGCTGCAGGACCGCTATTCGGTCCGGTGCGCGCCGCACGTGATCGGCGTCGCACGCGACGCATTGTCGTGGATGCGCCGCGATATCGAGAACGAACTGAACAGCGCGAACGACAACCCGCTGATCGACCCGGACGAAGGCTGCGTGCTGCACGGCGGCAATTTCTACGGCGGGCACATCGCGTTCGCGATGGACGCGCTCAAGACCGCGGTGGCCAATCTGGCGGACCTGATGGACCGCCAGCTCGCGCTGCTGGTCGACGACAAGTTCAGCAACGGCCTGCCGCGCAACCTGAGCGGCGCCGCGCCCGAGCGTGCGGCGATCAACCACGGGTTCAAGGCCGTGCAGATTTCGTCTTCCGCATGGACGGCCGAAGCGCTGAAGCACACGATGCCGGCGAGCGTGTTCTCGCGTTCGACGGAATCGCACAATCAGGACAAGGTCAGCATGGGCACCATCGCCGCACGAGATTGCCTGCGCGTGCTGGCGCTCACCGAGCAGGTCGCCGCCGCGCACGTGCTCGCGACCGTGCAGGCCGTGCGCTTGCGGCTGCGTGACGATCCGCACGCGCAGCTGACGCCGGCGCTGCGCGCGTTCGTCGACGACATGGGCCGGCAATCGCCGCTCGTGGTCGAGGACCGGCCGCTCGAAGCGGAACTGCGTGCGCTGTGCGCACGGCTCGCCGCATGCGAACCGATCGGCGCATCGCGCGACGGCATCGGGCAGGAGGAGGCGGCATGAACGAAGCTCGTCCGGCGCTGACCGCGACGGCACGCGTCGAAGTGCTGTTTCACGACGTCGATGCGATGAACGTCTGCTGGCACGGCCACTACCTCAAGTATTTCGAAAGCAGCCGCGCGGCACTGCTGCGCATGATCGACTACGACTATCCGACGATGCTGGCGTCCGGCTACATGTGGCCGGTGGTCGAGGCGCACCTCAAGTACGTGCGTCCGGCCCTGTACGGCCAGCAGCTCGACGTGCGCGCGACGCTGCTCGAATTCGAGAACCGGCTGAAGATCGGTTACGAGATCGTCGACGCCGCGACCGGCGAGCGTTTGACGAAGGGGTATACGGTGCAACTGGCCATCGACGCGACGACGCGCGAACTGCAGTTCGTGTCGCCGCCGGCCTTGATCGAACGGGTGCGTGCGCAATGGGCCTGATGCTGCGTAACGGACGGCTCGTGACGATGTTCGCGGCCGCATGCCTGACGCTGGCCGGCGGCGCAGCCGTAGCCGCGCCGGCGTCGGGCGCGGCGGCGCAATCCGCGAATGCCGCGCTCGTGTCGAACATCGCCGCGCGGCTTGCGCGGGTCGGCGCGATCCGCGCGGAGTTTCGGCAGACCCAGACGCTGTCGGCGATGAAGCAGCCGCTCGTCAGCACCGGCTCGATGTTGTTCGATCGCCGGGCCGGCGTCGTGTGGCGGATCGAGACGCCGTACCGGGCGACTTACGTGATCACCGACGGCGGCGTGCGCGAGGTCGGCGCGGACGGACGCCTCGTCGCAGCCGGCGGCGGTGGCCGCGGCGTCGCGGAGGTGTCGCGGATGATGCGCGACATGCTCGGCGGCGACCTGTCCGCGCTGTACGCGCAGTTCGACGTCGAAGCGAGCGGCACGCCCGAACGATGGCGGATGGTGTTGCGGCCGAACCAGCCGCAGCTCGCGCAGGCGGTGCGCGTGCTCGAAATGAGCGGCGGCGCGTATCTGGGCCGGCTCGACATGACCTTCGCGAACGGCAACGCGAGCGCGCTGGAGTTTGCTCGGCCGACGCCGGTCGACGCACCGGCGCCGGCCGAGCGCGCATGGCTGGAGGCGCGCTGATGAGCACGGCGCGCGACGTGAGCGGCGGCGCACCTGCACGCGCGCGACGGCGCATGCTGTGCGGCGCGTGGCTGCTCGTCACGCTGGCTGCCGCGGCGATCATCCTGTGGCGCTTCAGCGGCCCGTCGCCGCTGCAGACGAACCTGCTCGCGCTGCTGCCGGCGACCGAGGCGAACCCGGTCGCGGAACGCGCGGTCGATCTGCTCGGCGATGCGCTCGGCAACCGCACCGTGTTCCTCGTCAGCGACCGTGACGCGGCCCGCGCGAAGGCCGCCGCGAAACGCTTCGGCGCGCGGCTCGCCGCGAGCGGCGCATTTCGTTCGGTGACCGTCGAGGTGCCGCCGTTCGACCTGTCGCAGATCGCGGCCACCTACATGCCCGCGCGCTTCGGCTTGCTGACTGATGCCGATCGCCGGTCGCTGGAGCGCGGCGACCCCGCGCTCGGCGAGCAACTGACCCGGCGCCTCTATGCGCCGCCGGCCGACGGCCTGCAGACGCCCGTGGCCGACGATCCGTTCGGCTGGCTGCAGCACTGGCTCGGCGCGCTGCCGCTGGCGGCGTCGGATCTGTCGATGGAAGACGGCATGCTGGTGTCGCATCGCGACGGCGCGACCGGCGTGCTCGTGATGACCTCGCTGCCGGGGTCGGCCTATGAATCGACGGTGCAGCACGCGGTACGCGTCGCGACGGACGATGCGCAACGTGCGCTCGTGGCCGACTTCGCCGGCGTTCGCGTCGACCGCGCCGGCGCCGTGTTCTACGCGCAAGCGGCGCGCGCGAGCGCCGAGCGCGACGTGCACGTGATCGGCGCGGTATCGCTGGCCGGCATCGCGCTGCTGCTGATGAGCGTGTTCCGTTCGCCGCGCCTGCTGGTGCTCGCGTTTGCGTCGACCGCGTTCGGCATCGTCTGCGCGCTCGCGGCGACGCTGCTCGTGTTCGGCAAGCTGCACCTGCTGACGCTGGTGTTCGGCGTGAGCCTGATCGGCGAGGCCGTCGATTATTCGATCCAGTATTTCGTCGCGTATCTGTCGGCGGGGCCGCAATGGGATGCGCGCCGCGGCGCGGCGGCGGTGAGGCCGGCGCTCGCGGTCGCGCTCGCGACCAGTCTGCTCGGCTACGCGATCCTGATGTGGGTGCCGTTCCCGGCGCTCAAGCAGATCGCGTGCTTCGCGATCGTCGGCATCGCCTGCGCGTTCGCCGCGGTGACCGGCTTCCTGCCGCTGATGCTGACACGGCCGCCGCGGCGCGTGCCGGCGCGCGTGTTCGCGAACGCGGCCCGCTTGCTGCGCGGCTGGCAGTCGCTGCTGGCCGGCCGGCGCGCGGTGGCCGTCGCCGTGCTGGTGGCGCTGGTCGCCATCCCGGGCTGGGCGCTGTTGAAAAGCGACGACGACGTTCATCTGCTGATTCAGCGCGACGCGGACCTCGCGCGGCAGGAAAGCAGCATTCGTGCGGCGGTGGGCCTCGCGAACACCGCCCAATTCTTCGTCGTTCAGGGCGCGTCCGACGAACAGGTGCTCGAGCGATCGGAGGCGCTGATCGGCGCGCTCGATGCGCAGCGGCTCGGCCGCGTGCAGTCGATCGCGACGTTCGTGCCGTCGGCGCAGCGGCAGGCGCGCGACCGTGCGGTGCTCGCCACGCAGGTATTCGCCGACAGGGCCGCGTTGCGCGCGACGCTCGCGCACGCGGGCTTTCGCGACGAGGTCGCCGACGCGTGGCTGCGCGCGTTCTCCGCCGACGCCGCGGCGACGCTGTCGGTCGACAGCTGGCTCGCGGCGCGCTGGTCGGCGCCGTTCCGGCATCTGTGGCTCGGTCGAATCGACGGCGGCGCCGGCCCGGTCAGCGCGGCGCTCGCGATTCCCGAGCGCGTCGATGCGGCGAACGTCGCGACGTTCGCGGCCGTCGCGCGCACGTTGCCGGGCGTGTCGTGGGTCGACAAGGCCGCGAGCGTGTCGAGCCTGTTCGGCGCGTATCGCGTCGACAGCGGCCTGTGGCTGGCCGGTGCGCTCGTCGTGGTCGCCGCGCTGCTGATGTGGCGCTACGGCGTGCGCGGCGGCATCGCGACGACGTTGCCGGTCGTGTTCGCGATTGCGTTGACGCTCGCCGCGTTCGGCTATGCGCGCGTGCCGCTCACGCTGTTCAACTGGCTCGCGCTGATGCTGGTGCTCGGCGTGGGCGCGAACTACGCGGTGTTCCTGCGCGAAGGCTGCATGCGCGACGCGGCCGGCCTGGGCGCCGTATGGAGCGGCGTGCTGCTGTCGGCGGCCACGACGCTGCTGTCGTTCGGCATGCTCGGCGCGAGCGCGATGCCCGCGCTGCGCAGCTTCGGCACGACGCTCGCGCTGGGCATCGTCTTTTCGGTGCTGTTCGCACCGCTCGCCACGCCATCCGGCCAGGAGCGCCGCGCATGAATTCGACTCGAACGACCGTCTACCTGTCGGCGCCCGGCATGATCAACGCGCTCGGCGCCACGACCGACGCGATCGTCGACGCCCTGGGCCGCGGGGTCGCGCCCGGGATGGCGCCGCGCGCCGATGCGCCGGCCGGCGGCTGGGTCGGGCGCGTGACCGCGCCGCTCGAATGCGCGCCGCCGGCCGCGCTCGCGCACTTCGACTGCCGGAACAATCGGCTGTTGCTCGCGGCGCTCGCGCAGATCCATCCGCTGGTCGACGCGGCGCTCGCGCGTTACGGCCCGCGCCGGATCGGCGTCGTGATCGGCACCAGCACGTCCGGCGTCGACGCGGCGGAACACGCGCTCGCACGACGTGCCGCGACCGGCGCGATGCCCGCCGGCTTCGATTACCGGCAGATGGAGATCGGCACGGCCGCGCCGTTCGTGCGCGCGGTGCTCGGCGTGACCGGGCCGGCGTACACGCTGTCGACGGCCTGCACGTCGAGCGCGAAGGCATTTGCGGCCGCGCGCCGCCTGCTGCAGCTGAAGATCTGCGACGCGGTGATCGTCGGCGGCGCCGATTCGCTGTGCGAGCTGACGCTGCAGGGCTTCGCGTCGCTGGAATCGGTCAGCCCCGGCCGCGCCAATCCGATGAGCCGCAACCGCAACGGCATCAACATCGGCGAAGGCGCCGCGCTGTTCGTGATGAGCCGCGACGAAGCGGCGATCCGGCTGGCCGGCGTCGGCGAGTCGAGCGATGCGCACCACATCTCGGCGCCCGACCCGGCCGGCCACGGTGCGCAAGACGCGCTGCGCGCGGCGCTCGCGGACGCCGGCGTGGCGGCATCCGCGATCGGCTACGTGAATCTGCACGCGACGGCGACGCGCCTGAACGACGAAATGGAAGCCAACGTCACCGCCCGGGTGTTTCCGCACGGCGTGCCGGCGAGCGGCACCAAGCCGCTGACCGGCCACATGCTCGGTGCGGCGGGCGCGACCGAGCTCGGCTTCGGCTGGCTGACGCTGGCGCGCCGGATCGCGCTGCCGGCCCACGTGTGGGACGGCGAGCACGACCCGGCGCTGCCGGCGCTCGACCTCGTGCGCGACGAACGGCGGCTGGCCGGCGACGCAGCGGGACGCTACGTGATGAGCAATTCGTTTGCATTCGGCGGCAGCAATGCCAGCCTGATTCTGGGGGCCTGACATGGATGCCGGACCATTGACCGATGCGCTGCACGCGGGCGCGGACATCGCGGTCTGCGACGTACCGGAGGTGTTGCCGCATCGCGGCACGATGCTGCTGCTCGATGCGATCGAGCGCTGCTCGGAAACCGGCATCGAAGTGCGCGCGACCGTGCGCCGCGACGCGTGGTATGCGGACGGCAACGGCGCGATGCCGGCATGGATCGGCATCGAGCTGATGGCGCAGGCGATCGCCGCGCACGTCGGCCTACTCGCCGCCCATGCGGGCGGCCGCGCGAAGCCCGGCGTGCTGCTCGGCGCGAACCGCTATGTCGCGCATCGCCCGGCGTTCGGCGCGGATACGGTGCTGCGCATCGTCGCGCGCGAACTGCTGCGCGGCGACGAAGGGCACGGCGCGTACGACTGCGCGATCCATGCCGACGGCGGCTGTTACGCGGAAGCGGTCGTCAAGGTGTACCAACCGCAGGACTTTCAATCTTTCATCGAAGGGAGCTTCAATTCATGACTCGGCGAGTTCTCGTGACAGGCGCGAGCCGCGGCATCGGCCGCGCCGTGGCAATGCGCGTGGCGTCCGACGGTTTCGCCGTGACGGTTCATTGCCGCAGCGGGCGCGCGGACGCGGAGGCCGTCGCCGAGACGATTCGCGCGCAGGGCGGCGCGGCGAGCGTGCTGCAGTTCGACGTGCGCGATCGCGCGGAATGCCGGCGCGCGCTGGAAGCCGACGTCGCGGCGAACGGCGCGTACTACGGCATCGTCTGCAACGCGGGCGTGACGCGCGACGGCGCGTTTCCCGCGCTGTCCGAAGAGGACTGGGACATCGTGATCGAAACCGGCCTCGACGGGTTCTACAACGTCGTTCATCCGCTGACCATGCCGATGGTGCGCCTGCGCGGCGGCGGGCGCATCGTGACGATCGCGTCCGTGTCGGGCGTGATGGGCAATCGCGGCCAGGTCAATTACAGCGCCGCGAAGGCCGGCCTGATCGGCGCGACCAAGGCGCTGGCCGTCGAGCTGGCATCGCGCAGGATCACGGTCAACTGCGTCGCGCCCGGCCTGGTGGATACCGGCATGCTGGGCGAGGTGCCGCTCGAGCACGCCCTGAAGACGGTGCCGATGGGCCGCGTCGGTCAGCCCGACGAAGTCGCGGCGGTGGTGGGCTTCCTGATGTCGGATGCGGCGAGCTACGTCACCCGGCAAGTGATCGGCGTCAACGGCGGGATGGTGTGATGAAGCGAGTGGTCGTGACGGGGATGGGCGGCGTGACCGCCTTCGGCCAGCACTGGCACGAGATCGACGCGCGCCTGCGCGAGCGGCGCAATGCGGTGCGGCGCATGCCGGAATGGGATTGCTACGAAGCGCTGCATACGCGGCTCGCGTGTCCGTTGCCGGCGTTCGAATTGCCGAAGTCCTATCCGCGCAAGAAGACGCGCTCGATGGGGCCGGTGTCGATGTATGCGGTGCGCGCGAGCGAACTGGCGCTTGCCGATGCGCGGCTGACCGACGATCCGACGATCCGCGACGGCCGGATGGGCGTCGCGTACGGGTCGTCGTCGGGCTCGGTCGAGCCGATCCGCGCGTTCGGCACGATGATCGAAACGGGCTCGATGCGCGACGTCACGTCGAACAGCTACGTGCAGATGATGCCGCATACGACCGCGGTCAACGTCAGCCTGTTCTGGGATCTGAAAGGGCGCATCGTGCCGACCTCGTCCGCGTGCGCGTCGGGCAGCCAGGCGATCGGCTACGCGTACGAAGCGATCGCGACGGGCAAGCAGGCGCTGATGCTCGCGGGCGGCGCGGAAGAACTGTCGGGCCCCGCGGTGGCGGTGTTCGATACGCTGTACGCGACCAGCACGCGCAACGATACGCCCGACCTGACGCCGCGTCCGTTCGATGCGGCTCGCGACGGCCTGGTGGTCGGCGAAGGCGCGGCGACGCTGGTGCTCGAGGAATACGAACACGCGAAGGCGCGCGGCGCGACGATCCACGCCGAGATCGTCGGGTTCGGCTGCAATTCCGACGGCGCGCACATCACGCAGCCGACCGCCGACACGATGGCGATCGCGATGCGGCTCGCACTCGGCGATGCGGGGCTCGACGCCGGCGCGATCGGCTACGTCAACGCGCACGGCACGTCGACCGACCGGGGCGACGTGGCCGAGAGCCATGCGACGGCGTCGGTGTTCGGCGAGCGCATGCCGATCAGTTCGCTGAAGAGCTATGTCGGCCACACGCTCGGCGCGTGCGGCGCGCTCGAGGCGTGGTGGACGATCGAGATGATGAAGCGCAACTGGTATGTGCCCACGCTCAATCTCGAGACGGTCGACCCGGCTTGCGCGTCGCTCGACTACATCGTCGGCGACGCTCGCCCGATCGATGCGGAATTCGTGATGAGCAACAACTTCGCGTTCGGCGGGATCAACACGTCGTTGATCTTCCGGCGGATGGCGCCGTGACGACGCGCGTCGTCGTCACGGGGCTCGGCATCGTGTCGTGCCTCGGCAATTCGCTCGATGCCGTGTCGGCCGCGCTGCGCGCCGGCCGCTCGGGCGTGACGCAGGTGCCGGCGTGGCGCGACCGCGGGTTTCGCAGCCAGGTCGCGGGCGTGGCGTCCGTCGCCGCGGCGGCGCGCTTCGCGCGCAAGCACGAACGCTTCATGGGCGACACGGCGCGCTTTGCCGCGCATGCGGCCGCGGCCGCGCTGGACGATGCGGGCCTCGACCCGGCCGAGCTGCGCTCGCCGCGCGTGGGCGCGATCGTCGGCTCCGGCATCGGATCGATTGCCGATTACGACCACGCGATGGCCGTCGCGCAGCAGCGCGGCATCGACAGGACGCCGCCCTACGTCGTGCCGAGAGCGATGAGCAGCACGGCGTCGGCATGCGTGGCGCAGCTGTACGGCATCGAGGGCGTGTCGTACTCGCCGTCGTCCGCGTGCACGAGCGGCGCGCTCGCGATCGGCCACGCGACGCAATTGATCCGCCACGGCTGCCAGGACATCGTACTCGCCGGCGGCAGCGACGCGCTGCACGACAACATGACGTTGATGTTCGACGCGATGGGCGTGCTGTCGAGCGGTTTCAACGACACGCCGGACAGCGCGTCGCGCCCGTATGCGCTCGACCGCGACGGCTTCGTGATCGCGTCGGGCGCGGGCCTGCTCGTGCTCGAATCGCTCGACCATGCGCGCTCGCGCGGCGCGCGGATTTATGCGGAGGTGAGCGGGTTCGGGCAATGCACGGACAACGCCGGCATGGCGACGCCGCATGCGCGCGGCATCGCCCGCGCGATGCGCGATGCGGTCGAAGCCGGCGGCGGACGGCGCCCCGACTACGTCAATACGCACGCGCCGTCGACCCAGCCCGGCGACGTCGAGGAGTTGCAGGCGCTGCGCGACGTGTTCGGCGCCGACGTACCGGCGTTCTCGTCGACGAAAGGAATGACGGGCCATCCGCTCGGCGCGAGCGGCGCACATGAAGCGATCTACACGATGCTGATGATGCGCGACGGTTTCGTCGCGGGAACGGCTGTCGCCGGCCGACCCGATCCCGCTATCGCCGGCATGCCGCTCGTGCGCGACGCGCGCGACGCGACGATCGGCCGCGCGCTGTCGGTTTCGTTCGGCTTCGGCGGCAGTTGTACGAGTGTGTTGTTGGACGCCTGGAAGGGCGATTGATCTGAACCTGATGAGCTGAGAGGGCGATAACCATGAAACAAGCAGGACTTCTGGCCGGCATGCTGGCCGCGGCCGCGTTGCTGACGGGGTGCGGCACGGTGGTGCGTTCGCTGCCTTTGCCGGCAGCGGCGACGGCGGCGGACAGCAGCGGCGTCGCGGTCTACTTCGGTGCACAGCCGCATCCGGACGTGAAGGCCGTCATCGGCCCGCATTCGGCGTCCGTGCGCGTGCAGCGCGGCACGCTGAACGAGCAGCCGACGTGCGAGCTGGCGCTCGCCGAGGCATTGAACCGCCTTCGCACCTATGCGAAGAATCATGGCGGCGACGCGGTCATCAACGTGACGACGCGCTTTCACGAGAACCAGTCGAATTCGACCACCGGCTATACGTGCGGCGTGAGCCCCAGCGCGGGCGCGATCGCCGTGTCGGGCGATGTCGTGAAACTGAACGTCCGATAACGGAGTACCGATGAAACATCGCATCGCACTGGCGTTGCTCGCCGCGTCGTTTGCTGCCCCGGCCGCCTACGCGCGCGACACGATCGACACCTATCCGATCGACAGCGCACTGACGAGCGAGCCGGGCAAGGTCGACGACAGCGTCGCGCTGTATTTCGGCGATCGGCCGCATCCGCGCGTGCTCAAGTCGTACGGGACGTTCGCGACCAACAAGAAGACCAACGCGTTCGGCAAGAGCGACGAGGCCGCGTGCCAGCACGTGTTCCTGTCGGCCGTGATCGAGCTTCAGGCGCGCGCCAAGCAGGAAGGCGGCAATGCCGTGATCGGCATCAACAGCAACTATCGGAACGTGTTGCACTCGAGCACGAGCGCGTACACCTGCGGCGCCGGCGCATTCGTGGCCGGCGTGGCGCTGACGGGCGAAGTCGTGACGTTGAAGCGGTAACGCGCGGGCGTCCGCGACGGGCCGCCGCGAGGCGGCCTCGTCGGGCTCAGGCAGGCTTGCGTGCGGCGACGTTGACGAGCGTCTCGCGACGCTTGCCGGGCTTCGGCGTGTACAGGCCGATGCGCTCGAGCAGGCCGAAGTCTTTCGCGCGGCTCCACCACAGGTACGGGAACGACACGTTGCGGGCGTCGAAGGCGAAGCCGGCATCGCGCAGCATCGCGAGGTAGCCGTCGGCGCTTTTCTGAACCTGCATCGGATGGCGGAACAGCAGCCGGATCACCCACGACTTGATGTACGCGTCGGTCGATTCGGCGAACAGCAGCACGCCGCCCGGTTTCAGTACGCGGCGAAACTCGGCCAGTGCCTCGTCCTGATGAACGAGGTGGTGAAAGGTCTGGTGGCAGAACACGACGTCGACGCTCGAATCGGCCAGCGGAATCTGCGTGCAGTCGGCCCGATGCAGCTCGACCGGCGTGGCGCAGCGGCCGGCTTGTTGCGTCGCTTGCGCGAGCGATTCGTCGTGGCAGTCGACCCCGATGATCTTGCCGGGCGCGAACGCCTCGCTCAGCAGCCGGAACGACTTGCCCTGGCCGCAGCCCGCATCGAGGAGCACCGGCGCGGCCGGCAGCGGCGCGGCGAGGAGCCGCTTCAGGTCGGCGATCGCCACCCTGAGCACGTGATGCTCCCAGGTGTGCGTGCGCAGAAACCAGACGCCGAAGCGGGTTTCGGGAACATAGGCGGGAGCGTGCGTGCGGTGGGACGTCATGGGCCTTGGTCGGAATCCGGGATTTGTTTGGCGCCCATTGTAGTTTGCAACGCCATGTTGCGGCGTGAGAAACGTAAGATACCCAATCAATCGAAATGAACGGGCAAGCATGAACGAAATGAAATCGAATTCGGTCGACGTCGCCATCATCGGCGCCGGGCCGTCCGGCGCCGTCGCCGCCGCGCTGCTGCGCAATGCGGGCCGCTCGGTGCTCGTGCTCGAGCGCCAGCATTTTCCGCGCTTCTCGATCGGCGAGAGCCTGTTGCCGCAGAGCATGCGGTATCTCGAAGAGGCCGGCATGCTGCAGGCCGTCGTCGAGGCCGGCTTCCAGTTCAAGAACGGCGCGTATTTCGTTCATCGCGACCGGATGTCGTCGTTCGATTTCCGCGACAAGTTCTCCGACGGCTGGGGCACGGCCTATCAGGTCGAACGCGCCGCCTTCGACGATCTGCTGATCCGCTGCGCGGAGAAGCAGGGCGCGCAGGTGCGATTCGGTCATACCGTGCGTGCGTTTCACGCCGGCGATACGCCGCGGCTCGACGTGGTCGACGAGGCCGGCCACGAATATTCCGTTCAAGCGTCGTTCGTGCTCGACGCGAGCGGCTTCGGCCGCGTGCTGCCGCGGCTGCTGGGGCTCGAAGCGCCCACCGGCCTGCCGACGCGGGCGGCGATCTTTTCGCATGTCGAAGATCGTTTGCCGGCCGGCTCCACCGATCGCGACAAGATCTGCATCGCCGTGCATCCCGAGCGGCGCGACGTCTGGTTCTGGATGATTCCGCTGACCAACGGGCGCTCGTCGGTCGGCTGCGTGGCCGATGCGGCGTTCCTCGACGTGCCGGAAGCGGAACAGGAAGCGCTGCTGCGCGAATTGCTGCAGACCGAGCCGACCTTGTCTCGGCTGGTCGGCCGCAAGCCGTTCGTGATGCCGGTGCGCCGCATCTGCGGCTATGCGTCGAACGTCGAGTCGCTGCACGGCCACGGCTATGCGCTGCTCGGCAACGCGGGCGAGTTTCTCGATCCGATCTTCTCGTCGGGCGTGACGATCGCGCTGCGCTCGGCCCATCTGGCGGTCGCCACGCTGGAACGGCAGCTGCGCGGCGAGACGGTCGACTGGGCACGCGATTACGACGTCGCGCTGCGCAAGGGCATCGACACGTTCCGCGCGTTCGTCGAGCGCTGGTACTCGGGCGCGCTGCAGGACATCGTGTTCCACGAAGACAAGGCATCCGACGTGAAGCGCATGGTGTGCTCGATCCTGGCAGGGTACGCGTGGGACGAGACGAATCCATTCGTTCGGGAGCCGGCGCGCGGCCTCGATATCCTCGCGCAATTGTGTTGCCCGACGGGGGCGTCCGGCAACGCCGCTCAAGCGGCGACGCCGGACGGGGCGCGACGCCGTTGAATCCGACGGCGTTCCTGCTCGCACAAGCACGGCGTTTCCGCTCCCCGAAGCGTCGCAATCTTCCCGCGAGGAGCAGGACGCAAAGCGGACCGGCGCGAATGCGCGGGCGTTACTTGCTGGCCGTCCGCAGTTTCTCGCTCGCCGCGCGGAACGCGGCGTAGTGATCGCCCTCGTCGGCGGCGATCTGCCGGAACATCGCGGCCACTTTCTTGTCGCCGGCCGCGTCGGCCTGCTCCGCGAATTTGACGTACATCTTGGTGTTCTCGTAGTGCTCGCCGGCCATGCCGTCGGCGAGGTTGGCCTCGTCGGACTTCGCCAGATTCAGCGCTTCCGCCTCGCGTGCGAAGTGCTCGTTGGCTTCCACGTTCGCGCTCTCGTCGAACAGCTTCGCGATCTCCGGGTGGCCGCTCTTGCGCGCATGCTCGGCGTAGGCCAGGTACTTCAGGTGCGCGTAGGCCTCGCCGTGCATCGCGGCCTCGAGGTTCTGCTTCGTCTGGTCTTTCAACGGACCGTCGGCGAACGCGGGAGCCGCGACGAACGAAAGCGCCGCCAGCGCAGCGACGGGCATCTGTTGCTTGAAGCGTTTCATGATCGGTATCCTTTTCGGGAACGTCGCCGACCGTGGCGACACCGACCATGTTGTCGTGCAGGATTGACAATGTCCTGACGTGCGCCACGACGTGCAACGACCATCGGTGTGTGACGACGCGCTTCGGCGCGGGTTTGTCAGGACATGGTCAGAAGGCGTCTCTAAGCTTGGCGATGAGCGCGCCTTGCGCTCGCCGTTTCAGGCAAGAGGAGCCGCAACATGAATCGCAACCGCATCGGCAGCATCGTCGCTATCATCCTGCTGGGCAGCATCGCCGGCCAGGCCGTCGCCAGCCCGACCTGCACGCGTCAGCCCGAATCGCAATGGCTGAGCGAGACGGAGATGCAGAAGAAGATCAGTCAGATGGGCTACAAGGAAATCAAGGTGTTCAAGAAAACCACGTCCGGTTGCTACGAGATCTACGGTCGCACGGCCGACGGCCGCAAGGCCGAGGTCTATTTCAATCCGGTGACGGGCGCGGTCGTCGAAAGCAACGTGGACTAGCCATGCTGCCGCTGCATCGTCACGACACGCAGATCACTCCCGCCGCCGCCGGACATGACGCGAACGCGCGGTCGATCCCAGTGTGGGACCTCGTCGTGCGCATCTTTCACTGGAGCGTCGTGGCCGGCGTGCTCGCGAACTACGTGTTTCTCGAAGCCGGCAAGGCGCCGCACCGTTACGTCGGCTACGCGGTGGCCGGCGCGCTCGCCGTGCGCGTCGTGTGGGGCTTCGTCGGCAGCACGCACGCGCGCTTCGCGGACTTCGTCACGACGCCGCGCGCGGCGGCGATGCACATCGCGAGCGCTGCAACCGGGCGCGATCGCCGCTATGTCGGCCACAACCCGGCGGGCGGCCTCATGATGCTCGCGCTGATGGCGCTGCTCGCCGCCGTCTGCATCACGGGCTGGATGCAGGGCCTCGACCGCTTCTGGGGCGAGCAATGGCTTCAGACCACGCATGCGTTGCTCGTCGACGCCGTGCTGGTCATGGCGGCGCTGCACGTGACGGCCGCGGTAGTGGAGAGCCGCCGACATCGCGAGAACCTCGTGCTTGCAATGGTGACCGGGCGCAAACGGGCAGCATCTGAAACGGACGTCGATCATGCGGCTGCTGCTCGTCGAAGATAACGCCAGGCTCGCGTCGCTGCTCGCCGACGGGCTGGCGAAGGAAGGCTTCGCGGTGGACTGGTGCGCGACGCTCGATCTCGCGACGCGTGCGTTCGCGTCGACCCCCTACGACCTGGTGCTGCTCGATCTCGGCATGCCGGACGGCAACGGCGTGACCTTCGTGAAGGCGCTGCGCCGCGGCGGCCATACGGTGCCGGTGCTGATCATCACGGCGCGTAGCAGTCTGGACGACCGCGTGATCGGGCTCGACTCGGGCGGCGACGACTACCTGGTCAAGCCGTTCGAGCTGCGCGAGCTGGCGGCGCGGTGTCGTGCGCTGCTGCGCCGGCCGGGCGCGTGCCTCGGCACCACGCTTGCGGTGGCCAATCTCGAACTCGATACGGCGGGGCGGGAAGTGCGCGTCGCTGGGCGCGTCGTGCCCGTGCCGCCGCGTGAGCTGGGGCTGCTCGAATGCCTGATGCGGCGGGTGGGCCATGTGGTCACGAAAGGCGCGCTCGAGGATTCGCTGTACGCGCTCGAAGCCGAGGTCACGCCGAACGCGCTGGAGGCAGTGGTGTCGCGCTTGCGGCGCCGGCTCGCCGCGGCGCATGCGCAGGTCGCGTTGCACACCGCGCACGGGATCGGCTACATGCTGACCGGCACATCCGCGTCCGCGTTGGACGACGGCGACGAAGCGCAGCGCAATGGTTGACGGGGCGGGCACGCGGGTGCGGCGACGCCGCACGCTGTTCTTCACGATCTCCGTGCGGCTGGCCGTCGTCGGTTGCATCTTCATGCTGGTGCAGTTGCTCGCCGTCATGTGGATGTACGTGCGCAACCCCAACGAGCTCGATCAGTTGCTGATCTCGGCCGAGGCGACCCGCATCGCGCGCGCCATCGCCGCCGACGGCGCGGATGCCGGCCTCGCGCGATCCGCGGATCTCGCGCAGCCGCTCGCGCCCGACACGCGCCGCGCGTTCGTCGTTCACGAGAAGGGCGGCGCGATCGTCGCGCGACATGACGACGGCGAGGTGCGGATCGAACAGGAGGCGCCCATGTCGTTCCTGGTGATCCGCACGCAGCGCGAAACATGGGGCGACCGCTTTCTGCTCACGGGCACGCGGCGCGTGACGGTGGCCGACCGCCCGTACTGGGTGACGGTGGCGATCGCCGGCCGCGGCTTCAAGCCGTTCGTTCCGGTGATCTTCGACGAGATCCGCTTCCATGTCTTGCTTCCGCTCGCGCTGCTGTCGGGCTTGCTGCTGCTGTTCAACTTCAGCGTGGTGCGCAGCACGCTGAAGCCGCTCGATGAAACGATTGCCGCGGTGGATCGCATCGATCCGGCGCAGATCGCCACGCGCATAACGGATGCGACGCCGCTGTGGGAGGTGCAGGCGCTGGTCGGATCGGTGAACCGCATGCTCGACCGGCTGCAGCTGTCGGTGGAAACGCTGCGCGAGTTCGCGGGCGACGCTGCGCACGAGTTGCGCACGCCGCTGGCGATCCTGATGCTCGGCATCGGAAGCCTGCCCGACGGAGAGACGAAGACGAAGCTCACGCGCGACGCGCAGCGAATGAAGCGGCTCGTGGACCAGATGCTCGACATGGCGCAGGCGAGCACGGTCGAAATTGCCGCGGACGATCGCGTCGACCTCGGTGCGCTGGCGCGCGACGTTTCCACCGACCTGCTGCCGCTCGCGGTGGCGCGCGGCCGTTCGATCACGTTCGTCGATGCAGGCGGCGCGACGATCCGCGGTCACACGGAAGCGCTCGGCCGGGCGCTGCGCAACGTGATCGAGAACGCGCTCGAGCATACGCCGAGGGGAACGACGGTCGAGGTGGTGAGCGGGCCGGGCAGGTGTTGCTCGGTCCGCGACCACGGCCCGGGCGTTCCGGCGCGCGAGCGCGCGAGAATATTCGATCGCTTTTATCGGGTCGACCGGAGTCGCAACGCAGGCGCGGGGCTCGGACTCGCGATCGTCGCGACGATCATGGAAGCGCACGGCGGCTGGATCGAAGTCGACGATGCGGCGGATGGCGGCGCGTTGATGCGTCTGCGGTTTTAGGGCGGCCATGCGGGCGCGGCGTAGCGGGGATGCCGACGACATGCACGCTCGCTTGCATTCACGCCGCCTGTCGCGCGACGCCGAGTGCGAGCGCCGCCTTCGCGAGCAGCCGACGCAAACGCTCGGTGGCGGTCGCGACCGCGTGAAGCGGCGCGCGCGCCAGTTGCCGATCGTGCAGCGTCAGCAATTGCGCCACGTGCCCGTGGTCCTGTGCATCCATGCGCCATTCGCCCGTGGTGTGGCCGCGGTCGGTGCATCGGCGCAGCGCCGCTTCCATCTCCGCGAACGCGGCCTGGTCGCCGTCCCCATAGCCGGCTTCGTGAAGAAACTCGGCCAGGAACAGGATCTCGACGAGCCGCGAGAGCTGCCGCTCGTTGCCGTGGCCCGCACGGATCGCGGCCAGCACGAGGTGGTACTCGAGCGATTGTCGGTCGACCGTCGCACGCGGCGTCGGCAGCAGCATGGCCTTGTTGCGCGAGCGAACCGGCGAACGTCGAAGCGTCATCGTGCGGGATCCTTCAGGCGGAACATCGGACCGCGAATAGCCATGCACCGGCGCATGCCGCGTATGCGGAGCGGCCGAGCGGCCGGTTCCGCTGCGTTCCACTGCGAACCATCTCGACCTCCTTCATGCGCGGCCCGTCACCGTTCCGGAACCTGGGCGAGCAGCGCATCGACGACGCCGTACCCGACGCGATCGGCCGGATCGAGCGCGCGCAATTTCTCGACCAGCGCGCGCGCGACGCGGTACTCGCCCAGCCGCACGCTGATGAACGCGAGCGCCTTCAGCGTGAACAGCCAGAAGCGGGCGGGGCCGGGCACCGAAAAATCGGCGTCGCTCGCGCGCACCGTGCGCCAGTCGCGGGCGAGCGACGCCTGCTCGGCCGCGACCGCGAGCGCCTTGATCGCGACCTGTTGCGCGTGCGCGAGCTCGCCGGCCGCCGCATGGAACTTGTAGAGCAGGTAGTACGCGGGCAGGCTGCGCGGCGCGCTGAGCACGGCTGCCCACAGCGCCGCGCCGGTCTCGTCGCGCGTCGCCCCGCGCGCCGAGTCGATCAGATGCCGGATCGACGCGGGCACGTCGCCGCCGAACAGCTCGGCGGACTCGGATCCCGTCATCAGGTTCACCAGATCTCCCTCGGCGCGAGCAGACGTGCGACCGGCTCGCCGCGTTCGAGGTGGCTGGAGAAAATCTCGTCGACGTCGGCCGGCGTGACGCCGCTGTACAGCACGGCTTCCGGATAGACGACGACATTCGCGCCGCGCTCGCACGGGCCGAGGCAGCCCGCGTAGGTGATGGCGACCGTGTCGTAGGCCTGGCGCTTCTGCTGCTCGGCCCAGAACGCCTGCAACAGCGCGGCCGAGCCGTGGCCGCCGCCGCAGGAGCCGCGCGGATGGTTCGGCGGCCGGTTCTGCGTGCAGACGAAGACGTGTCGTGTCGGACGTGGCATCGCGGTATCCCTCCTTCAACCGAACTTGAACAGGATCCCGTGGCCGCCCCGCGGGTACTCCCATTCGATGTTCTGATGTTCGCTGCACAGGATCCGGCAGCTCCCGCACTCGAGGCAGCCGTCGGTGATCAGCGTCACCGCGCCGTTGCCTTCGGCCTTGTAGCACGACGCCGGGCAGACGAACGTGCAGCTCTTCTGCCTGCAGTCGTTCAGGCAGACGTCCGTGCTCTTGATGCGGATGTGCGGCCGGCCCGCGTCGACGCGGTAGCGGTTCTGAAACAGCTTTTCCTCGACGTTGACTGTCACGGTGCTCATCGGAATGCCCTCCAGATTTTGAACGCGTCGCCGACCAGGCCGGCGAACGAACGGCTCTTGCGGAAGCTCGACACGATCGCGCGCTCCTTGGTCTTCTTGTCGACGCCGTCGACGGTGATCATCGTGCGCGCGGCGTTCGCGACCAGATCCGGATAGGTCGTGAAGAATTGCGGATTGCGGTGCAGCGTGTCCGGCATGTCGCGGTACTTGTACAGATCCTTCATCACGAAGCTGTCGTCGAGCTTCGCCTTGTACGCCTTCAGCTCGCCCGCGCGATAGCCGCGGCCGGCCGCCTTCGCCGCGATCACCGTCTCGGCCGCGAGGCGCCCGGTCGTCATCGCGAGGTTCGAGCCTTCGCGGTGCGCGGCGTTGACGAAGCCGCCCGAGTCGCCGACGATCATCCAGCCGTTGCCGTACACGCGCGGCACCGCGTGGAAGCCGCCTTCCGGGATCAGGTGCGCGCAGTACTCCTTCATCTCGCCGCCCTCGATCAGCGGCGCGATCGCCGGATGGCGCTTCATCTGCTCGATCAGCACGTACGGGCTCGTGCGGTTCGCGTTCTGCTTGAAATCGGACAGCATGCAGCCGACGCCGATCGTCAGCGATTCGCGGTTCGTGTACAGGAAGCCCGTGCCCATCATGCCGTCGGTGATCCGGCCGACCATCTCGATCACGACGCCTTCGTCCTCGCCGATGTTGAAGCGCTGACGGATCGTCTCCTCCGGCATGAACAGGATTTCCTTGACGGCGAGCGCGACGTTGCCGGCGTCGATCTCGTCGTGGAAACCGGCCTTGCGCGCAAGCGTCGAATTCACGCCGTCGGCGAGGATCACGACGTCGGCGTACACGTCGCCCTGCTCGCGATCGCACTGCACGCCGACCACCTGGTCGCCGTCGAGGATCAGATGGTTGACGGTCGTCTCGCAGATGACCAGCGCGCCGGCCTCGCGCACCTTCGACGAGAACCACTTGTCGAACTGCGCGCGGATGATCGTGTAGCGGTTGTACGGCGGCTTGTTGTAGTCGTCGCTGCGCACGTGCGTGCCGACGAACGACGTCTCGTCGAGCATCCACAGGCGCTGCTCGATGATGTGACGCTCGAGCGGCGCGTCGTCGCGAAAGTCGGGGATGATCTCCTCGAGCGCCTTCGCGTAGAGGATCGCGCCTTGCACGTTCTTGCTGCCCGGATACTCGCCGCGCTCGATCTGCAGCACCTTGAGGCCGGCCTTCGCCATCGTGTAGGCCGCGGCATTGCCCGACGGCCCCGCGCCGACGACGATCGCGTCGAATTGCGACGGTTTTTTCATCTCGCTGCTCCTTATGCGACCTGCTTGCCGCGAACCGACAGGTGTTCCGCGAACGCTTGCGTGAGCGCGGGCAGCACCTGCATCGCATTGCCGACGATGCCGAAGTGCGCGAAGTCGAAGATCGGCGCGTTCGGGTCGGTGTTGATCGCGACGATCACGTCCGCGCTCTCCATCCCCACGCGATGCTGGATCGCACCGGAAATGCCGGCCGCGATGTAGAGCTTCGGCCGCACGGTCTTGCCGGTTTGTCCGACCTGCCGGTCGGCCTCGACCCAGCCGGCCTGCACGCACGGGCGCGTCGCGCCCACCTCGCCGCCGAGCACGCGCGCGAGCTCGAACACGAGGCGGAAGTTCTCCGGATTCTTCAGCCCCTTGCCGCCGCTCACGATCACGTCGGCATAGGGCAGGTTGATGCGGTTGCTGTTCGCGTCGGCGATGAAGTCGAGCAGCTTCGTGACGATGTCGGTCTCGACCATGCCGAACGTTTCCTGCACGATCTCGCCGCCGCGGCCGGGCTCGGCGCGCGGCATCGCCATCACGCGCGGGCGCACGGTCGCCATCTGCGGCCGGTACGCGAGCGTCATGATCGTGCACAGCAGCGAGCCGCCGAAGGTCGGCCGCGTCGCGGCCAGCGCACGCGTGGCCGGATCGATGTTGAGCGCGGTGCAGTCCGCGGTCAGTCCGGTCAACAGCGTGGTCGCAACCGAGCCGGCGAGGTCGCGGCCCATCGACGTCGCGCCGAGCAGCAGGATTTCGGGCTGGTAGCGATTGACGAGCTCGGTGAGCGCCTTCGTGAACGGCTCGTTCCGGTAGCCGTGCAGCACCGGCGCGTGAATCACGTAGGCCTTGTCGGCGCCGTAGCCGAACGCGTCGGCGGCGAACGCCTCGAGCGCTTCGTCGGGGCCGCCGAGCAGCACGACGGACACGTCGCTGCCGAGCTTGTCGGCGAGCTTGCGCGCCTCGCCGACGAGTTCCCACGACACGCCGTGCACGTGGCCGCGGTCGTGCTCGACGAACACCCAGACGCCCTTGTACGCCTTCAGGTGCTCGGGCAGCTCCAGATTGCGGCCGCCGGCCTTCCTGACGGGCGCGGCGGGCGGGTTGGCGGCGGTCGTCATGTCGACTCCTTCATCAGCAGGTCGGTTTCGAGCGTCGGATGACGCGTGAAGATCTTCTGCAGCAAGGTCAGCGACACGTCGCGCAGCGTCGACGTGTCGAGTTCGAGCAGGTCGGCCTTCTCGCTGCGCGGGGTCGGGCCGAACACCTTGCTGACGACGGTCGGCGATCCCTTCAGGCCGATCTTCGTCACGTCCTCGATGCCGGCGTCCTCCTTGTTCCATCTGCGCACCGGGAAACCGGCCGCGTGGATCATCGCGGGCATCGTCGCGAAGCGCAGCTCGTTGGTGTTCTCGAGCATCGTGACGAGACACGGCAGCGCGGTCTTCAGCACCTGCACGCCGCCTTCCGCGCGACGCTCGACGACGATCGTGCGCGCCTCGGGATCGATCTCGACGATGCGCGACACGTAGGTCAGCAACTGCATCCCGAGCCGCTTCGCGATGCCGGGGCCGACCTGGGCGGTGTCGCCGTCGATCGTCTGCTTGCCGGTGAACACGATGTCGACCGCCTGTTCGCGCGCGATCTGGCGAATGCCGGCCGCGAGCGCATAGGAGGTCGCGAGCGTGTCGGCGCCCGCGAACGCGCGGTCGGTCACGAGGATCGCGTCGTCGGCGCCGTAGCTCACGCATTTGCGCAGCGCGTCCTCGGCCTGCGGCGGCCCCATGCAGAGGGCGGTGACCATGCCGCCGAAGCGGTCCTTCAGCCGCAGTGCCTCTTCGAGCGAGAACAGGTCGTACGGATTGGGGATCGCGGGCACGCCCTGCCGCATGATCGTGTTGGTGACCGGATGAACCCGGATCTGCGCCGAATCCGGAACCTGCTTGATGCAGACGACGATGTGCATGGTGGGTTTCTCCGTCATGCGGTGCCGCGCGCCGGCAGCGACGCGCGGAGAGTGTCGACGGACACGTGCTGGCGGCCGTCGACGTCCTGGAATACCTTGAAGACCTTTTCCTCGGCGGGCGTCGACGCGACGAAGTCGCGGTAGGCCCGTGCGAGCTGGTCGCGGTAGGCGGCGAACAGCGCGGCTTCGGTGTCCTGCGGGATCGACGCCTGCTGCCGGATGTACTGGAAGAAGCGCTTGAGGATGTGCAGACGGCAGACGTCGACCACCTTCTGGTCGAACGGCACGCCAAAGAACTGCAGGAAGTCCTCCGCGGAGGACAGGTGTTTCAATCGTTCGGCGAGGGGCGTCATGGCGAATCACTCCGGACGGCGGGACGGGGATGGCGCGTGCACGGCGTCCATGCAGCCGTCGCCGCAGCATGGTTCGCCGGGTGCGCCGGGACGCGGCGGCAGCGGGCCGCCTGGGCTGGACTGCTCGAGCCGGGCGACGCGATCGAGCAGGCACGCGAGCGCCTTGCCGACCGGGTCGGGAATCAGGTGATGGTTCAGGTCGTAGCCGTGCGCGGTGCGCCGGTCGCGCGGCGCGACGACGCGCGCCGGAATCCCGACGACGGTCGCGTGGTCCGGCACCGCGTCGATCACGACCGAGTTCGCCGCGATCCGCGCGCCATCGCCGACCGCGATCGGGCCGAGGATCGTCGCGCCCGCGCCGACGATCACGCGCTCGCCGAGCGTCGGATGGCGCTTGCCCGCGTGCAGGCTGGTGCCGCCGAGCGTGACGCCGTGATAGAGCGTGCAGTCGGCGCCGATCTCGGCCGTCTCGCCGATCACGACGCCCGAGCCGTGATCGATGAACAGGCGCGGGCCGATCGTCGCGCCGGGATGGATGTCGACCTGCGTGACCATGCGCGCGACGAACGACAGCACGCGCGGCAGGTAGCGCCAGCCGCGCCGCCACAGCGCATGCGCGACGCGGTGCGCGGCGAGCGCGTGCAGCCCCGGATAGATGGTCCAGACCTCGAGCCGGCTGCGCGCGGCCGGATCGCGCTCGAGCACGCAGCGTGCGTCGCCGCGCAGCAAGGCCCACCATGAGCGGCCGGCGGCGCGCTCGGCCGCCGCCGCCGCCGCGGATGCGGTGCGCGGCACGGCGCTCATGACCATTCCTCGATGAGTTCGCGCGTCTCGACCAGGAACCGGTACAGATCGGCCGCGTTCGGCGCCTGCTTCGTCTGGGTCGCATGCTGACGGATGCGCGCGAGCAGCAGCGGCACGAGCTGGTCGGCGACCGGCAGCCCGAGCGCCTCGTACGCATGGCGCACGCCGTGCGAGCCGGAATGCTTGCCGAGCACGAGCGAGCGCGCGCGGCCGAGCTCGGCCGGATCGAAGCTCTCGTAGGTCGTCGGATTCTTCGCGAGGCCGTCGGTGTGGATGCCCGACTCGTGCGTGAACACGCCGCCGCCGACGATGCTCTTGTTGAGCGCGACCTGCCGCCCGGACGCATGCTCGACGAGCCGCGAAATGCCGACGAGCGCGGTGGTGTCGACGCCGGTGTCGCGGCCGAGCAGATGGCGCGAGCACATCACGACCTCCTCGAGCGCCGCGTTGCCCGCGCGCTCGCCGAGGCCGTTGACCGTCGTGTTCGCATGCGTCGCGCCAGCCCGCAGCGCCGCGAGCGTGTTGGCGGTGGCGAGCCCGAGATCGTTGTGCGCGTGCATCTCGATCTCGATGTCGACGGCGTCGCGCAGGCGCGCGACGGCTTCGTAGGTCGAGAACGGATCGAGCACGCCGAGCGTGTCGGCGAAGCGGATGCGCTGCGCGCCGCATTGCTGCGCGAGACGCGCGACGTCGGCGAGGAACGCCGGGTCCGCGCGCGACGCGTCCTCGGCGCCGAGCGAGATCTTCAGGTCGCTGCGCACGGCTTCGCAGATCACGCGCTTGATCTGCGCGAACACCCAGGCGCGCGGCTGGCGCAGCTTGTATTGCAGATGGATGTCCGACACCGGCACCGACAGGTGAATGATGTCGGGCCGGCTGCGCAGCGCCGCGGCGAGGTCGCCCGGCGTCAGGCGTCCCCATACCATGACGCTCGCGTCGAGATTCAGGTCGACGATCGAGCGGATGTCCGCAATCTCGTCGGCGCCCATCGACGGGATGCCGATTTCGAGTTCGGGCACGCCGGCGTTCGACAACGCGGTCGCGATCGCGCATTTCTCCTCGACGGTGAACGCGACGCCGGCGGTCTGTTCGCCGTCGCGCAGTGTCGTGTCGTTGATGATCGGAATGGACATGGTTGCGATTCCAGAGGGCGTTGCGATACGTATTTGCAAAGGTCGTGCCAATTGCGCATGGGGGCGCGAGAGGCCGTCGCGACGCGGGTTTGCGCGAATCGCGCAGCGTGCGGATGGCGGCTTGCCGCCGACGCGTGTCGCGAATGTGCTGTTTCGGACAGCGGTGCGTCGGCTGGATGTCGGGTCGTTGGCGCGCGGTGCGCGCGACGTTGCGCGTGCAACGTGTCGCGCAGGAGGACGTACGGGCGGGATGAGCGGCAGGCGCGTGACGGAGAGACGAACGGCGGCCCGAGGACGGCCCGCGCGCTCAGCGTTCGCGTGCGAGATTGCGCGTGTGGCGCGGGAGTTCGATCGTCAGGTCGTCGTTGCCGAGGCTCACGCAGCACGCGAGCCGCGACTGCGCGTCGAGCCCCCACGCGCGATCGAGCTGGTCGTTCTCTTCGTCGTCCGGCGGCGGGAGCGACGCGCCGCCTTCTCGCACGTACACATGGCAGGTCGCGCACGCGGCGACCATCTCGCATGCGTGCTCGAGCGCGATGCCGCTGGCGAGCAGGCTCTCGCACAACGACGTGCCGCGCGGCGCATCGAATGCATGGCCGTTGGGACACAGCGCAGGATGGGGCAGAACCCGGACGCAGGGCATACGCGCTCCTCGGTATCCGTTACGCGAGGCTATCGAGCGCGCGCCCGGCGAGCGCGCTGCGGATCGACGCATCCATCCGGCGCGCGGCGAACTGCTCGGTGGCGCGGGACAGCGCGTCGGCGGCCTCGCGCAGCGCGTCGAGCGGCGCGGCCGTGCCGAGCGCATCGGCGACGCGGAACAGCGCCTGCCGGACCGCCGCGAGTTCGTCGGCCGACAGCAGCGATGCATGCTCCGTCAGCGCGGCTTCGGTCGCGTCGAGCATCCTGCGCGCATCGACCTGCGCTTCGCGCCACGCGCGCAGCTGCATGTCCGCCACGGACGTGTCGATCGCATCGCGCAGCATCGACGCGACCTGGTCGTCGCTCAGGCCGTAAGACGGCTTCACTTCGACGTGCGCATCGACGCCGCTGCGCTGCTCGCGCGCGGTGACGGCCAGCAGCCCGTCGGCGTCGATCTGGAACGTGACGCGGATGCGCGCGGCGCCGGCCACCGCGGGCGGAATCCCGCGCAGCGTGAAACGCGCGAGCGAGCGGCAGTCGCCCACCGATTCGCGCTCGCCCTGCACGACGTGAATCGACATCGCGGTCTGGCCGTCCTTGAACGTCGTGAATTCCTGCGCGCGTGCGACCGGAATCGTCGAGTTGCGCGGAATGATCTTCTCGACGAGGCCGCCCATCGTCTCGATGCCGAGCGACAGCGGGCACACGTCGAGCAGCAGCCACGCGTCGCTGCCGGCGTTGCCGGCGAGGATGTCGGCCTGTTTCGCGGCGCCGAGCGCGACCACCTGATCGGGATCGATGTCGGCCAGCGGCTCGCGGCCGAACAGGCTGCGCACCGCGTCGCGCACGACCGGCATCCGCGTCGATCCGCCGACGAGGATCACGCCGTCCAGCTCGCCGATCGCCAGCTGCGCGTCGCGCAGCGCGCGTTTGGTCGCCGCCAGCGTGCGCGCGACGAGCGCTTCCGCGAGCCCCGCGAACGCCGCGCGCGACAGCGTTTGCCGCAGCTCGACGCCGTTCGACAGCCGGATCGCGAGATCGGCGCTCGCCGCGTGCGACAGCGTTTCCTTCGCCGCGCGCGCGGCGCTCAGCATCGCGCGCTGGTCGCCGGGCGCGTGCGAGGCGAGCGTGTCGACGCCGTGCGCGCGGCACAGCCAAGCCGCGATCGCGTGATCGAAATCGTCGCCGCCGAGCGCCGAGTCGCCGCCCGTCGCGAGCACTTCGAACACGCCGTTCGCGAGCTTCAGCACCGACACGTCGAAGGTGCCGCCGCCGAGATCGTAGACGACGTACGCGCCTTGCGCGCCGCGGTCGAGGCCGTAAGCGACCGCGGCGGCCGTCGGCTCGTTCAGCAGGCGCAGCACGGTCAGGCCGGCGAGCCGCGCGGCGTCCTTGGTCGCTTGCCGCTGCGCGTCGTCGAAATACGCGGGCACCGTGATGACGACGCCGGCCAGCTCGCCGCCGAGCGCCGTCTCGGCGCGCACGCGCAGCGCGCGCAGGATCTCGGCCGACACCTCGACGGGCGTGCGAACGCCGCCGGCCGTGTCGAGCGCGACCATGCCAGGCCGTTCGACGAACCGGTACGGCAGGGCGTCGGCGCCCGCGACATCCGCGAGGCCGCGGCCCATCAGGCGCTTCACCGACACGATCGTGTTCTGCGGATCGTCGACCTGACGCAGCTGCGCGAGCCGGCCGATCTCGGTTGCGCCGGACGGCAGATAGCGCACGATCGACGGCAGCAGCGCGTGGCCGTCCGCATCCGGCAGCACGCGCGCGAGCGCGCTCTGCACGGTCGCGACGAGCGAGTTGGTCGTGCCGAGGTCGATGCCGGCGGCGAGCCGGTGCTGATGCGGTGCGGCGGCGCGCCCGGGTTCGGCGATCTGTAGCAGGGCCATGACGGGTCTCCGTGCGGTCGGTGCGAATGTCGCGTGCGGGCGTGCTCAGACGGCGAAGCTCTCGCCGCAGCCGCAGTTCGCGGTCGCGTTCGGGTTGTGGAACTTGAAGCCTTCGTTCAGGCCCTCGCGGACGAAGTCGAGCTCGGTGCCGTCGAGCATCGGCAGGCTGCGCGGGTCGACGACGACGGTCACGCCGTGCGTCGCGAAGCACAGATCGTCGTCGTTCGGCGCGTCGACGAATTCGAGCGCGTAGGCGAAGCCGGAGCAGCCGCTCGTCTTGACCGCGACGCGCAGGCCGAGCCCGGCGCCGCGCTTTTGCAGCGCCTTCTCGATGTGGCGCGCGGCCGCTGGAGTGACGGAGATGGCCATCGCGCGCTCACACGGAAAAGGAACTGCCGCAGCCGCACGTGCTCTGCGCGTTCGGGTTCTGGATCACGAAGCGCGAGCCTTCGAGCCCGTCCTCGTAGTCGACGCGGGCGCCCGCGAGGTATTGCCGGCTCATCGCGTCGATCAGCAGCGTGACGCCGTCGGTGACGACTTGCAGGTCGTCATCGGCGACCTGGTCGTCGAACGCGAAACCGTATTGAAAGCCCGAGCAGCCGCCGCCCGACACGTAGAGCCGCAGTTTCAGCTGCGGGTTGCCTTCCGCGTCGATCAGCGCCGCGACTTTCGCGGCCGCGTTGGGCGTGAAGTCCAGAAAGGCCGGCAGCGGGACGGGCGCGGCGTCGGCGGACGGTTGCAGGAGTTCCATGGGGCGATCCTCGAAGGAGTGAAGCGTTCAGTTCGGCGTGGACGTGCAGACCGGCTGCTCGGCGAGCGTCTCGCCACCCGCGCCCGGATGCCGCGAGCGGAAATCGGCGACGGCGGCCTTGATCGCGTCCTCGGCGAGAATCGAGCAGTGAATCTTCACGGGCGGCAGCGCGAGTTCTTCGGCGATGTCGGTGTTCTTGATCGCGAGCGCTTCGTCGAGCGTGCGGCCGCGCACCCATTCGGTGACGAGCGAACTCGACGCGATCGCGGAGCCGCAGCCGTAGGTCTTGAATCTCGCGTCCTCGATCACGCCGTCGGCATTCACGCGGATCTGCAGCCGCATCACGTCGCCGCATGCGGGCGCGCCGACCATGCCGGTGCCGACGTCGTCGGCGCCGGCGTCGAACGAGCCGACGTTGCGCGGGTTTTCGTAGTGGTCGAGGACCTTGTCGCTATAGGCCATTGCATGCTCCGCGTGGAGGGATGACGACGGTGGGTTGACGACCGCCGGATTTGCAACATCCATGCCACGCTTTTTTTTCGCTTGATATCGTGGATGTCGAGCTGCGCATTGTCGAGTTTGTCGCGCGCACCCGGCGAACGGCGCGCGACCTTGTCGCCTTTGTCTGGTCTTTTCTCGCCTGTGTCGGCTTTGTCGTCGCGGGCAGGCGCCGCGATCCCGCGGCACGAGATGGGCGCAGATATTGCTTCGCCATTACGTCGCGCCGGAGTGCTGCACGCGCGGGCGAGCCATCGCAGGAGCGAAAGCCATGCCGAATTCCCATGCAAGCGAGCATCGCCGTGATCTCGACGTGGTCTATGAAGTGGGCAAGACGCTGATATCGTCGCTCGACGTCTCGCAGACCTTCCTCACGTCGCTGCGTTACCTGTCGTACACGCTGGGCTGGCGCTCGGCGTTCGTCGTCGTCGTCGAGCCGGACGGCTACCTGCGCGGCCTGTGCTGCACCGGCCTCGCCGACGACTGGCGCCAGCGCGTGCGCTTCCTGCCCGGCGAGGGCATCGTCGGACGCATCTTCACGAGCGGCTCGCCGGTGATCGTGCCGGAAGTGCGCGACGAGCCGCTGTTCCTCGATCGCACGGGCGGCGCGGGCGAGCCCGACGACGGCTCGGTCGCGATGCTCGGCATGCCGATCCGCCACGAGCAGCGCACGCTGGGCGTGCTGGTCGCGTTTTGTTCGAACCCCGATCGCAACCGCGTGTTCGCGAACGACCTGTATCTGATGAAGATCGTCGCGACGCTGATGGGGCAGGCGATGCTGCTACATCGCAGCGTCAGCTGCGCGCACGACCGCCTGCAGGACGAGGTGCGGCGCATGCAGAAGGCGATCCGGCCGGTGCAGCAGCTCGATCAGGTGGTCGGCGTGTCGGCGCCGATGCAGCAGGTGTTCTCGCAGGTCCATCAGGTCGCGCCGGCTCGCACGACGGTGCTGCTGCGCGGCGAGAGCGGCACCGGCAAGGAGGTGATCGCGCGCGCGATCCACCGGCTGTCGCCGCGCAACGACCACGCGTTCATCTCGGTGAACTGCGCGGCGCTGACCGAGACGCTGCTCGAAAGCGAGCTGTTCGGGCACGAGAAGGGCGCGTTCACCGGTGCGCAGGGATTGCGCAAGGGGCGTTTCGAACTGGCGCATGGCGGCACGCTGTTCCTCGACGAGATCGGCGACATCTCGCCGTCGTTCCAGGCGAAGCTGCTGCGCGTGCTGCAGGAGCGCGAGTTCGAGCGGGTCGGCGGCGCGGCGCCGGTGAAAGTCGATGTGAGATTGATTCTCGCCACCAATCGCAATCTCGAGCGGATGGTGAAGGAAGGCGAGTTCCGCGCCGATCTCTACTACCGGATCAACGTCGTCAGCATCCAGTTGCCGCCGCTGCGCGAGCGGCGCGACGACATCCCGGCGATGGCCCAGCATTTTCTCGATCGCTTCAACCGCGACAACGGCCGCGCGCTGCGCTTCAGCGAGGACGCGATGCGCGTGCTGACGAGCTGCTACTGGCCCGGCAACGTGCGCGAGCTCGAGAACTGCGTCGAGCGTACCGCGACGATGACGCATCACGACACGATCGATCGCCTCGCGTTCCTGTGCCAGGAGGACCGCTGCCTGACGAAGGTGCTGCATCACATCGAGCGCGAGGACGCGGTGCGTCCCGCGCGGCTGCTCGACATTCCGATCTGCGAGGTGCCCGCGCCTGGCGCGGGCGATCACCGCGGCTTGCCGCGCGACGGCGGCTTCGCGGACGACCCGTTCGACGATGCGTTCCACGACCACGACCACGAGCACGAGCACGACCACGACGACGCGTTCGCGATCAACGGCGACGACGAAGGCAAGCCGGAAGGCGAGCGCGAGCGGCTGATCTGGGCGATGGAGCGCTGCGGCTGGGTGCAGGCGAAGGCCGCGCGCCTGTTGAAGATCACGCCGCGACAGATCGGCTACGCGCTGCACAAGTACGGCATCGAGGTGAGGCGGTTCTGACCGGCGCCGCCATGCCGCGCGTGCGCTGAGCTGCGCGCGCGGCGCCTGACTGCGCGCTTGCGCCGCCGCATGCGCGCACGCCGCTTCCGCTTCCGCTTTTCTTCCCGACCGACCTCACGCGCACGCCCGCGGTCCCGTCCCGCTGCAGCCGCCGACGCATCGGCGCGCTTCCCTCTGCCGCTTCCCGATTGTGTCGTTTGTCGCAACCGCGACAGCGGCGGCCGCCGTTCTCGTCGCGGAACACGCGCCGGCCCGACAAACCGGACATCGGATCCGCCGCTCAGGCGCGCCGCTGCGTGCGTCGCGGCGTGGCACGGTTCTGGCTTTTAACGTCGCACGTCGTCCCCGTCGAATTCCAGGAGAAGTCCATGCACAGCGCACAGAACGTCGGCATGCCCCCCGCGTCGGCCTATATCGGCATCGGCGAGATCAAACCGCTCGGTATGCCAGCGGACGTCCCGGCAGCGGGCGGCGGTTGCGGCACGCAGGGCGGCGACGGCAAGGCGAGCTGCGGCTCGTCGGGCGGCCCCGACGACATGCCGGCCGAGATCTGGGAGAAGGTCAAGAACCACCCGTGCTACTCGGAAGAGGCGCATCACCACTACGCGCGGATGCACGTCGCCGTCGCGCCCGCCTGCAACATCCAGTGCAACTACTGCAACCGCAAATACGACTGCTCGAACGAGTCGCGCCCCGGCGTCGTGTCGCAGAAGCTCACGCCCGAGCAGGCGGTCAAGAAGGTCGTCGCGGTCGCGAGCGAGATTCCGCAGATGACGGTGCTCGGCATCGCCGGCCCCGGCGATTCGCTCGCGAACCCGCAGAAGACCTTCGACACGTTCCGGATGCTCCAGGAGCAGGCGCCCGACATCAAGCTGTGCCTGTCGACCAACGGCCTCGCGCTGCCTGCGCTGGTCGACGAGATCTGCCGCTACAACATCGACCACGTGACGATCACGATCAACATGGTCGACCCGGCCGTCGGCGCGAAGATCTATCCGTGGATCTTCTGGGATCACCGGCGCGTGACCGGCTACGAGGCCGCGCAGATCCTCCACGAGCAGCAGATGAAGGGGCTCGAGATGCTCACCGCGCGCGGCGTGCTGACCAAGATCAACTCGGTGCTGATCCCCGGCGTCAACGACGAGCACCTGATCGAGGTCAACCGCGAGGTGAAGAAACGCGGCGCCTTCCTGCACAACATCATGCCGCTGATCTCCGAGCCCGAGCACGGCACCTATTTCGGCCTGAACGGCCAGCGCGGACCGAGCGCGCAGGAACTGAAGGCCGTGCAGGACGCGTGCATGGGCGGCGCGAACCTGATGCGGCACTGCCGGCAATGCCGCGCGGACGCGGTCGGCCTGCTCGGCGAGGACCGCAGCGACGAGTTCACGCTCGACCGGATCGAGGAGATGGAAGTGGTCTACGACCTCGATCGCCGCCGGGCCTATCAGGACCGCGTCGAGGCCGAACGCAGCGCGCAGCATGCGTCGAAGCAGGAGGCGCTCGCGGCGTTGATGGCGAGCGACGTCGCCACGGATCTCAAGGTGCTGGTCGCCGTCGCGACGAAGGGCGGCGGGCGCGTCAACGAGCACTTCGGCCACGTGAGCGAATTCCAGATTTTCGAGGTGTCCGCGTCGGAAGCGCTGTTCGTCGGCCATCGCCGCGTCGACCTCTACTGCCAGGGCGGGTTCGGCGACGACGAGCAATTGCCGTCCGTCGTGCGCGCGATCAACGACTGCCACGCGGTGCTGGTCGCGAAGATCGGCGCGTGCCCGCGCGACGAGCTGGCGCAGGCCGGCATCGAGCCGGTCGAGCGCTTCTCCGGCGAGTTCATCGAGAAGGCCGCGCTCGCATGGTTCGACGATTACCGCAGCCGCGTCGCGTCCGGCGCGGTCGTGCATGCGGATCGCGGCGACGCGGCGATCCGGCAGGGCGCGTACACCGGCAGCGCGGCGGCGTAACGCGCGCGTCATCAGGATCTCACCCACAACAGGAGCGTCACCATGTCCCTGAAGATCATCGCTTCGACCTGCACCGGCTGCTCGGCGTGCGAACCGGAGTGCCCGAACGTCGCGATCGGCGAAAAAGGCGGCGTATTCGCGATCGATCCCAAGAAGTGCACCGAATGCGAAGGGCACTTCGACAGCCCGCAATGCGTCGCGGTGTGCCCGGTCGACGGCTGCATCGTGCCGGCGTGAGCCGCGTGCCGACCGCCGTCCACGCGTTCAATGCGTTCAACGACAAGGAGTGAATCGCGATCATGCTGCCGAATGTCACCATCACCGCCGCGGCGGACAAGTTCATGCGCCGTATCGTGCGTTTCTCGGGCTTGCCGGCCGGCGCGGGCTTCCGGCTCGTCGTCAGCGCGGGCGGCTGTTCGGGCTATAACGCGGCGTTCAGCGCCGAGGCCGCGCCGCAGGCGGGCGAGGCGGTGCTCGACGCCGACGGCCTGCGCGTGTTCCTGCCCGCGGAAAGCCGGATGCTGCTCGACGGCGTGACGATCGATTTCGTCGAAACGGCGACGCAGTCGGGCTTCACGTTCACGAACCCGAACCAGGCGCCGTGTGCGTGCAGCAGCGCCGCGCCGGCGGAGCCCGGCGTCGCGAAGATCGGCATCGACGCGATCGGCCGCGGCCGGCCGCCCGAGCTGTCGCGCGCGTCGTGACCGACGGGAGCGGACCATGTACGGCGAATCCCGCACGCTCGACGACGCACTCTCCGCGTTCGCGTGTTCGGCGCTCAGCGGTGGCCTGCCGGCGCCCGTTGCCGCATGGATCGACGCCGCCGGGCGCTTGCAGCATCGCCCGGACGACGCGCTGGCATTGCTCGAACGCGCGCGGGCGGCGCTGCCCGCGCATCCTGCGCCGCTGATCGCGTTGTACCGCTTCCATTTCTACGGCCATCGGCTCGCGCAGGCGCGTGCAGTCGGCGAGGCAGCGCTTGCGCTCGTGCGCACGGCGCTCGGCCCGCGCGTCGCCGATGCGCCGCCGACGGGCGACGCGGTGCGCTACGACGCGACGGTGCGCTTCCAGCTGTTCGTGATGAAGGGGCTCGCATACCTGAACCTGCGGCTCGGCGAGCGCGTGGCGGCGCGCTCGCTGCTCGACGAATTGCGGCGCCTCGACCCGGACGACCGGGTGGGCGGCGCACTGCTGCTGCACGTGCTGACGCGCGACGAACGCCGCGCGGACGACGATGACGACGACGCGCTGCACGCGCATCCGGCGCGCGGCTGGGCGGAGACGCCGAGATGAACCGCTCGCCACGCTCCCCACGCGCAGGGCGGTCGCCGCGCGAGCGCGCCGCCGGGCCGTCTCGCGATAGCGCGCTCGGCCGGGCGCGCAGCGTCCCGGCGCAGGCCGACGCGAACGCGCCGGCCGCGCCCGCCGGCGACATCCCGCCGCTGGATTGGCAGGGCGGCGCGCTCGACTGTGCGCGCTGCCCGTACGCGGCGCTGCGGGGCCGCGCGGGCGAAGCCGGCTGCGAGCCGGGCCGCGCCTGCATGCAGGACGCGTATGCGCGCCGGATCGACCGCTTCTTCAGTTGGCATCCGGCGCTCGCCAACGAACAGCTCGCGCACCCGTATTTCGAGGTGCGCGCGATCGCCGCGCGCTACGCGGACGTGTTCCGCCTGTCCGCGCTGATCGACGATCCGGACGAAACCGTGCGGCTGCAGGTGGCGCTGCGCCTGCCGCACGCATATCTGTCGCGGCTCGCCGGCGATCCGCACCGCGAGGTGCGGATCCGCGTCGCGCAGCGCGTCGATCCGGCCGTGCTCGCGAGCATGCGGACCGATCCCGACTACGGCGTGCGCGACTGGGTCGCGCGCCGCCTGCCGGTCGCGCTGCTGCCGTCGATGGCGCGGGACGCCGATCGCGGCGTGCGCATGCGCGTGGCCGAGCGGCTCGACATGCCGGCGCTGCTGCGGATGGTAGACGACGCCGACGCCGAGGTGCGCCGGCGCGTCGCCGCGCGGCTGCCGGCGCCGCTGCTCGGCAACCTGCTCGGCGACGCGGATTGGCGCGTGCGCTGGGAGATCGCGCGGCGCGCGCCGCCGGGCATCGTCGTGCTGCTGCTCGACGATGCGGATGACGAAGTGTGCGCGCTCGCCAGGCGCAGGCTGCGTTCGGACGATCCGTCGCAACCGCTGGAACTCGATAGTGGAGCGGACCATGGCTGACATCAACCGCGACGACGACGTGATCGAGGTCGCCCATCCGCCGCGTTTTTCGTTCGGCGAGCGGGTGGTCGCGCGCTCGGCGGTGCGCAACGACGGCACCTACAGCGGCAAGGACATCGGCGAGGTGCTCGTCAACAAGGGCGACGTCGGCTACGTGACGAGCATCAACACGTTCCTGCAGCAGTTCTATATCTACGCGGTCGACTTCGTCGACACCGGCCACCGGGTCGGGATGCGCGCGAAGGAGCTGTGCACGCTCGACAACCTGCCCGACGACGTGCTCGCGAAGCTCGGCGCGCACGCGAGCCGGCTCGGCGAGCTCGGGCGGGCCGTTGCAGCCGACGGGCCGCACGCCGCGGCGCGCGGAGAACCGGAGACGTCATCGTGAACATGATGGAGCCCATGCGGGAGCCCGAATATTCGTGGGGCATGCGCGTCGTCGCGCTGGACGATCTGTGCAACGACGGCAGCTATCCGGACCATGCGCCCGGCGCGCGCCTCGTCGACGCGGGCGCGGTGGGCGAGATCGTCAACGTCGGGCAGGTCGTCGACACGGGCGAGCCGGTTTACCTGGTCGAGTTCGGCCGGCAGGTGATCGGCTGTACCGAGGACGAGATCGCGCCGGCGCCGGCCGGCCTGCTGCCCGAACACGACGGGGCGGCGCGATGATGACGCAGGGGCGAGCGGCGCCCGGGCGCGGCCAGCCGGCGAGCGTCGTCGATTTCACGCAGCGGCGGATCGAACGCGCGCTGCGCGAGCGTGCGCGCTATCGCTACGTGAGCCCGCGCGTGCTGCGCGACGCCGACGGCTTCCGGATCGAGAGCCCGTGCTGCTCGCGCAACGTCGATCCGGACGGCGGCGTGATCGACATCGCGAGGCTCGCGCGCGGCCCCGCCGGGCGCTGGAGCCTGTACGCCCGCGATCATGCGGCGCGCCGCTGGTCGTGGCGGTACGAAAGCGCCGATCTCGACCTGCTGCTGGAGCTGCTGTGCGTCGACGCCGAGCGCGTGTTCTGGCCGTGACGCACGACGGGGAGCGACGATGATCTATCTCGACCACAACGCGACGACGGCGCCCGCGCCCGCGGCGATCGACGCGATGCTCGCCGTGCTGACCGACGTGTGGGCCAACGCGTCGTCGCAGCATGGCGCCGGACAGCAGGCGAAGCGCACGCTGGCCGCCGCGCGCGCGACGATCGCCGGCGCGCTCGGTTGCAAGGCCAGGGACGTGGTCTTCACGAGCGGCGCGACCGAGGCGAATCATCTCGCGGTGCTCGGGCTCGGGGCGTCGGCCGCGGCGTCGGCGTCTGCTCCGGCCCCGGCCCCGGCCGTGCGGCGCAGGCTCGTCTTCGGCGCGACGGAGCATGCGGCGCACCTGAAGCTCGCGCACGCGCTCGCCGCGCAGGGCCGTCCGGTCGATTTCATCGCGGTGCGGCCGGACGGCGTGCTCGATCTCGACAGCGCCGCGCGCGTGATCGGCCCGGACGTCGCGCTGGTGTCGGTGATGGCGGCGAACAACGAGACCGGCGTGCTGATGCCGATCGCCGACGTGAAGGCGCTCGCGCAGGCGGCGGGCGCGCTGCTGCACGTCGACGCGACGCAGCTGGTCGGCAAGCTGCCGTTCGATTTCGCGGCGCTCGGCGCCGACGCGGTGTCGCTGTCCGCGCACAAGCTGCACGGGCCGAAAGGGATCGGCGCGCTGCTCGTGCGCGACGGCGTGCCGCTCGCGGCGCAGTTTCCCGGCAGCCAGGAGCGGCACCGGCGCGGCGGCACCGAAAACCTGCCCGCGATCGTCGGCTTCGCCGCGGCGCTCGAGCGGCTGGCCGATGTGCTCGCCGACGCCGCACGGATCGCCGCGCTGCGCGACGCGTTCGAGGCCGGCCTGCGCGCGGCGCTGCCCGGCGTGCACGTGTACGGCGCGAGCGCGCCGCGCGTGCCCGGCACGAGCTGCCTGCGCGTCGGCCGGCTGGACGCCGACACCGTCTTGCAGCGCTGCGAGCAGATCGGCGTGTGCGCGTCGTCGGGCTCGGCGTGTTCGTCCGGCGGCAGCGAGCCGTCGCACGTGCTGAGCGCGATGGGCGTGCCGCGCGACGAGGCGCTCGGCGCCGTGCGCTTCTCGCTCGGCGCGGCCACCAGCGCGCGCGACATCGATTACCTGCTCGCCGCGCTGCCTCCGTTGTTGAAGCCGTTGCTGGCCGAAGCGGCCGTGCAGCCGACCTGAACCCGTCGTATCCCCGGAGTCTTTATCGTGAAAGTGATGATTCGCAGAGACAGCAAAGGCGTGCTGAGCGCCTACGTGCCGAAGAAGGACCTCGAGGAGCCGATCGTGTCGATGGCGCGGCCGCAGATGTGGGGCGGCCTCGTCACGCTCGGCAATGGCTGGCAGCTCGAGCTGCCCGAGATGGATGCCGCCACGGCGCTGCCCGTGACGGTCGAAGCGCGGCGTATCGCCGGCGTGGAGGAATGACATGGCGCTCACCGCCGAGCAAGTCCAGGCCGCGGCCGAGCTGATCGGCTCGGCGTCGACGCTCGACGCCGCTGCGAGCCGGTGGCGCGAGCGCTTTCCGGACGTGCGCACGATGCAGCTCGGCGCGGCCGACATGTGCGGCGAGACGCCCGCGTTGCGCGTCGGCGCGCGGGCCGTCTACTTCGTCCGGATCGCCGGGATGTGCCTGTCGATCACGGCGCATGCGAGCGAAGCGAACGCGCTGATCCTGACCGACGATGGGAGCGGCCATGGAACTTGACGAGATTGCGCTCGCCGAGCCGGCGTGCGGTGCGCGTGAAATCGAGCTGGTGAGCGCGGTGCTGCGCTCGTCGCGCTGGAGCGACGGCCCGATGCGCGAAGCGTTCGAGCGCGCGTTCGCGGGCTGGGCCGGCCGCACGCATGCGGTCGCGGTCGCGAGCGGCACGCTCGGCGCGTGGCTCGCGCTGCGCGCGCTCGGCATCGGGGCCGGCGGCGAGGTGATCTGCGCATCGCACACCTGGCATCAGGTCGCGCAGGCGATCACGCTGGCGGGGGCGACGCCGGTGTTCGCGGACATCGATTACTGGAGCGGCTGCCTGAGCGCCGACAAGGCCGGCTCGAAGATCGGGCCGCGCACGCGGGCGATCCTCGCCGGCAACACGAACGGCCATCCCGCCGCGTGGGGCCCGCTGCGCGAGCTGGCCGATGCGCACGGGCTCGCGCTGATCGAGGACAGCACCGAGGCGCTCGGCTCGCGCTACCGCGGCCGCACGGTCGGCTCGTTCGGCGACGTCGCGATTTTCGAGTTCTCGGCGCCGAGCGCGCTGTGCGCGGGCGAGGGCGCGATGCTCGTCACCGACGACGACGCGCTCGTGCACGAGCTGCGTTATCTGCGCGAGCGGCGCGTCGCGGACCGCGGCTCGGTGTCGGTCGGCGCGCGCGTGCCGCTGCAGGCCGGCATCAGCGAGCTGACGGCGGCGCTTGGCCTCGCGCAGCTCGCGAGCCTCGACGAGCGCCTCGCGCAGCGCAAGCAGGTCGAGCGCTGGTATCACGAGCAGATGCGCAGCTTCGAAGGCATCAAGCCGCCGTACACGGCCGACGACGTCGACGAGGTGAACTGGATGCTGTACGTCGTGCACCTCGGCAAGCGCTTCACGCAAAGCGCGCGCGCGCAGATGATCGACGACCTGAAGTCGTGCGGGATCGAGACCGCCGCATACAGCCATCCGCTGCACGAGCAGTTCCACTACATGCAGGCGGGCGACTCGATCGGCCGCAAGCGCGGCGTGCTGCCGGACACCGAGCGCATCGGCGACCGCGCGCTGGCGCTGCCGCTGCACACCTTGCTCGACGCCGACCAGGTGAAGTTCATCGTCACGACCCTGAAGGACACCGCGACCAACGTGGGCGCGGGAGCCGCGATCTATCTGTGAGGAAGCCGTTCATGAGCATGTCGATCGAGCACATCGCCCGCCGGATCGAGGCGGGCAGCATCATTCCGTATCTCGGCCCGGGCCTGCTCGCGCTGTGCGCCGACGTGCGCGTGCCGGCCACCGCGGAGGCGCTGGCGCGGCTGATGACCGACAAGGTCAGCGTGCCGCACAAGATCCGCCACCGGCTCACGCAGGCCGCGCAGTTCATCGAGAACTTCAAGCATCGCAAGTCGGTGGTGAGCCTGATGAGCGACGCGTTTGCGGCCTCGCCGGCGCCGTCGGCGCTGCATTGCGCGCTCGCCGCGAGCGGGGGGGGCCTGTATGTCGACACCTGGTACGACGACACCTTCGCGGCGGCGCTCGCGCGCATGCGGCCGAGCGGCTGGGCGCAGGTGCAGGGGCTGTCGCAGTCCGAGCACTTCGGCGAATGGTTCGCCGGCTACGACGCGCACGGCGCGCGGCTGCCCGAGGTGCCGTCCGCCGGCGCGCTGCTCTACAAGCCGATCGGCGCGCATGCGCCTGCCGCGAACTATCTGGTGTCCGACAGCGACTTCGTCGAAGTGCTGACCGAGATCGATATCCAGACGCCGATTCCGCCAGCGGTGCAGGCGTGGCGCAGCGGCCGCAGCTTCCTGTTCGTCGGTTGCCGCTTCGACGACCAGCTCGCCCGCAGCTTCGCGCGCCAGATCATGAAGCGTTCGTCCGATACGCACTGGGCCGTGCTGCCCGACGAGCCGACGCGGATGGAGGCGCGCTTCCTCGACGAGCAGCGCATCGAGCGGATCGCGATGCCGCTCGATGCCTTTGCTCGCGCGCTGGTCGCAGAGTTGAGGCACGCGCTTCCCGCGTGACGGCCGCGGCGCGGCATGTCGTCACGCGGTAGTTGCCGCCATTTTCCTTGTTGTCTTTCTCGTCCCGTGAGTATCTGACCATGACCATCCTGACCGTTCTTCCTTCCGGTAAATCCTACGATGTCGCCGTCGGCGCGACGCTGTTGCAGGCGCTCCTCGGCGTCGGCGAGGCCATCGCGCACAAATGCGACGGCAAGGCCGAATGCGGGTCGTGCCATCTGTTCGTGCAGGAGGGCCGCAAGAGCCTGTCGAAGATTCAGCGCACCGAGAACGAAAAGCTCGATGCGATCGTCGGGGTCGGCTCGAAATCGCGGCTTGCGTGCCAGGCGGTGCTCGGCGACGAACCGGTGACCGTCGAGCTGTTGAGCTTCGTGTGAGGCAGACGTGAGGCCGTCGTGAGGCGGCATGCGGAGGCGGGCGTCGATGTCGCGAGCGGCTCTTGAGAACCGCATCGCGCTCATCGCCCGACCGACGCGCCCCCCGTCATTCCGCTACTTCAGCAGCTTCGCGCGCTCCGCGGCCGAGAAGTTGCTCAGATGGCCCTCATGGGCCGCCTGCCGGCGGGCCTTCCTGACGATCTCGCGCGAGCGTCCGGGCGGCGCGGGCGCGCTGACCTGCTTGTCGAGCGCGGTGCTGCCGCAGTGCGGACACGCAGGCGACGCGCCCGCCCGCACCAGCGCTTCGAAGGTCCGGCCGCAGTCGCGGCACCGATAGTCGTAAAGAGGCATGGCGGCTCTCCGGTCAAATTGCATTCAGGCCGACGCGGCGGCGCAGCCCGTCGTCGCGGCCGCACAGCCTTCGAGCGAACCGGTCGTCACGTCTGCCGCCGTCAACGGACCGAGGCCGATCCACGCATGCACGCGCGCCGCATCGAAGCCGACCATCCGGCCGTCGCCCGCTTCCATCAGCGGCCGGCGGATCAGCAACGGTTCGGCCAGCAGCAGCGCGAGCGCGGCCGCGGCGTCGAGCGCCTCGGGGACGATCCGGCCGGCTTTCACGTCCGGCGCCGCGCGGTTGAACCATTCGTGCACCGGCAGCGGCTCGAGAAACGCGAACAGCGTCTTCGGCGTCCACGGCCAGCGCAGCAGATTGCGCACGTCGAGCGTGTGGCCGGCGGCGACCAGCAGCGCCTTCTGCGCCGCATTGCCGCCGCAGCCGGGTTTTTCGTAAAACGTGACATGAGCCATCGCAAGATCCTTCATCAGAGTCGGCGCAGCAATTGCAGGCATTCGGCCGTCGCGGCCATGTCGAGGGCGGTGAAGCCGTCCCGCGAGCGGATCGCCGGATCGGCCCCCAGCGCGAGCAGCGCACGGACGACCTCGGCCTTGCCCGACGATGCCGCGTACATCAGGCAGGTCGCGCCCGTCACGTTCGCATGGTCGAGCGGCACGCCGGCCCGCGCGAGCCGCTCGATGCCGGCCGGGTCGCCATGCACGCATGCGAGCCACAGCGCGTTGTTGCCGTCCGCGTTGATCGCATCGACCGCCACGCCGTGCGCCAGCAGCGCGTCGACGGCGTCGCGCGCGCCGCGCCACGCGGCAACCATCAGCGGCGTGTTGTCGTGCGCGTCGCGCGCGCTCGGGCCGACGAAGCCGACGCTCGTGAGCCGCGCGGCAAGCGCTGGCTCGACCGGGCTGCCGGACGGGTTCGCGCCGGCAACGCTCGCGGCCCATGCCGCGTGCCCGCCGATCAGGTCGCAGACGACCGTGAAGCCGAAGTCCGCGAACATGCGCGCCCAGGCCTGGCTCGCGTTGCCGCGATGGCAGTAGATCAGGATCGGCCGGCCGCGCCGCGTGCGCAGCAACAGCTCGTCCTGGTTGTCGCGTGACAGCCGCACGGCGTCCGGCCAGCCGGAGCGCGCATGACTGTCGGCATCGCGCGCGTCGAGCACCAGCGCATCGGGATGACGGCCGCGCCACGCGCCGAGCTCGTTGACCGTGAGACGTCGAAAGACGCGCTGGCCTTTCATTGCGAACGCTCGCGCTGCATGCGCGTGCCGACGACGCGTGCGTCCGCGAGCGGCAGCGGTTCGAGCGGCGCGCCCTCATCGCGCCGGAACGCGGTGCGGTGTGCGTCACGGCTCGGTTCGGCTGCATGGCGCTCGTGCCGGAATACCGTCCGGAGCAGATGATCGATCGCGCCCGCCGCATCGGCGAGCGTGTAACCCGAAGCCGGGCGACGCGAAGCACACGCGCTCATGCCGCGTCGTCCTGCGTCGCATGCGCGAGCCGGTGCGATTCGCGCAGCAGCTGCAGCGCACGATCGGTGGCCATGTCGCGCGCGCTGCGGCCGTCCGGCGCGCATAGCGTCTCGCTCGCGCCGCATGACAGCAGCAGCTGCATCACCTCGATCCGGCCGCTCGCGGCCGCCTGCATGAGACACGTGACGTCGTCGTCGTTCGCGTGGTCGACGTCGGCGCCCGCCTCGATCAGCCGCAGGATCGGCGCCGGCGCGCCGCCGATGCACGCATACCACAGCGCGCCGTTGCCGGCGTCGTCGAGCGCGTCGAGCCGCGCACCGTGCGCGAGCAGCGCGTCGAGCACGCCGTCCTCGCCTTGCAGCGCGGCCAGCATCAGCGGCGTGACGCCGCCGATGCCGCACGAGTGCAGATCGGGAAAGTCGTGCCACGCGAGCCAGGTGGCGAGCGCGGCGGGCATCCGTGGGCGCGGCGGGTCGTCGTCGCGCACCGCGCGCAGGTTGCCGCCGCGGCGTGCGACGAAGGAACTGTGCAGGGACATGGTCGTGCTCCGGCTCCGGTTGACGGACAGGGTTCGGCCAAGCGGCGCCGCGGGCGCCGATGCCGGCGCGCGGGAAACGCCGGGCCGCCCCACGTTGCTCAGGCCCGCTCGCGCGCGAGGCCCGAATCGACAGGTTCGCGGCCGCTCATACGGGCCGGTTCTCGTTCGGGTTGCGCACCGGCCCCATCAGTTCGAGCCCTTCCGCGTACGTGATCGTGTCGAACGTGACGTCGAACTTGAGCGCCGCGTCGGCGACGGCGTCGAGCTTGCCGGCGGTGTCCTTCTTCTTCAGCTCGCTCTTCTCCAGATAGAGCAGCTCGAGCATCTCGTTGTAGACGGTGCTCTCCAGAATCGGCAGCACATAGAACATCGCGCCCTTGTATGGCACCTGGTAGCGCTTGCTCAGGTCGATGTTGTCGCAGAACAGGAAGTACTTGCCGGCGGCGCTCAACGTGTCGCCGAGCACTTCGGCGACGTCCTTCAGATATTCGAAGCTCAGCAGGAAGCCCGCGAAGAACGGCAGGTGCGGCTCGCCGAAGGTCGCTACGGCCATCACCTGATCGCAGGTCAGCTCGGGCGGGCGCGCTTCGTCGGCGAGCTTGGCCGCGAAACGCAGCGCGAGTTCGCCGCGGAATCCGACCCGCCCGAAGGTATTCGTGAGCCCCTTCAGCACGGGGTTGAGCAGACGGCCTTCGGCTTCGAGCCGCGCGAACGCGGTGTCGTCGAGCGTGGTGCGGGTGAGCGCTTCGGTCATGATGAAAAATCCTCGGTGTCGTCGTCAAAGGTGAGGGCGAACGTCATCGCCCGGTGTTGCGCAACCAGTCGGCCAGCTTGAAGAGCGCCTGCATCAGTTCATCCCGCAGTGCCGGCTCGACGCCGCATTCGTCGAGCGCCGCGCGCATGCAGGCGAGCCACGCGTCGCGCTCGGCCATGCCGATCGCGAACGCGCGATGCCGCATCCGCAGACGCGGGTGCCCGCGCTGCGCCGAATAGTGACGCGGGCCGCCGAGCCACTCGCACAGATAGGTGACGAGCACCGTCTTCACCGGGCCGAGATCCGCGCCGTGCATCGCGCGGATGCCGGCGGCATCGGGCCGCGTGTCCATCTGGCGATAGAACGCATCGACGATGCGCGCGAGCGCGGCTGCGCCGCCGAGACGATCGAAAGGCGACGGCGGCGCGTGCGCCGCGTGAAGCGAATGAGCGGAGTGGGCGGGCGTGTTCATGAAGCCGCTTGGTGCAACAACCGTACCAGGCGAGATGCGCCGGGCCGCAGCGGACGAAGCGGACAAAACCACGCACGGATGCGCGACAACTGCGTGTCGTTTGCGACGCTGCGCGCGGCGTTTGTCGGGAATCCGACACGACGAAGGAAGCCGGCGCCGACCTTGCGCCGCGTGCAGCCGGCCCGTCGCGACGGGCGTTGCAACGAATGTCGTGCGGGTTGGCACGGAAGCTGCAATTGCTGGACTGCGGACAACTCCTGGCCGATGCGCGGTGCGACAGAAGAAGACCAAAGGCGATACGGACACGGCAGGCTGACATGGTCGCGATTTCGCAACCCTGGTTTCAACCTCTTTTCTCAATGTGGAGCACGCAATGTCTCAACTTCGGCAAATCGCCTTCTATGGCAAAGGCGGCATCGGCAAATCGACCACGTCGCAGAACACGCTCGCGGCGCTGACCGATCTGGGCCAGAAGATCCTGATCGTCGGCTGCGACCCGAAGGCCGACTCGACGCGCCTGATCCTGCACGCGAAGGCGCAGGACACGATCCTGTCGCTCGCGGCGGAGGCCGGCTCGGTCGAGGATCTCGAGCTCGAGGACGTGATGAAGATCGGCTACAAGGACATTCGCTGCGTCGAGTCGGGCGGCCCGGAGCCGGGCGTCGGCTGCGCGGGGCGCGGCGTCATCACGTCGATCAACTTCCTCGAGGAGAACGGCGCGTATGACGGCGTCGACTACGTGTCGTACGACGTGCTCGGCGACGTGGTGTGCGGCGGCTTCGCGATGCCGATTCGCGAGAACAAGGCACAGGAGATCTACATCGTGATGTCGGGCGAGATGATGGCGATGTACGCGGCCAACAACATCTCGAAGGGCATTCTGAAGTACGCGAACAGCGGCGGCGTGCGCCTCGGCGGCCTCGTCTGCAACGAGCGTCAGACCGACAAGGAGCTCGAGCTCGCCGAAGCGCTGGCGGGCATGCTCGGCACCCGGCTGATCCACTTCGTGCCGCGCGACAACATCGTGCAGCACGCGGAGCTGCGTCGCATGACGGTGATCGAGTTCGCGCCGGATTCGAAGCAGGCGAACGAGTATCGCCAGCTCGCCAACAAGATTCACAACAACGCGGGCAACGGCACGATCCCGACGCCGATCACGATGGACCAGCTCGAAGATCTGCTGATGGAGCACGGGATCATGAGCGCGATCGACGAGTCGCAGGTCGGCAAGACCGCGTCGGAATTGACCGCGTAACGCGCGTCGCGCGACATGCCCCGCCGCGCGGCGCGCGCGGCGGGGCGCGCAGTGGAGAACGACCTCACATATGGAGCATGCTATGACCGCCACGGTTGAAGAGCGCAAGGCCGCGAACAAGGCCCTGATCGACGAAGTGCTGAAAGCCTATCCGGAGAAGATGGCCAAGCGGCGCGCCAAGCATTTGGGTACCTTCGAGGAGGGCAAGCCCGACTGTGGCGTGAAATCCAACATCAAGTCGCTGCCCGGCGTGATGACGATCCGCGGCTGCGCGTATGCGGGCTCGAAGGGCGTCGTCTGGGGGCCGATCAAGGACATGATCCACATCAGCCACGGCCCGGTGGGCTGCGGCCAGTACTCGTGGGCGGCGCGCCGCAACTACTACATCGGCACCACCGGCATCGACACGTTCGTCACGATGCAGTTCACGTCCGACTTCCAGGAGAAGGACATCGTGTTCGGCGGCGACAAGAAGCTCGACAAGATCATCGACGAGATCCAGCAGCTGTTTCCGCTGAACAAGGGCATCTCGATCCAGAGCGAATGCCCGATCGGCCTGATCGGCGACGATATCGAGGCGGTGTCGAAGAAGAAGGCGACCGAATACGCCGGTCACACGATCGTGCCGGTGCGCTGCGAAGGCTTTCGCGGCGTGTCGCAATCGCTCGGCCACCACCTCGCGAACGACGCGATCCGCGACTGGGTGTTCGACAAGACCGATCCCGACAAGCGCCCCGCGTTCGAATCGACGCCGTACGACGTCGCGATCATCGGCGACTACAACATCGGCGGCGACGCATGGTCGAGCCGCATCCTGCTCGAGGAAATCGGGCTGCGCGTGATCGCGCAGTGGTCGGGCGACGGCACGATCGCCGAGCTGGAGAACACGCCGAAGGCGAAGCTCAACGTGCTGCACTGCTACCGCTCGATGAACTACATCAGCCGGCACATGGAGGAGAAGTACGGGATTCCGTGGGTCGAGTACAACTTCTTCGGCCCGACGATGATCGAGAAGAGCCTGCGCGAGATCGCGAGCCACTTCGACGACACGATCAAGGCGAACGCCGAGAAGGTGATCGCGAAGTACCGCCCGCTGATGGACGCCGTGATCGCACGGTACAAGCCGCGGCTGCAGGGCAAGAAGGTGATGCTGTTCGTCGGCGGCCTGCGTCCGCGCCACGTGATCGGCGCATACGAGGACCTGGGGATGGAGGTGGTCGGCACCGGCTACGAGTTCGGCCACAACGACGACTACCAGCGCACGACGCACTACGTGAAGGACGGCACGCTGATCTACGACGACGTGACGGGCTACGAGTTCGAGCAGTTCGTCGAGCAGGTGCAGCCGGACCTCGTCGGTTCCGGGATCAAGGAAAAGTACGTGTTCCAGAAGATGGGCGTGCCGTTCCGGCAGATGCACAGCTGGGACTACTCGGGCCCGTACCACGGCTACGACGGCTTCGCGATCTTCGCGCGCGACATGGACATGGCGATTTCGAGCCCGGTCTGGAGCCTCGCGAAGGCGCCGTGGAAGAAGGCCGCCTGACCCCGCCCGCCGACGCTCGCTGCAGACGCCGGCACCGCGCCCATCGCCCATTTGACGACTGAATCAGGAGTACGTGATGCCACAATCCGCCGACAAGATCCTCGATCACGAGTTGCTGTTCCGCGAACCCGAGTATCAGGAGATTTTCCGCACGAAGAAGGAGCAATTCGAGTTCAACCATCCCGACGAGGCGGTCAAGCAGATCGTCGAGTGGACCAAGACCGAGGACTACAAGCAGAAGAACTTCGCGCGCGATTCGCTGACCGTGAATCCCGCCAAGGCGTGCCAGCCGCTCGGCGCGGTGTACGTCGCGAACGGCTTTCACAAGACGCTGTCGTTCGTGCACGGCTCGCAGGGCTGCGTCGCGTATTACCGTTCGCACTTCTCGCGCCACTTCAAGGAGCCGACCTCGTGCGTCAGCTCGTCGATGACCGAGGATGCGGCGGTGTTCGGCGGCCTGAACAACATGATCGACGGCCTCGCGAACGCATACAACCTCTACAAGCCCGAGATGATCGCGGTGTCGACGACCTGCATGGCCGAGGTGATCGGCGACGATCTCGATGCGTTCATCAAGAACAGCAAGCAGAAGGGCAGCGTGCCGGAAGACTACGACGTGCCGTTCGCCCATACGCCGGCGTTCGTCGGCAGCCACGTCACCGGTTACGACAATTCGCTGCTCGGCATCCTCAAGCACTTCTGGGACGGCAAGGCCGGCAGCGCGGCGCCGCTCGTGCGCGTGCCCGACGACAGCGTGAACTTCATCGGCGGCTTCGACGGCTTCGTCGTCGGCAACATGGCCGAAATTCGCAGGATCTTCGCGCTGTTCGACGTGAAGGTCAACGTGATCTGCGATCCGTCCGAGACCTGGAACACGCCGACCGACGGCGAGTTCCGCATGTACGAGGGCGGCACGACGAAGGAAGAGGTCGAACGCGCGCTGCACGCGAAGGCGACCTTCGTGTTCCAGGAGTACTGCTGCGAGAAGACCAGCAAGTTCATCGCCGAGCACGGCCAGGAAGTCGTCGTGCTGAACGCGCCGGTCGGCGTGGCGGGCACCGATCATTTCCTGATGGAAATCTCGCGCGTCACCGGCAAGCCGATCCCGGCGGAGCTCGAGAAGGAGCGCGGCCAGCTGGTCGACGCGATGGCCGACAGCCAGGCGCACCTGCACGGCAAGCGCTACGCGTTGTACGGCGATCCGGACCAGATGCTCGGCTATACGCAGTTCCTGCTGGAACTCGGCGCGGAGCCCGCGCACGTGCTCGCGACCAACGGCAACGAGGCATGGGCGGCGAAGGTGCAGGCGATGTTCGACGCGTCGCCGTACGGCGCGGGCTGCAAGGTGTATCCGAAGCGCGACCTGTGGCACATGCGCTCGCTGCTGTTCACGGAGCCCGTGGATTTCCTGATCGGCAACACCTACGGCAAGTATCTCGAGCGCGACACGAAGACGCCGCTCGTGCGCATGGTGTTCCCCATCTTCGATCGCCACCACTACCACCGCTATCCGACCTGGGGCTACGCGGGCGCGCTGCGCACGCTGATCATGTTGCTGGACGAATTCTTCGAAGCGCTCGACGCGAACACGATGGTGCCGTCGAAGACCGACTACAGCTACGACATCATCCGTTGACACGGAGGCGGCGATGACGGAACGGGTACTCGTCAAGACGACGCAGGACGGCCGCAAGGTCGAGGTGATCGACGGCTGGGTCTGCCTCGCAGGCGTGCGCGAGACCGATCATCTGGTGCCGTTGGGCGAGCATCCGAACCGCCAGGCGATCGCGCGCACGGTGCGCGGCGCCACGCACGTGGCGGGGCGCCTGCCGCTCACGCACGACGAGGCCGCGATCGCGCAGGGCGCGCTGTCGGCCGCGCAGCGCGCGTTCGACGCGAGCCCGCAAGGGATCGCGCAGCGCATCCGGAAGGCCGTATGGGCGAAGACGGCAGCAGAGGGCGTCGAGTGAGCGCCGGCCGTTGCGATACGACGGCGTTACGACGTGGCGTCGCTCGGTCGCGGCGCGATCGGTCGGTCGGTCCAACAGGGTTTTACCTCGCGAAATTTGGCCCGCCGCCGGTATGGGGCGGCTTTTTTTTGGCGCGGCGAGCGAGCGGCGCGCGTGACGAGGATTCGACGGCGTGCGCCGCGGCAGCGATCGGCCATCGCCGGGCCGCGATGCATGGCCCGACGCATGCGCCGTGGCCGCAGCGGCCGGATGGCGCCAGGAGGACGCGGTGATCTACGTGCTTGAACTGCCGGAAGCCGGCGCGCCGAACGCATGGTTCGCGTACGACGACGCCGATTTTGCGCGCAAGGTGGCGGCGTCCGACCCGCTCGCGCGCGACGAAATCCACGACACGCCGACGGTGCGCGAGCTGCTCGCGTTCGACGGCGCCGAACCCGGCGTGGCGCTGCGCGCCGCGTATCCGGCGCTGTGCGCGCTCGGCGATGCCTATGGCTGGGACGCGACGCTCTACCGGGCCGACTACGTGCTCGGTCGCGGCGTCTGCGGCAACCAGCCGGTCACGCTGCGCGACGCGGCGGCGGCCGCGCTCGCCGCACGCGGCGCAGCCATCGTGTACTGGACCGACGACGACGCGCTCGCCGCGTTCGAGGGCGGCGATCCGCGCGTGGCGGGCGAGCGAAACTGGCGGGCGAGGCGGGCGCTGTACGAGCAGCTCGTCGCGCTCGACGTACTGGCCGACGACAACTGACGGGCGGCGCACGAACATGAAGAAACGGCGAACGGAACGAACTCCGGCCGATGCGTCGGCGAACGCTTTCGCGACCGGATACGGGAACGAGCGATCGCCCGCTCGCACCGGCGCTGCGCCTTACAGCATTCGCCGGTCGAGCGCGACTCGCGCGTTGTCGGGTTCCGTTCAAAACCGTCCAAAGCGCGTCCGAATCCCGACAACGCGCGCGCCCCGTCAGACCGCATCGAACGGTGTTCATGGGGCCGAGCCGCATGGTATGGAATTTGCGGATATCCCGTTGCACGAACCTGAGAGGAACCCGTCATGTCCGCATCGCTGAAAGCCAAGATTGCCGAAGTGTTCGACGAACCGGGTTGCGACAAGAACCAGGACAAGAGCGAGAAGGCACGCAAGAAGGGCTGCACGAAACAGCTTTCGCCCGGCGCGGCGGCCGGCGGCTGCGCGTTCGACGGCGCGAAGATCGCGCTGCAGCCGATCGTCGACGTCGCGCATCTCGTGCACGGCCCGATCGCGTGCGAAGGCAACTCGTGGGACAACCGGCACTCGGCATCGTCGGGCTCGCAGCTGTACCGCACCGGCTTCACGACCGACATCAACGAGCTCGACGTCGTCTACGGCGGCGAGAAGCGGCTGTTCCGAAGCGTGCGCGAAATCATCGAGAAGTACGATCCGCCCGCCGTGTTCGTCTACCAGACCTGCGTGACCGCGCTGATCGGCGACGACATCGAGGCCGTCTGCAAGCGCGCCACCGAGAAGTTCGGCAAGCCGGTGATTCCGGTCAACTCGCCCGGCTTCGCGGGGCCGAAGAACCTCGGCAACAAGCTCGGCGGCGAGGCGCTGCTCGACTACGTGATCGGCACGCGCGAGCCCGACTACACGACGCCCTACGACATCAACATCATCGGCGAATACAACCTGTCCGGCGAGCTGTGGCAGGTCAAGCCGCTGCTCGATGCGCTCGGCGTGCGCATCCTGTCGTGCATCTCCGGCGACGGCCGCTACGACGCGGTGGCGAGCGCGCATCGCGCGAAGGTCAACATGATGGTGTGCTCGAAGTCGATGATCAACATCGCGACGCGGATGCAGCAGCGCTATGGGATTCCGTATTTCGAGGGCTCGTTCTACGGGATCGGCGACATGAGCGATACGCTGCGGCAGATCGCGACGCTGCTCGTGCGGCAGGGCGCGCCGGACGACCTCGTCGAGCGCGCCGAGCGTCTGATCGCGAGCGAGGAAGCGCGCGCGTGGGCGCGCATCGCGCACTACAGGAAGCGCCTCGCCGGCAAGCGCGTGCTCCTGATCACGGGCGGCGTGAAGTCGTGGTCGGTGGTCGCCGCGCTGCAGGAGGCGGGGCTCGAGATCGTCGGCACCAGCGTCAAGAAGAGCACGAAGGAAGACAAGGAGAAGATCAAGGAGATCATGGGCGACGACGCGCACATGATCGACGACATGACGCCGCGCGAGATGTACGCGATGCTGCGCGACGCGAAGGCCGACATCATGCTGTCGGGCGGGCGCTCGCAGTTCGTCGCGTTGAAGGCCCGCATGCCGTGGCTCGACATCAACCAGGAGCGCCACCATCCGTACGGCGGCTACGAAGGGATGGTCGAGCTCGTGCACGAGATCGATCGCGCGATCTTCAACCCGGTGTGGCAGCAGGTGCGGATCCCCGCGCCGTGGGGCGACGACGGCGAGACGCTCGGCGCGGTGCGCGCCGGTGCCGCGGCCGCATCGGCACCGATTCCGCATGGCGTGCATGCGTGGGCGATGGGGCTCGAACCGGGCGTCGTCGCCTGAGCCGGCCGGGGAGAGATGCGATGGCTGAAGTCGTCGATTCGAAAAAGGCTTGCGCGGTCAATCCGCTCAAGATGAGCCAGCCGCTCGGGGCGAGCTATGCGTTCATGGGCCTCGACGCGTGCATGCCGGTGATGCACGGCTCGCAGGGCTGCACGTCGTTCGGCCTGGTGCTGCTCGTGCGTCACTTCAAGGAGGCGATCCCGCTGCAGACGACCGCGATGAACGAGGTCACCACGATCCTCGGCGGCTACGAAAACATCGAGACGGCGCTGCTGAACATCCGCAAGCGCGCGGCGCCGAAGATCATCGCGATCTGCTCGACGGGGCTCACCGAAACCAAGGGCGACGACGTCGAAGGCTATCTGCGGACCGTACGCAAGCGCAAGCCGGAGCTCGACGATACCGAGATCGTCTACGTGTCGACGCCCGACTACGTCGGCGGCTTCGAGGACGGCTACCGGCTTGCGGTCGCCGCGATCGTGCGCGCGCTCGTGAAGCCGCTGCCGGCGAACGCGCGGCAGGTCACGCTGCTGCCGGGCAGCCACCTGTCGCCGGCCGACATCGACGAGCTGCGCGAGATCATCGCGGCGTTCGGGCTCGACGCGATCGTGCTGCCGGACCTGTCCGGCTCGCTCGACGGCCACATCGCGCCGGACTGGCGCGGCACGACGCTCGGCGGCACGACGCTCGAGCAGATCCGGGCGGCGGGCGCGTCCGCGTTCACGATCGGCGTCGGCGAGCAGACGCGCATGGCGGCCGAGACGCTCCATGCGCTGACCGGCGCGCCGTTCGAGATCTTCGAGCGGCTCACCGGGCTCGAGCCGAACGACCGGCTGCTCGTGCGGCTCGCGCAGCTCGCCGGGCGGCCGGTGCCGGACAAGTATCGGCGGCAACGCAGCCAGTTGCTCGACGCGATGCTCGACGGCCACTTCTACACGGGCGGGATCAAGGTCGCGCTCGGTGCGGAGCCGGACCTGCTGCTCGCGCTCGGCTGCCTGCTGCACGAGATGGGCGCGGAGCTGCGCTGCTGCGTCAGCACGACCGCGTCGGCCGCGCACGCGCTGCTGCCCGCGCCACACGTGCTGCTCGGCGATCTCGAGGACCTGGAGCAGCGTGCGGCGGATTGCGATCTGCTGATCACGCATTCACACGGCCGGCAGATGGCCGAGCGGCTCGGCAAGCCGCTGATGCGCGTCGGCTTCCCGGTGTTCGACCGGATCGGCAACGCGCACCGCTGCCAGGTCGGCTATCGCGGCACCATGAACCTGATCTTCGAGATCGCGAACCTGATGATCGAGCGGATTGCGCATCACGGCCCGGGCGACTGGCCGCTGCCGCCGCACGCGGTCGATCTCGCGGCGCGCGATCCCGCGCGCACATTGGACATTCCGATCGTCGCCCAACCGATATTCGACCAGGAGCACACCGCATGAAGATCGCCTTCGCGACCCAGGACAAAGAGCACGTCGACGCGCATTTCGGCTGGGCGAAAAGCATCGTCACGTACGACGTGCGGCCGGACGGGCATACCTTCGTCGAATCGTTCGAGTTCGGCGGCAAGCTCGAGGAAGACGGCGACGAGGACAAGCTCGCCCCGAAGCTCGACGCGATCAGGGACTGCGCGATCCTGTACGTCGCCGCGATCGGCGGCTCGGGCGCGGCGCGCGTCGTCGCACTGAAGATCCATCCGATCAAGGTGCCGCAGCCCGAACCGATCGGCGAGATCCTGGTGAAGCTGCAGGAGGTGCTCAACGGCACGCCGCCGCCATGGCTGCGCAAGGCGCTCGCGAAGGACGGCGGGCGCACATTCGATTTCGACGAAGACGACGAGGTATCACATGGCTGACGCCACCATCGACACGACGCCCGACGCGGCCGCGGACGAAGCGCTGCTCGCGACGCCGTTCGTGCAGCAGCTGATCAAGCAGCTGCGTGCACAGGACCTGCACGGCACCTGGGAGAACCGCAGCGACCTGCAACTGCTGAAGCCGTTCATTCTGAGCGCGGACGAGCGGCGCGCGATTCCGATCATCGGCGACCCGGACCCGGAGACGCTGTGGCGGCTCGAGCTGTTCTACGCGGCGGTTGCAGTCGCGATCGAACGCGAGACGCGCCAGATGGTGTCGCCGATGATGAAGATGAGCCACGAGGGCTTCGGCCGGATGGTGCTGATCGCGGGGCGGCTCGTCGTCGTCAACAAGCAATTGCGCGACGTGCACCGCTTCGGCTTTCCGTCGCTCGAGAAGCTCGCGGCGGCGGGCGGCAAGTTCCTCGACGATGCGATCGAAATGATTCGCGCGTACCCGGCCGTCGCGCAGTACGGCGCGTGAGCGGCGCAACGCGGAGAAAATCGATGACCAACCAAGCCGACGAACTGAAAGCGCGCCTGAAGAAGCTCAATGCCCAGGCGACGCAGGCGAAGATGGATCTGCACGACCTGTCCGAGGAACTGCCGACCAACTGGGAGCAGATTCTCGCCGTCGCGCAGCGCTGTCACGACGCGCATGCCGCATTGATGGAAGCGCGCAAGGCGAGCGCCGCGTGACGCGAGGCACCCGACCATGAGCGAAACCTTCAACGTGAAGCTGCCGAGCGGGGAGACCTGGACGCCGACGTTCGTGTCCACGCTCGACGAGGCCAAATGCATCGGCTGCGGCCGCTGCTTCAAGGTGTGTCCGCGCGGCGTGCTCGAGCTGGTCGGCGTCGACGAGGACGGCGAGCACGTCGCGCTCGACAGCGACAGCGACGATGACGACGAGTACGAGAAGAAGGTGATGACGATCGCGCACCGGCAGCTGTGCATCGGCTGCACCGCGTGCGCGAAGATCTGCCCGAAGAAGTGCTATACGCACGCGGCGGCGCAGGTTTGACGGGGCGAGCGGCGATGGACGTGCGCGCGATCCTGATGCGTTGTGCGCTCGACGCGCAGGATCCGACCGTGCTCGCGTTCGTCGGCCCGCTCGCGGTGGCGTTTGCACGCGGCGAGGCCGACGCCGCGACGACCGCTGGGCTCGACTCGACCGATACGAGTCGCGTGCTGGATCGCTGGTTTCCGGGCGCACGGGCCGCACTCGCGGCGTGCGCCGAGTCGCCCGGCGCTGCGCTGCCGCCGATGCACACGCAACCGCACACGCCGCGTGACGACGAGTTCGACGATCTGGTCGCGCTCTTCGTCGAGCACGCCGACTCCGATGCGGGCACGCGCGACGAAGCGCGCTGCGTCGCCCACGTGCTGGCGGCCGCCTGCGCGGGCGACAACCATTTGTGGCAGGACTTGCTGCTGCCGTCGCGCCGCGAGCTGTCCGCGCTGATCGGGCGGTGGTTTCCACGGCTCGCCGCGAAGAACACGCGCGACATGAAGTGGAAGAAGTTCTTTTACAAGCAGCTGTGCGAGCGCGAAGGACTGTTCGTCTGCAAGGCGCCGAGCTGCGGCGCGTGCGCCGATTACGCGCACTGCTTCGGACCGGAATAGCGGCGTTTCGCGCGATGTGGCGCGGAACCTGCTTCGTTTCGGACATCGTTATGTAGCGCGATATATAACCGACAAACCGAACAGGGAGCCGACACGCTCATGAACCCGAACCCGGGGGCCACGCCCCGCGCACGCTGGACGCCGTGTACACGCGCCTGCTATCGGACGCTGCAATGGCCGGCCGCGCCTTTTCCACATGAGCGGCGCGACGCCGTCGGGCCGACCGTATGCCCGACGCTGCCCGCTCCGCCGCACCGGCTGCTCGCGATCTGCACGGAAGCGGGCCTGCGCGATCTGGTGGCGTGCCACATGGCGCGCTTGAAGACGACGCCGCTGTTCGCACGTGCCGGCGACTGCTTCGATTGCATCGTCGAGCGCGTCGCCGACTTCGTCGTCGAATCGTGCGGCGGCCCGCTGTATTTCAGTCAGCGTCACGCGCGTCTGCAGGCGGGCGCCGGGCTGCCGCTGCTGCTCGACGAGGAGGGGCGGGAGCTGTGGCTCGTGCATTTGTGGCATGCATTCGACGACGTCGGCTTGCCGAGCGCGTTGCGCGCGGATTTCTGGCGCTGGGCGGAACCGCTGTCGGTGCAACTGCTCGCGCCGCATGCGCGGCACGACCGACTGACCCGCTATTCGTACGACACCGTGCAAAGCTGGTTCGCGATGCCGCCTGCGCAGCCCGACCCGCCGGGCCGGGATCGCACCGGCGCGCGCTGATCATGCCGCGGCCGGCGATGTGCGCGCTCGAGCGCAGCGCGCAGCGCGCGTCGCAATCGCTGCGCGAGCACGACGAAGCGCTCGCGCGTCTCGCGCGGGTACGCGCGCATGCGGCAAGCCTCGCGCACGAACTGCAGGCGGTCGAGCAGATCATGCTCGACGGCGACTTGCTGTCGGCGATGCTGGTCGGCCGCCGCTTCGTCTACGTCGGCGGGCGGCCGGGGAGCAACGCGGTATTGCGCGCATGGTCGAGCGCGTCGGGCGGCGAATTCGTTCATCACGTGGCGCGGATCGACGACGACGGCGGCCCACGCGCGCAGCAGTTCGCGGCGCTGCTGCAACGCGCCGACGCGGTGCTGTGTCCGCTCGACACGATCGATCCCGACTCGCTCGCCGCGCTGCGCGCACACTGCGCGCGCCGTCGCGTGCGCTGGATCGCGCTGCGCACGTCGAGCGTCGCCAGCTTCATCGCTGGTGTGCTGAAGGCGCAACGCATCTCGCGCGCGGCGCGTGCGGCGGCATGCGTGTGTCCGCGTCATGGATGACACCGGCGCTGCACGGCATTCGTGTCATGTCAGGAATCGGACATGTCGGTTTCGTTACGTTGCCCCGGTGTCTTTCTCAATGTCGAGAACGCGTGTGGCGACGAGCGCCGGGTTCGGCGGCCTGGCACGCTGCGCAGCGCCGATTTGTCGCGTGGCCGCATTGCTCCGCCCGCATCGGCAGCTGCTCGAGCCGGCCGCGCGTGACTTCGAACCTGCGCAGGGCGCTCGCGCGGCTCCCGGCGCGCCTCGGTCGAAGTTGAGGCTTTCCTGCGGGCCGACGCATCGCGATGGAGGATGGCCTGCATCTTGCAACGTCGGTGATGTAGCCGAGTTCATCACGAAAGGTGTCGCAAATGTCGGGTTTCCTACAACGCATCGACTGGCCGCCGCTGTTGCTGTCGCTGAAAGTCGCGAGCCTCGCGACGCTGCTCGCATCGATCGCCGGCATCGCGCTCGGCTGGCTTTTCGCGCGCCGTCGCTTTCCGGGGAGCGCGATCGTCGAAGCCGCCTGCATGTTGCCGCTGGTGTTGCCGCCGACCGTGATCGGCTACGGGATTCTGATCGTCGCGGGCCGGCGCAGCGCGCTCGGCAGCTGGCTCCATGAACAGTTCGGCTACACCTTCGTGTTCAACTGGCACGGCGCGGTGCTCGCGTCGACGATCGTCGCGCTGCCGCTGGTGCTGAAATCCGCAAGCGCCGCGTTCGCGGGCGTCGACCGCTCGCTCGAGGCGGTCGCGCGCACGCTGCGGCAGTCGCCATTCTCGACCTTCGTGCGCGTCACGCTGCCGCTCGCATGGCCGGCGATTCTGGCCGGCGCGCTGCTCGCGTTCGCGCGTGCGATGGGCGAGTTCGGCGCGACCTTGATGATCGCGGGCGACATCCCGCGCGAGACGCAGACGCTGTCGCTCGCGATTTACGACGCGATGCAGGATGGCCGCGACGGCACCGCGTTCTTCCTCGCGTGCGTCACGTCGGTGCTGTCCGTCGCGGTGCTCGTGTTGTCCAAGCGCTTTTTCACACTACGTTGAGCCGGAGAGGGATTCATGAAATCAATGATTCGATGCTTCGCGAGCCTGCTGTGCGTGCTCGCGCCCGTCGTCGCGCTCGCGCAGCAACTGACCGTGTCGGCCGCGGCCAGCATGACCGATGCGTTCAAGGAAATCGTGCCGCGCTTCGAAGCCGCGCATCCCGGCGTGACGGTGCGGATGAACTTCGGCGCATCGGGCACGCTGCTTCAGCAGATCCGCGTGGGCGCGCCGGTCGACGTATTCGTCAGCGCCGATGCGGCGACCGTCACGCACGGCATCGATGCGGGCATCTTCGACGGCGCGACGCAGCGCACGCTCGCGACGAACACGCTGGTGCTGGTCGTGCCGGCCGGCGACGCGTCGCCCGTGAAGTCGCTCGCCGCGCTAGCGGACCCGGCCGTGCGACGGATCGCGATCGGCAAGATCGCGACCGTGCCATGCGGCCGGTATACGCAGCAGGCGCTCGAGCGCGCGAAGCTGTGGGGCGCGCTCGGGCCGAAGATCGTGGAGTCCGACAGCGTGCGGCAGGTGCTCGACTACGTCGCGCGCGCCGAGGCCGACGCGGGCTTCGTCTATCGGACCGACGCGATGCTGATGCCCGATCGGGTCGCGGTCGTGCAGACGGTGGATGACCACGATCCCGTCGTTTATCCGGTCGTCGCCGTTCGCGCGAGCAGCGCGCCTGCGCTCGCGAAGGCGTTCATCGCGTATCTCTTCGGCCCGGACGCACAGGCGATCCTGAAGCGGTACGGCTTCACGCATGCGTGACGGAGCGCACCGGTGATCGACGTCGACTTCGATGTGGCGGTGTCGGACGGCACACGGCGTTTCGCGCTCGCGATGCGCTTCGCGTCCGACGCGCGCGTGATCGCGCTCTACGGGCCGTCGGGCGCCGGCAAGTCGTTGACGCTGCAGACCGTCGCCGGGCTGCTTGCGCCGCGACGAGGGCACGTGCGCGTCAACCGGCGCACGCTGTTCGACGCGGACTGCGGAATCGACGTGCCGCCCGAGCGGCGCGGCATCGGCTGCCTGTTCCAACATTACGCGCTGTTTCCGCATTTGTCGGTGCGCGAGAACGTCGCGTTCGGGCTGACCACGTGGTATCGACGCCGCTTGTCGAACGACGCGCGTGGGCGCGTCGACGAGCTGCTGGAGCGCTTCGGTCTCGCGTCGCTCGCCGGCAGCCGGACCGACGGGCTGTCGGGCGGGCAACGGCAGCGTGTCGCGCTGGCGCGCTCGCTCGCGTGCCAGCCCGGCCTGCTGTTGCTCGACGAGCCGTTTTCCGCGCTCGATCCACCGTTGCGACGGGACTTGCGACGCTATCTGGACGAGGTGCTCCGCGAGTGGCAGATCCCCGCGATGATGATCACGCACGACGTCGACGATGTGGTGGCGCTTGCCGACGTTGCGTTCGTGATCGAGCAGGGCCGGGCGGTGCGCGAGGTCGACGTGCAGCGCGGCGTGGCGACTTCGCTGGAACGCATGTGCGCGGACGCGCGCCCGCCGACGCCGCACGAACAGCGTGTGCGCGGCTTGCTGCGGGCGTCCGCGATCGACTGACGCGGCGGACGGATGCGAGAGACGAGTGGTACGCGCAACGATGCGACGCTGTTGATCGGCGAGCTGAAGCTCGCGGGCCGCCTCGATGGGCGGTTTTTCGCGCTCCTGGAAGCGATCGACAACACGGGTTCGATCAACCGTGCGGCGCGCGTAGCCGGTTATAGCTACAAGGGCGCGTGGCTGGTGCTCGAGAGCGCGTCGAATCTCGCGAGCCAGCCGTTGTTCACGACGGAGACGGGAGGCAAGGGCGGCGGTGGTACACGACTTACGCCGGCCGGACGGGAGTTGCTGTCTGCATGGCGGGTGCTGCAGGTGAGGACCCGACGGTTCCTGCGGGAACAGGAAGCATGGCTGGTTCAATCTCCGGCGCTGTCCGGATTACTCAGGAGAATCGCAGTGAAAACCACCGCTCGCAATCAGTTTTCGGGAACCATAGCTGCGGTCAGCGATGGACCGGTCACGACCCAGGTGACGTTGAAGATATCGGGCGATCAGGAGATCGTTGCGACGATGACCACGGCCGCGGCGAAGCGGCTCGGTCTCAAGATAGGGCAGGACGCGATCGCGCTGATCAAGTCGTCGGCCGTCGTGCTGGTCGCCGATTTCGCCGGCTATGTGCTGTCCGCGCGCAATCAGTTCAGCGGGTCGATCTCGCGGATCGAGCGCGGCGCGACGACGTCGCTCGTCGTCGTGACGCTGGCGGGTGGTGTGAACGTGACGTCGAGCGTCACGAACGACGCGGTCGATGCGTTGGGGCTTGTCGTGGGGCAGCCGGCGACGGCGGTGTTCAAGGCTTATTCGGTGATGGTGGCGGTGGCGGCGGCTTGAGGCGTCATCGTGGTGAAGAGCGCCTTTCCGCCGGCCGTGCGGATGCAGGCGATCGCCACGCAGCTCACGCTGCCGACCACGGCCTTCGTGATCGAACGGTAGCCGGGCGACCACGCAATACGCTGGTTCACGCCGGGCGCCGAGCTGAACATCTGCGGTCACGCCACCATCGCGACGATGGGGTATCTGTACGATGTCGAGCAGGTTCGGGCAAGCGGTCCGCTGTGCTTTCATACCCAGTGCGGACCGCTGCATGCATACGACGCCCGCCGCGCTACCGCCGCGCCTCCACGCGGCGCTGGGCTCGACGATCCACCATTTCGCGCGCGCGGTCGACGACTTTCTGGTGCTGCTGATTCGGAGGAAACGGTAAGCGGGCTCACGCCCGGCTTCGACGCGCTGAAGACCTTCGACTGCCGCGGCCATGTCGTCACGGCGCCCAGCCGGCGCACCGGCGTCGATTTTGTGTCCCGTTCCTTCTTTCCCGCGCTCGGGGTGAACGAGGTTCAGGTATGCGTGTCGGCCCATTGCAAACTGGCGCCGTTCTGGGCCGGGCGTCTGGAGCGGCGTCGCTTGTCGGCGCTGCAGGGCCCCCCGCGCGGCGGCCGCCTGATCGTTGAGGACGGGGAAGACCGCGTGCACGTCGCGGGCATTGCGGTCGTGCGGGCGCGGCTGACCCTATAAAATGGTCAGCCGCCCCGCAAGCAAGGACACAAGATGAAGAAAAAGCGCCTGCAGCTGAATGTCGTCAACGTCGAAGATGTCGAGGCGGTCGATCACATGGAAGGAACGCACTGGGGTGGGTCTTACAAATCACTTACGCCTGTGCTCGACACGGTTCCCGGCAGAATCGGCGTGAATCTTTCACGCGTGCCGCCCGGCCGCACTGCCTGTCCGTTTCACACCCATGCGCGCGAGGACGAGGTCTTCTTCGTGCTGTCGGGACGCGGGGTGTTCCGCTATGGCGATACGCTGCGCGAAATCGGTCCCGGCGATTGCATCTCGTGCCCGGCAAGCAGCGGCATCGGACACCAGCTGGCGAATCCGTTCGACGAGGATCTGGTGTACCTGGCCATGGGGTTGAACGATCCGCACGAGGTCTGCACCTATCCCGACAGCGGCAAGGTGATGATTCGCAGCCTTAAGACGGTCGGCCGGATCGACACGGCAGATTACATGGACGGCGAAGCGAACATGCCGCAGGTCTTCACGATGCACACGACAACCGGTCCCGCACCGAGGAAGCACAAGTCGTCCGGCAGACAGAAAAGCAAAAAGGCCTGACGAATCGGTGGGGTTGCGGGCGCTGCCGCACAGGGGGCGCATCCGGGGATATCAGATCCGCAATACGAAATGAATGCGTCATTGAATTTCCGGTGTCGGACTGCACGACGGAGCCTATCCGAATCTTTGTGTGCGAGGCATAAACCGGCGACCAAGGAGCCACTTTATGCCACGCAAACGCAAGGAAGAAGTGACGATTGAACCGGGCAAGGGCTTGAACCTGGACCCGGAACTGATCAGACAACTGGTACCCGGAACGCTGGATCGGGCGACGCTGCCCCAAGCGCCGTTTCACGGGAGTACGCATTGACCGGCGCCGGCTTCGATACTCGCGAATGCCCCGGCAATTTTCCGTACAACTTGACGAGCCCGGCAAATTTCCGTACAGTAGCGCAAGGAGGTAACACCTTATGGCTACTACTCGCTTTGAAGCACGCGTCGAGACCGACGTGCTGGCGGTGATCCGCCGGGCCGCCGAGATCCAGGGGCGCACGATGTCGGACTTCGTCGTGTCCGCTGCGCGCGAAGCCGCGCAACGCGCCATTTCCGACGCGGACTTGATTCGCCTGTCGGTGGCGGATTCGGAGCGCTTCGCCGCGGCGATTCTATCGCCCGCCAAGCCCACGGACGCCTTGCAGCGGGCACTGGGTCGTCATGACCAGTTGCTGCGTAACGAATGACCGGTCCGCAGCTCACGGTGGCCGTGCTCGACGCAGCCCATGATCGAACCGGTTTTGAATGTGGCACGCCGGCGCTTGACCGCTACTTGCGCGAAACGGTGACGCAGGACGTTCGCCGTCGCGTCGCCGCGTGCTTTGTAATGCTTGACGGCAATTTCGTTGCTGGCTATTACACGCTGTCAGCCGCCAGCGTCGCGTTGGCGAATTTGCCCCATGAAATAGCGCGCAAGCTGCCGCGCTATCCCACGATTCCGGCGGTGCGCATGGGGCGACTGGCCGTTGATCGCCGGTATCGGGGCAGGGGGCTGGGTGCCGCTTTGCTGGTCAATGCGCTGCGGCGCGCGACCAGCTCGGAAATCCCGGCCGTCGCGTTGACCGTCGACGCGAAGGACGAGGGCGCCGCGGCGTTCTATGGCCACTTCGGCTTCCAACCCATCACGCACGACCCGTTGGCATTGTTTTTGCCGTTGGCGACGGTCAAGTAGGGTAGAGCATTGAATCTGTCGCGACGTGAGCTTGTCCAGCTTATTCTCGAGATAAGCGGAGGGCTGACTGGCGCCATATCTACGATCCTCAACGAAGCACCAGAGTGGGCGATCAGGAGCGGTGACGAGTGCATCGATATCGCTCGCCTTGCACGAGTTGCCCGCGCGCATGTTTGACACCCCCTGGCCGTGGCCCATCGCACCTCGGCCCTTCCTGGAAGAGGCGTTTGGTAGCTGGGTGGGTCGAATCGCGGCGCGGTATCAGACGAGCGTGGACTGGATCTGGGAATCGGGCACAGGCGTAGCGATGCCTAGCCTGACCAAGGCCGGCTGGATCCTCGTTCCCCCCAGTTCTATCCCCAACCCTGTGCCGTCTATCTCGCGTAGCGCGGCTCAACGACGGCATTCTGAGCATGATCCAGACGCCGCATGAGTGGGTCTTCGGCCGGAAGTACTTGGTGTATTGCTTCAGATGTCTTGTTCTGAACGACGCCGATGTCACTGCATCACGGTGGAAGAGGGAGTGGCTCGATCCGTCAGCCGACTACTGCCGGGTGCACCACAGCCTGCTCGAGACTGTTCCGCAATCGATTTTTGCCAGAGCTCCGAATTTCGATGCCGCGCTGCTGGCGATATCACGTTATCGATGCCCACGCAGAAAGGAACCGTCACGCAGCTTTGGACCTGCGCCTTGTTGACGCGCCTTCTTCGATTCTCGCCAGTACACGCTTGCCGGAATCCACCACTGTCGAATCATGTGTCACCTGATAGCGCACAATCATGCCTTCCACAGAATAATTTCATTCAGTACCAGCGCCCTAACGGGCCGGTTCGGCGTCTCCGCAATCTGTCGACGATCTCCTTCACGATCAGCTTCAATGTGTGCGTTGATTCGATGCACCAAGAATGGACGCGACTTTCAATAGTGTCAAAGTCTGGTTTGCGATAGAGTCGATAGGAATGACCAATAGATGAGGGGATGCCCGTGCTGCTCCGTCACATCCGCTACTTCCTTGCAGTGGCAGAACAGAAGAATTTCACGCGCGCTGCCGAGGCACTTCACGTATCGCAGCCGACCTTATCGCAGCAGATCCGGCAGCTCGAGGACACCTTGGGAACACCGCTGTTCGACCGTTCCGGCAGAACTGTTCACCTGACCGACGCGGGAGAAGCGTGGATGCGTTACGCCAAACTCGCGCTGCAGGACCTTGACGCAGGGGTGAGGGCGATACACGACGTGGCGGAGCTGAGCAGGGGTAGCCTGCGTTTCGCAGTAACGCCGACCTATACGGCATCCTTGGTCGGGCCGATCGTCGATGACTTCCATCAGCTGCATCCTGGCATCAGAATCGATATTCGCGAACTCACGCAGGACCAGATGGAGGCGCAGCTTGCGGACGACAAGCTCGATATCGGTGTTGCATTCCATCCGGCCTTTTCGGCCGACATAGAAAGCCAATCGCTTTTCGAGGAGACGCTGAGCTTGGTAGTCGGCCACAGCCACCCGCGTGCGTCGCGCCGCAGGGCACTCGCGGGGCGTGACTTTGGCAAGGAACCGTTGGTGTTGTTGAACGACACGTTCGCGACGCGCCGGTTCATCGATGAGCATTTTGCGCGTCACGCGATTCGACCACTTGTCGCAATCGAAGTGGATACCATCGGTGCAATCGTTGAAATCGTGCGTCGCGGGCAGCTGGCGACGGTTCTCCCTGATCACATCGCACGCGTGCAAGAGGGCCTGCATCCCGTGCCGCTCGATCCACCTCTGCCGACGCGCACGGCCGCCGTTTTAGAGCGCAAGGGTGGGTATCGCACCGCAGCAAGCAGGGCGTTCTTAAAGCTGCTCACTGATCGGTTCGGGAAGTCGACCTGACCTTCTCCGACATCGACGGTGTCGAGTAGTTGAGAGACTTGCATCGGAGCTGATGCAGCGTGAGCGGATTTGCCTACGACAGCGGTTTTTGCCGAGATCATCGACAGGAAACCCGCTTTTGATGACCCGTCGCGGCCTCGGTAACGATCCAACATTTCAGTGGCGAGCGGCCTTGCCGCCGCTGCGTTAGCATGCGCGTCGATCGCGACACCTTCATCGCAGGGCGCTTAGCCAAACTGTCAACCCCGTGCTTGATGGCTGTAGATCCGGCCGCGTCAGCAAATCCGACGTGGGCTCTGGTTGAAGAATTATTCACGATCGAATTCGCCGTGATCGTTGCCGCATTGAGTGCTGCAACTGACGATCCACTGGACAGAGACACATCGAGGCGACTCGCTTCGCCGCAGCCGCTTGGTCTGGCGTCACGAGCCGTGGAAGACCGTGTCGTCCAGGCGTTGCAGAGTACCGTCCTGCCCGGCCTTGATCATGTCGTTGATCACCTCGCCGCGGGTCATTGCGCGCTGAGCTTCCGGCGCCGCATTCCGCTGAATCAACGGCGCAGCAGAGTGGTAACCCGGTGAAGCCGCTTCTGCGGAAGATGCAGCAAGCGCGGTCGTGGCGGAAGCAGCCAGCGTGAGTGCCGACAGGACGTAAGAAATGTGACGGATTCTCTTGTTCATGATGTTTCCATTTCCTTGTTTCGATAAGGTCAGTTTTACTAATGGTAGTGCTGTCGCGGTTCGAAGACTCTGCTAACAGTGACCATAGATTCAGCTAGCGGGCAAACCAGCGCCGCCGCCGTTAGAAAACCCTGAGAGCGACGGTCTCCTCGTCTCCGCACGCGATGCGCTCGCGTAACAGACGGGGGATGTCCGGGCGAAGGTTTTGCTATTGCGCCTTCATGTCGGATGTGGTTCACGAGGCAGTGGATCACTTCCTCAGCTAGGCCTTCGTCGGCCCGAAGTGGCGGAGCCACCAGACGAGATTCGCGCACCACTCGACACAACCAGTAGTACCGGTGAACTTCAACACACGCCCAACAATCCGTTGTGCTTCGCCACGAGATTGTTGGGCGCGAACCGCTCATTGCGGCTCTAACGCGCCGGGCGTCAAAGTCCCAACTCGCTCAGTCCCGGATGATCGTCCGGCCGACGGCCCAAGGGCCAGTGATACTTGCGCTCGGACTCTTTGATCGGCATGTCGTTGATACATGCATAGCGGTGTTGCATGAGGCCGTCCTCGCTGAACTCCCAGTTCTCGTTGCCGTAGGAGCGGAACCAGTTGCCCGAGTCGTCATGCCATTCGTAGGCGTAGCGCACGGCAATGCGATTGCCGCCGAATGCCCACAGCTCCTTGATCAGACGATACTCGTGCTCCTTCTTCCATTTGCGCTCGAGAAACGCCTGCGCTTCCGTGCGATTGTTCGCGAACTCTGCGCGATTGCGCCATTTCGTGTCGAGCGAATAGGCGAGCGCGACCTTGGCGGCATCGCGCGAATTCCAACCGTCTTCTGCGAGACGGACTTTCTCGATGGCCGTCTCCAGCGTGAACGGCGGAAGCGGCGGACGAACTGCTGCGGATGAGGTCATTTCGGATCTCCTTGTGGGGGACAGCGCGTTGTTGGTGCTCGACGTGGAGCGCGGCACCGGTGCTCAGTAAGAACTTTCGTCTTTGCATCATGGGTTCAGAACGGCTTGGTCGGCAGATACTTGCCGTCGAGCGTGATGACGGCACGCTCGCCGCCTTCCGGGTCCGGAACCTTCTGGATATCGAGTTTGAAGTTGATCGCGCTGATGATGCCGTCGCCGAATTTCTCGTGAACCAGCGCCTTCAACGTCGAGCCGTACACCTGCACCATTTCGTAGAAGCGGTAGACGGTCGGATCGGTCGGCACGCCACCCGGAATGCTGCCGCGCACGGGAATGGTTTGCAGCAGGCGCACGGCGGCGGCGTCGAGCCCGAGGCGTTCGGCGACGAGCTTCGCCGCATTCTCAGACAGCGCATGCTGACCGAGCAGCGCAGCCGTCGTGTATGCGAGGCTCAGGCCCGTGCCTTCGTTGATGGCTTCGAACGTGAGGTTCTTGCGCACTTTCGCGTCGACGATCGTTTCGGTCAAAGCTTCGCGCGCGTTCGGTGTGACTTGCGATTGGGTCATGATGTTGCTCCTTGAGAAAATCAACCTGGTGAGATCGGCCGTCGGTTTGACGAGCCGGGAATCAGAGCGCAGCCACGCACTCGGCGGGCGTCGCGGTGACATCGGGATGCGCGGCGAGCGGCACGAACTGGCGAGTCGCGGCGTCGAGCGCGTTGATCGAGCCGGATTCGATGTCGTAGACCCATCCGTGCAAATTGAGGCGGCCTTGCGCAAGTCCCAGTGCAACGGAGGGATGGGTCTTGAGGTTGTCGAGCTGCGCGATGACGTTCTCGCGCACCATCGAGTCGACGCGCTCGCGTTCGCCTGCATGTTCACGCGCCTGGTTGACGAGCTTCGCCGAGTCGGCGTAGCGCAGCCAGTTCGCGACGGCGGGCATATGGTCGAGGCCCTTGCACGTTGCGACGGCCGTCATCGCGCCGCAGTCCGAGTGGCCGCAGATCACCACATCCGTCACGCCGAGCGCGGCCACTGCATATTCGACGGTTGCCGACACACCGCCCGGCTCGGGACCGAACGAAGGCACGATGTTGCCGGCGTTGCGGATCACGAACAGGTCGCCCGGTTCGCGCTGAGTGACCAGTTCGGGAACCATGCGGCTATCGGAACAGGAAATGAACAGAGTGCGCGGCGTCTGGCTGGTGGCCAGCTTGCGGAACAACTCCCTGCGAGCGGGCATGATGTCCCGTTGAAATTTCAGAAAACCGTCGATGATCTCTTGCATGGTCAGCTCCATTCAGTCTGGCGTTCGTCGCCGCGTCGGTCAGTGCGATACGTTGAACAGAGAATGGACCTGTTGCATCATAGTGTCCAAGATGGGTTTATGATGCCAACCATAGGCAAGACCAATTGTTCTCGGGTGCGAGGAAATTCGCCATGCTGTTGTGGGCTATCCGTTACTTCCTGGCCGTCCCGGAACACCGCTATTTCACGTGCGCCGCCGAGGCACTGCACGTTTCGTAGCTCCCGCGGTCGGAGCAGATACGTCAACTGGAAGCCACGCGGCGCACTGAGCGAACTGCTGAGTGGATTCAGCATCGCTACGCGTGCCGCTGACGCGACGCGTCTGAAAGGCCCGCCGCGAAGCGAAGACTTCCCGCGCACGCCGCGAGGTGTCTTTACCAGGTCGTTGAATTCGACGGGCACCGGCTCGATATCCGGCTCAAAGGTCGTGATGCTCGATCAGCCCGGTTTTGCCCGAGAGTTCGAAATCAAATCGAACCCGTTTGGCTGCTGGTAATCATTGACGTATGCCATAGCCGAGCGTCAGGCCGCGCGTGTAATGTCGGGAGCGTTACGCGGCGGTGCCGCCCGTATGAACGGCGAGTTGCGCCCTAACTGGACCACGTTTGCGGGAACGATCGGAATGAATGCGGCTTCGCGCCAGCGCGGTCGAAGCGGGACCCGGCATTGCGCAGATCGCCGCAGCCGCCACTCGCCCCGAGCTCGAGGAGCGACACGATCGCGTGCGACACGGTGGAGTGCAACCCGATGAAGCCGCAGGCGAGGGCGACGCTACCGTCGACAGACGGGGCGAGCGGTTGCAACGACACGCGTCGCTCGAGCGGGCGGCTGCCACCGACGGCGCAGGCCCGCTGGTCAACCAGGCTCGGCGACAATCCGTGCGGCACATCGGGCAGCAGAAAAACGACTTTACCAGCGGCAAGCGGGATGCTGCCGCGCCTGTCGGCATAGTGAAGCCACGCGGACCCATGCAGGATGATGTGGAAGCTCGCCTTCGCGCAACCGGCGGTCGATGCCTGCCAGTTGCTGCAATACTGGGAAGAAGATCAAATTGCCGAGCGATCTCGCGTCGTGAACCCACATGAAGCAGTAGTCGTTCAGCGATCTACGTCCTTCTCACGATAGGGTGCAGCACGGGTGACATCGCCCTGATAGAACGCCGCAAATCGTTCCAACTGCCGCCGGGCCGCTTCGCTGTCGGAGCCCTCCTTCAGTACCGCACTCGAAAAACCCATGCGCTCCATCTGCTGCAATTGGTCGACGAGAACCTCACCAGTGGCCCGCAAGTCGCCCTTGAAGCCGAGCCGTCGGCGCAGGTAATAAGCCTGGCTATACGCTCGCCCGTCAGTAAACGACGGGAAATGCAAATCGACGCGCGTCGCGGTTGCGATCTGGAGCGCGTACACGCGCGGGTCGGCATCGTTCGGCAACGTGAGTACGGATGGGGCGGCGTCGGCGGCATGTTCGCCCGCGTCGAGAAGACGAATGCGTGCAACGGCGTTCATGCAAGAGTCTCCGCGGTTGTGCGAGCCGCATCGGCAGCCGACTTGAACGGTTCGAGTCCGACCCGGCGCAACGTTTCGATAAAGGTCTCGTAGCGTTCGCCCGACCGCGCACGTAGCGCCAGATAACAATCGAGCACCGCCTCGACGGCATCGGTTATTTCATGTGCCGCGAACGACGGGCCGATGACCTTGCCGGGCCGTGCAACGCCGCTGCGCGCGGAGCCGTCTGCTCCACCCAGTGTGATTTGGTACCACTCGGCGCCGTCCTTGTCGACGCCGAGGATGCCGATATGCCCGCTGTGATGATGTCCACACGAATTGATACAACCGCTGATGTGGAGGTCGATTTCGCCGATGTCATTCAGTTCGTCGAGATCCTGGAAGCGCTCCATGATGCTTTGCGCAACCGGTAGCGACCGAGCATTGGCGAGCGCGCAGAAGTCGCCGCCAGGGCACGAGATCATGTCAGTGAGCAAATGTACATTTGCGCTTGCGAGTTGCACGGCAACCGCCGCGTGCCAGAGCGGGAGCAAATCGTCGACATGAACCCAGGGCAGCACGATATTCTGGCTATGGGTGACGCGTGCTTCGCCTGCCGAGAAGCGATCCGCGAGCTCTGCGATCCGTTCGAGTTGCTCTGCAGACGCATCTCCTGGTGACTGCAATGGTCGCTTGAAGGAGAGGGTGACGATACGCAGCGACGGATCGCGGTGTGATGCGACGTTACGCTCGAGCCAGCGCGCGAAGTGGGGAGACTGCCGTGCAGTTGCCGTACGCACACCGTCCGATTCCGGATCGGCGGGGCGACTCGCGGCCACCTCGGGCGGCACCGCGAAGTACGACCTCATGCGATCTAACTCTGCCTGCGGGATCGTATGGGGCCCCCCGTCACAGTCCACGATTTGCCTGAATTCCTCTTCGACCTCGTCGATGAAACGCTGGCCTTCAGCCTTTGCGAGGATCTTGATCCGAGCTTTGTATTTGTTGTCTCTTCGGCCGAACTGGTTGTACACGCGGACAACGGCCTCGATGTAGTTCATGATGTGCCGCCACGGAAGGAATTCGCGCAGCACGACGCCGATCACCGGCGTTCTGCCCATGCCACCACCCACCAATACGCGAAATCCAAGTTCGCCGTCCTCGTCTTGGACGAGTCGTAGTCCGACGTCGTGCCAGCCCGTTGCCGCACGGTCCTCGGTGGAGCCGGAAATGGCGATCTTGAACTTGCGCGGCAGGAATGCGAACTCAGGATGCAGCGTCGTCCATTGGCGCATCAGTTCTGCAAAAGGCCGCGGATCTGCAATTTCGTCCGGCGCAACACCTGCTCGCTCGTCGCAGGATATGTTTCGGATGCAGTTGCCGCTCGTCTGTATGCCGTGCATGTTGACGGTTGCGAGAAGATCCATCACGTCGGCGGCTTTGGAGAGCGGAATCCAGTTGTACTGGACATTCGTTCGGGTCGTGAAGTGCGCCTGATGCGTCGGCAGGCGTTCGGTGCCAAGTTTACGCTGGGCATCAAGCGCTCGACGGTAGACTTCGGTATCAGGCTCGTCGTACTCGCGAGCAATGCGTGCCAAAACGCGAATCTGCGCACTTGAGAGTTCGCCGTACGGAACGGCGACACGCAACATCGGAGCGTGACGCTGCACGTACCAACCGTTTTGGAGACGCAGTGGCAGAAACTCTGCGTCACTGAGTTTGCCACTTTGCCAGCGCTCGATCTGATCGCGAAACTGAGCGGCGCGATTCGCCACGAAGGCCTTGTCGAATTCGTTGTAACGATACATGGTGGCTGCAGAAATGCCGGGATCCGGTGGACATGGAGCGTTCACGTTATCGTGCCCCGGAATGCAGTTAAAGCAGCAGACGACACTCAAACGAGCGTAGCAGTGTGAGATAGTCGAAAAGCTGACCCGTGGTCGACATTACAAAGCACCGTTCGTCATTCGTAAGCGGTAGATTGGCAGTCACATTGGGGGTAATCGTCCTTTTCGTGCAAAATCTGGCGGTTTCGCCGCAAAGCCTTCTGTAGCAAGGCCTTGCGGTCGATTCCGGCTACCGTCGGCAGTCCCGGCCGCGATCTGCGGTAAGCTACGTGCCCGCAATTTTCAATTGCGACCGTGACGGGAGGCAGCAGATGCCAGGCCTGGAATTTCGGTATGTGGAGCAAGATCGCTTGCCCGCGCGACTGTCGGAGTTCGACGTCCAGTGCTACTTCGCGCTGAACGACAGCGACGTAGCTGCGATCAACGAACGTTTCCGGCGCGATCGTCGCGCGGGCGCCGCCGTTCAACTGGCTTTCTGCGGGCCAGCGGCCACACGCAGGACCACGTTGGCACCCTTCCACGGCAACTGTTGCGCTATGTCGGCGAGCGCCTCGGTCTGCCGACGCCGTCGATCGCATCGCTGCGCGCGCTCTACCAACGCTACAAGACTCAATACGAGCACCAGGTGTGGGCGTGTGAATGCCTCGGCCTGACGTCGATCCGCGCTGACCAGTGGACCGGCCTCGGAACATGGATGCGTCAGGATGCGGCCGAATCGCTGACGCTCGACGAACTCGTCCAGCATGCGCATTACTGGCTGTACGAGCGGCGACTGTTGATTCCTGCCGAGCGAACGCTGCGGGATTTGGGGCGAGCGATCTGGGTGGAGGCCGAACGCGGTCTGCTCGCCACGATTCAGGCGACCGTCAGCGACTCCGAATTGATGCGCGCCGATGCGGTCTTGTCCACGCAACACGGCACGTCAGGGATGACCGTGCTCGATGGCTGAAGACGCCGCCGGCACGGCACAGCCCGTCGACCATTACCGAAACACTTTCGCAGGTCCGTTTCCTCAAGTCACTCGGCACTCGTACGTGGAACTTGGACGCGGTGCCGATCGAGAAGCAGCGTGCCTATGCACAGTGCATACAGGCCCGGCGTCCCGCCCAGGTTCGTGAGCTCAAGGCGTCGACGCGCACGATATAGCAGATCATTTTCTGCACTTCACGCTGCTGGAGTTGACCGACGCGCTGCTCTACCAAACGGGTCGCCGCGTGTCCGATCTCGTTCGGCACGTCTACGATCGGACGACGGTCAAGCACGCCCGGTCCGCTGTCGAGTACGGCCAGCAGCTGATGTCAATCAAGGTGCTCGTCAACGATATAAGCCGCTCCGCAGAAGAACGGCTCGACGACATTGGCAAGTTGCTGGAGGATCTGTCAGACAAGCCGCCGACGAGTCACGCAGCCAGCGTTCGCGAAACGCTGACCGACGATCATCATCGCATCCGCAACCTGCTGGTGCCGTTACGCGAACTGGAGCTGTCCGGCAGGGAGGCTGAGCCGAGCCTGCAGCAGCTCGAACTCCTCAGCTCACTGCACGACCGCGGCGTGACCGAACTCCCGTCCGACTGCGAGGTGCCAGTAAGCGCAAGCTGGCGGAGACCAGCCGGCACCAGCACGACCCACAAGATGCTGATCGTGAGCCGGACCCCGTTGAGCAGCGGCCCGGCGATGGCCGGCAGCATGATGTGGATCAGCGGTTCACGGCGGTCGCCGCCAGGCTTGAGCCGAACTGCAGCCACTACCGCTCGATCTGCGTGGGCGCGCCGGCGGAGTATGCGTGGTAATAGCTGCTTTGACATTTGCAGCATGCCAATAAGTCGATATCGTCAGGCTGATAAATATATACGGACCTTTGCCCGCCAAACAGCAGCATGTCAGCATATTTGCTGATTAATCAGCAGCGCTGCAATCGAATTCGGGTGATCTCAATGCGGTTCCGGTGATGGTGCGTGATGGCACGGCTTCTGCTTTAGTCCTGGCATTGCAGCCATTTCTGATCTGCTGGAGCCAATATGACCGCATCAAATCACCTTAAATCCGTCCAGTCTTTCGATTCGCAATTATCGACAGGCACGGATTATGAGCGCCTGGCAGAACGCTTTCGCCCGATTTTCGCTCGTATTGCAGATGGTGCGCTCGAACGCGAGCGTTCTCGCATGCTGCCGTATGAGCCGGTCGAATGGCTCCGAAAGGCGGGGTTCGGCGCCGTGCGAGTGCCCGTCGAACGAGGCGGTGCGGGCGCGTCGTTGCCGCAACTGGTACAGCTGCTCATCGAACTGGCCGCCGCCGACTCGAACGTGCCGCAGGCGTTGCGCGGGCACTTCGCTTTCGTCGAGGATCGGCTCAATTCCGAACCGGGTGCTGCGCGCGACGAATGGTTCCGCCGCTTCGTCGCGGGTGAACTCGTCGGCAACGCGTGGACCGAGGTCGGCAGCGTTGCAATAGGCGATGTGATCACACGCGTGCGGCGCGATGGCGACGGCTGGATTCTCGACGGGGAGAAATACTATTCGACGGGCAGCATCTTCGCGGACTGGATCGACGTATTCGCGCGCGACGAAGACGGCCGGGACGTGATCGCGGCCGTGCGAACGAACCAGCCCGGCGTGCAACGCAGCGACGACTGGGATGGCTTCGGCCAGCGCACCACCGGTAGCGGCACGACCCGCTTCGACGCGGCACGCGTCGAAGCGGAGAACGTCATCGACTTCGCGACGCGCTTCAAGTACCAGACGGCGTTCTACCAGCTCGTGCTGCTCGCGGTGCTTGCGGGTACCGGACACGCCGCGCTACGCGACATCGCGCGAGAGGTGGGCGCACGCAAGCGCATCTTCAGCCACGGCAATGCGCCGTCGTTCGCGCAGGACCCGCAGATCCAGCAGGTGGTCGGCGAGGTCGCGGCGCGCGTATTCGCGGCCGAGGCGACGGCGGTGCGCGCGAGCGAGGCGGCGCAGCGCGCATACGAGGCCCGCTTCGGAGGTGACGAGCAGGCCGAGCACCGGGCGAACGTCGACGCGGAACTCGACTCCGCACGTGCGCAGATCGTGGTCTCGGATCTCGTGCTGCGCGCGACGACCGATCTGTTCAACGCGCTCGGCGCATCGGGCTCGAGCGTCGCGAAGGGGCTCGATCGCCACTGGCGCAATGCGCGCACCGCGGCCTCGCACAATCCACTGGTGTTCAAGGCGCGCATCGTCGGGGACTGGGAGATCAACGGCACTGAGCCGCCGTATGTCTGGGCCATCGGCAGCGGACCGGCCGCGCAGGGCGCTTCCCAGGCCGCCGCCTGAACCGGCGTAGGGAGCGGCTCGGATGCATCCCGCTGCCGTTCCCGGACGCGACAGACCGTTGCATCAGGAACGATTGCTGCATACCGGGCAAGTGTCCGGCATGGTTGCTTGTCGGTACGTATGCGGATCAACGCCGATCGGATATCGATCGTGCCTTACGTAATGCCGCCGTTTGAACGCCGGCTGACGCTTCGACAATGTCGAGGTCAACGGCATGTATGGGCTGACGCCCGCGCTCGCGCTGGTCGGCAACGACGGATTCACGTCCGGCAAGGCGTCGCAGAACGGCAGGTCGGATTCGCTGCGCCGGTACTCGGTTACTGCGGGCGCGGATTATTCGTTCAGCAAGCGTACCGATGGCCTATCGAGCGTCTATCCGGCCGGTATTTACCAGCATGCAACGGGCATTGACCAGCGCCCGTGCGGAGCGTGCTACTTCAGCGCATTGATTTCCTTTGCCCGGATCAGACGCGCGCGCAGTACGTTGCGGCTGATGCCGAGCAGTTTCGCTGCCTGGATCTGATTTCGATGACTGAATTCAAAGGCAATGCGCATCACGGTATCTTCGATATGCTCGAACAGATTGTAGTGTTCCTGGTCGAACAGGCCGCGTAACGCCTGCTCGAAATTTTCCTGGGCATCATGGTGTTGAAGCGGATCGCTGCGAGGCGTGAACGGCGTGTCGCCGTACCTGATCTGGAGATCGGATTCCTGCAGCAGATCATGGCGGCTGACCAGGAGCGCGTGGTGGATCACGTTCTCCAGCTCGCGGATATTGCCGGGCCAGTTGTGCGCAAGCAGTTTCTGTTCGGCTCGCACGTCGATATCCGCGGGGCCGTATCCGAGGCGGCTGCGATAGTCCTCGATGAAATAGCGTGCGAGCGGCAGGACGTCGCCAGGGCGTTCGCGTAGCGCGGGGATCGCGAGCTGCACGACGTTGAGCCGATAGAACAGATCGCCGCGGAAGTGGCCTGCGGCGACCGCATCGTTGAGGTGGACGTTGGTCGCCGCGACCACTCGAACGTTGATCGGAATGCTGTGGCGCGACCCGAGCCGGACGATTTCGCGCTCCTGCAGCACCCGCAGCAGTTTGACCTGCATCGACAACGGCAGGTCGCCGATTTCGTCGAGGAACAAGGTGCCGCCGTTGGCCGCCTCGAACCATCCGGGCTTCGCGCAGAATGCGCCCGTGAACGCTCCTTTCTCGTGGCCGAACAGTTCGCTTTCCACCAGCGTTTCCGAGAACGCGCCGCAGTTGACCGCGATGAACGGGCGGTCCTTGCGGTGGCTCAGATTGTGAACGTGGCGCGCAACCAGTTCCTTTCCGGTTCCGGTTTCACCGACGATGAGCACGCTTGCATCGCTGGGCGCGATCATGCGTATCTGGTTGAGCAACGCGAGCGAGCGGGGATCGACGAAGACCTGCGCGCGCGCCCGGATCGACGTGGTGAGCGCGTGCCGGTCCGGCAGGGTCAGCACCGCCGTGTCGGCGGTCCCGGCCGGTTCGCTCAGCTGGACAGGAGGGAGCGGACGGTTCATGAGTAGAAGCTCGGTTGGGGGTAGGTCCGTTTGAGTGCCCACTCGCCGAGTTCGCGCAGCTTGTACGCCAACGGATCGTGCAGCGAGTGGGTTCGCAGGTTGCGCCAGTGTCTGTCGAGGCCCAGTGCGCCGTGGGTCGCGCGTGCTCCTGCAACATCGAACATCCGGGTACAGATGTCGAGTCCTGTCCGGATCGACGAGACTTTTGCGCTCGCGACGGCCACCGCGACTTCTCCACGTTGGTCTTCGCCGAGTGCCGCGCCGAGCGCCCACGCGTCGTCGAGCCGGGCGGCCGCGCGGTCGGCCAGGACGCGTACGGCTTCGAGCCCGACCCAGAACTCGCCGTACTGGCTCAGGATGTAAGGATCGTCGGCGGTTCGTGCGACGCGCGTAGCGGGCCATGGCCGGGCCTCGTGCAGCGTGTAGTGTTGCGCGTCGTTGAAGGCGGCTTCGCTGATGCCCAGATAGATGTTCGTGAGCACGAGTTGCGCGATCAACGGGCGCAGGCACGCGAACGGTGTGGAGAGCGGCCCGGGATTGGCGAGAATCTCGCGATGCTCCACGCGCACCCGTTCGAACGTGACGGTTCCGCTGTCGGTCTGGCGCTGGCCGATGTTGTTCCAGTCTTCCGAGATGGAAATGCCGCTGCGTTGCGTCGGCACGGCGGCCACCAGCAACGCATTCGTGTCGACGGCGCGCGCGGACGCGATCAGCATTTCCGAATCGAGCGCACCGGAGCAGAAGCTTTTCTGTCCACTGAATTCCAGCCAGCCATTGCGCGGCGAACTGATCGTGCGTTCGTCGAGCGGGTTGAGCGCATTCCCCCAGAACCAGTCGTGGGTGGCCGTCTGCTGGAACCACGGCTCCCATTGCTCGGGCGCGCCGAACAGACGGGCGGTCGCAAGCAGCAGATGATGAAAACCAAACACGTGGGCGATCGAGCTGTCGGCGCGAGCCAGCGTGCGCACGATATCCAGCGTGGTGAGCCAGTTCGTGCCCAGGCCGCCATACGCAGTCGGAATGCTGAGCCGCAGCAGCCCGCTCGCACGTAACGCATCGCGTTCGGCCTTCGGCGTGCCGCCGGCACGATCTCGTTCGGCGGCGGTTCGCGTGAATTGCGTGGCGAGTTGTTCGGCGATAGCCAGCGGATCGGGGTGCGCGCCGTTCGGCCCGGTCGTAGGCGGATAGGTCGAGAGTGTTGCCATGTGAAAGGGGGATGAGTGAGATGAAACCGAGCGTCCCAGTCCAACGATTCTGTTTGTCTCGGTGCTGCGTGGGAAGCAACAAATTGTCATATTCAAATCAGATGCCCGGCTTTTAGGCAGCAAGCGCTGAAGAATTGCGGATCGAGCAGCAGTTTGCTGGCGCGCTGCTGCCAGACAAGCGCGGCGGCTCCGGTTTCGACGTCTTTCGAGCCCATTCGCCCGTGGCATGGAACCTGCATGAACGCCAGCTCGAATAATCTCGATCGGAAGGCGTCTTGCTAATGAAGCATATCGGTGCTGAGACAGTTGCATTGGCGTCCTGGCAGCCGGCGGTGGAGTCGGTTGCGCAGGAACTGGAGCGTACGGCCGTTGCGCGTGACCGGGCCGGCGGGACGCCATTGCGCGAGCGTCGCATGTTGCGCGACAGCGGCCTGCTGGGGCTGAGCGTGCCTCGTGCGTATGGCGGTCATGGCGCGAGCTGGTCCGAGACCCTGGCCGTCGTACGGCGGTTCGCGCAGGTGGACAGCTCGCTCGCCCATCTATTCGCTTTTCACCATCTGCATCTCGCGACGGTGCGCCTGTTCGGGCGCCCACAGCAGTGGGAACCATGGCTGGAGCAGACCGTCTCGCAACGCTGGTTCTGGGGAAATGCGCTTAATCCGCTCGACCGGGGCACGCGTGCGGAACCGGGCGGTGCAGACGGATGGAATTTCGTTGGACGAAAGAGTTTCTGCTCCGGCGCGGCGGATTCCGATCTTCTGCTGGCCTCGGCTTTCGATGCGCAGGGACGTTTGCTGATCGGCGTGGTGCCGACTGCCCGCGAGCGGATCGTGATTCTCGACGACTGGGACAACATCGGGCAGCGCCAGACCGATAGCGGCACGGTGATATTCGAACGCGTGGCGGTGGCGCGCGATGAAATCCTCGCCGATCCGGGGCCGCTGTCTTCGCCGTTTGCCTGCTTGCGGCCGTTGTTGGCCCAACTGATCCTGGCGCATATCTATCTCGGCCTCGGCGAGGGCGCGTTACGTGCGGCGCGGGATTTTACGCGGGAGAGCACGCGCGCGTGGATCGCATCCCCGGCGCGCCATCCGACCGAAGATCTTTACGTACAGGGGCACTACGGCCGGTTCTGGCTTGCGCTCGAGGGTGCGGGCGCACTGGTGGAGCGAGCCGCCGCCGCGTTCGATGCGGCGTGGACGCGTGAGGCCGCGCTCACCGAGATCGAGCGCGGCGAGGTCGCGATTGCCGTTGCGGCGGCAAAGGTCTCGTCTGCGCAGGCCGGCCTCGATGTCACGCAGCGCATGTTCGAGGTAACGGGCGCGCGGGCGACCACCGCGGCGCTGCGGTTCGACCGCTTCTGGCGGAATCTGCGTGTCCATACCCTGCACGATCCGATCGACTACAAGATTCGCGAGCTCGGGGACTGGGCGTTGAATGAGCGCTTTCCGACGCCGTCCTTTTACTCCTGATGCTGCTCATGAAGCAGTGAGGAAGCAGCTTTGCTGCCGCTCGGTCATCTGCGCCGGCGATATGGTTTCCAGTCTGCCCGGAATGACGCGTGGATCGTCTCGCGAACCACGCATGTCGTGAATATGCGGCGAATCGCGGCCGGTTTTCCTGTCGTGGAACGAGAACGAGGCCGTTTGGCACGGTATTCGCTAAATGTTTGGCCTGCACGGCTGGCTGCAACGCTGGCGTCACGCAGCACATGAAAAGGAACGCACGATGGGCAAGAAGATTTACAAGGTGGTCGTTGTCTCGGGCAACACGTCACGGCCTTCGCGAACGCTCGCACTGACGGAGGCGTTGCTGTCGGGCCTGCGTGCGGTGCTGCCGGTCGAGCCGCATTTGATCGAACTCGGAGAGATTGCGCCGGTGCTGTCCGGCGTGCTTTCCCGAGCGGATGCTTCCGCCGAGCTGGCGCTTCAGTTGCGCGCCATCGAGGAGGCCGACGTGCTGATCGTTGGCAGTCCGGTCTACCGGGCGTCGTACACGGGGCTTTTCAAGCATTTGTTCGATCTCGTGCATCACGAGGCGCTGATCGACGTGCCCGTGCTGCTGGCCGCGACGGGCGGCAGCGAGCGTCATGCGCTGGTGATCGACCATCAGTTGCGCCCGCTGTTCAGTTTCTTCCAGGCGCGGACCTTGCCGCTCGGTGTGTTCGCATCCGAGCGGGATTTCCACGACTACGCGATTACGAGCCCGGAGCTGCTCGATCGCATCCGGCTTGCCGTCGAGCGGGCCGTACCGCTCGTGCAGGAAGCCAGTCGTCTCGAACCTGCGGTGGCCGCGTCGGCCGCGTGAGTTTCAACATCTTCTGAACAGGACCTTTCCATGAGCAATGCCACTTCTTCCGACGAAGCCGTCAAGTTCGCCTACTGGGTGCCGAATGTGAGCGGCGGCCTTGTCGTCAGCACGATCGAGCAGCGTACCGACTGGAGCCTCGAATACAACCAGAAGCTCGCGAAGACCGCCGAAGACGCGGGTTTCGAATACGCATTGAGCCAGATCCGCTTCACGGCCGGTTACGGCGCCGAGTATCAGCACGAGTCGGTGTCGTTCAGCCACGCGCTGCTGCACGCGACGACCAAGTTGAAGGTGCTTGCCGCGATTCTGCCGGGGCCGTGGCATCCGGCCGTGGTCGCGAAGCAACTGGCGACGATCGATCACCTCACGAACGGGCGCATCGCGATCAACGTGGTGAGCGGCTGGTTCAAGGGTGAATTCACTGCGATCGGCGAGCCTTGGCTCGAGCACGACGAACGCTATCGGCGCTCGAAAGAGTTCATCGAAGTGCTGAAAGGTATCTGGACCCAGGACAACTTCACATACAAGGGCGACTTCTATCGCTTCCACGACTACACGCTGAGCCCCAAGCCGCTGCAGAAGCCGCACCCGGAGATCTTCCAGGGCGGCAGTTCGCGCGCGGCCCGCGACAACGCCGCGAGCGTGTCGGACTGGTATTTCACCAACGGCAATACGCCGGAGAACCTGAAGGCGCAGATCGACGACATCCGCGCGAAGGCGGCTGCGAATGGCCATCGTGTGCGCATCGGCGTGAACGCGTTCGTGATCGCGCGCGACACCGAGGAAGAAGCGCGGGCCGTGCTCGACGACATCATTGCGCATGCGCACGTCGAGGCGGTCAATGCGTTCGGCGACGCGGTGAAGCAGGCGGGCAAGGCGTCGCCGGAAGGGGAAGGCAACTGGGCGAAATCGACGTTCGAGGATCTCGTGCAGTACAACGACGGCTTCCGCACGAACCTGATCGGCACGCCGCAGCAGATCGCGGAGCGGATCGTCGCGCTGAAGGCGATCGGCGTCGATCTGGTGCTGACGGGTTTCCTGCACTTCATCGAAGAGGTCGAGTACTTCGGCAAGAAGGTGCTGCCGCTGGTGCGCGAACTCGAAAGCCGGCTGCAGCCGGTCGCGGCCTGAACGGGTGCCTGACACATGACGCAGACCGCACCGCCGCTGCTCGCGCTCGAGCGCATCTCGCTGTTGTTCAAGGGCGTGAAGGCCGTCACCGACGTCAGCTTCGAGGTGGCGGCGGGCGAAATCTGCGCGCTGATCGGACCCAACGGCGCGGGCAAGAGCTCGCTGCTCAACGTGATCAACGGCGTGTATCGCCCGCAGCAGGGCGCGGTCCGCTTCGACGGACACACGTACCGGCACATGGACCCGTATCGCGCCGCGCATCGCGGCATCGCGCGCACGTTCCAGAACCTCGCGTTGTTTCGCCGCATGAGCGTATTCGACAACGTGCTGACGGGCCGCAACCTGCATCGGCGCAGCACCTGGCTGGAACAGACGCTGCATGTCGGCCGCGCCCGCCGCGACGAAGCCGCGCAGCGCCGGTATGCGGAGCGTGTGATCGAGAAACTCGACTTGCAGGCGTATCGCGACGCCGTGGTCGGCTCGCTGCCGTACGGGCTGCAAAAGCGCGTCGAACTGGCGCGCGCGCTCGCGGCCGAGCCGCGGCTGTTGCTGCTCGACGAACCGATGGCCGGGATGAATGCCGACGAAAAGCATGCGATGGCCGAATACGTGCTCGACGCCAACGCGCACTTTGGCGTGACCGTGGTGCTGATCGAGCACGACATCGGCGTTGTGATGGGCGTGTCCGATCACGTGGTGGTGCTCGACTACGGCAGGAAGATCGCCGACGGCAGACCTGATGAGGTGCGGGCGCACCCGGACGTGCTGGCTGCCTACATGGGCACGCATCACTGACGGAAACGGACAACGGGGAACGTGATGGCGTTTTTTATCGAGGTGCTGGTCGGCGGGTTGCTGGCGGGCGTGATGTATTCGCTGGTCGCGATCGGTTTCGTGCTGATCTACAAGGCATCCGGCGTTTTCAACTTTGCGCAGGGCGCGCTCGTGCTGTTCGGCGCGCTGACCTATGTGAGTCTCGTCGAGCGCGGCTGGAACGGATGGCTCGCGTTTGCCGCCACGCTCGTCGCGCTGGTCGTGATCGCGATCCTGACGGGGCGGCTGGTGCTGCGCCCGCTCGTGAACCGGCCGCCGATCGTGCTGTTCATGGCGACGTTGGGCCTGAGCCTGATACTCGAGGGTGCGGCGCAATTGTTCTGGGGCGCGCAGGTCCACGGTCTCGATCTCGGCATCGACGATCGGCCTCTGCATCTGGCCGGTGTGATGGTCAGCCAGTTCGACCTGTTCGCGGCGGCGGCGGCCGGCGTGCTGGTGCTCGGACTGTCGCTGTTCGCGAAATGGTCGCGGCTCGGCCTGTCGCTACGCGCGGTGGCCGACGATCCGCTTGCCGCACTGGCAGTCGGCGTCCGTCTGCCGCGTGTATGGGCGGTGGTGTGGGCGCTTGCCGGATTCACGAGTCTGGTCGCCGGCCTGCTGTGGGGCGCGCGGCTCGGCGTGCAGTTCTCGCTTTCCCTGGTCGTGCTCAAGGCCCTGCCGGTGCTGATCATCGGCGGCTTTTCGTCGATTGGCGGCGCTATCGCGGGCGGGCTGCTGGTCGGCGCCGCCGAGAAGCTGGCGGAAGTTTACGCGGGCGGGGTGATCGGCGACGGCATCGAGAACTGGTTCCCGTATCTGCTGGCGATGCTGTTCCTGCTGGCGCGGCCGTACGGCCTGTTCGGCGAGCCGGCCGTCGAGCGTGTCTAGGAACGGACCCAGGGGAATTCACATGGATTTGACCAATACCGCTTCGATTCCCGCGTCGCGTCGCCTGGCCTGGCGCCAGTGGGTCGGGCCGGGCATGCTGGCGGTGGCCGCATTCGTCGGCGTGCCGCTGTGGGCCAACGATTACTGGCTCAATGCGATTCTCGTGCCGTTTCTGATCCTGTCGATCGCGGGACTCGGCCTGAACTTTCTGACCGGCTATGCGGGGCAGCTTTCGCTCGGCTCGGCGGCATTCATGTCGATCGGTGCATACGCGAGCTATAACCTGCTCGTGCGCGTGCCGGCGCTGCCGTTGCCGGCGGCGCTGCTGCTCGGCGGGGTCGCGAGCGCAGCGGTCGGTGTGCTGTTCGGGTTGCCGAGCCTGCGCATCAAGGGTTTCTATCTGATCGTGTCGACGCTGGCCGCGCAATTTTTCGTGGTCTGGCTGTTTACCCGCGTGAGCTGGTTCTCGCACGACGACATGTCCGGTGTGCTGAGCGCGCCGCAGCTCGCGATCGGCCGCTGGCACATCGACAATCCGGCATCGCGCTATTTGCTGGTGCTTGGCGTGGCCACCGTGCTGTTCGCACTGGGGGCGAGCCTCGTGCGAAGCGAACTGGGGCGGCGCTGGATGGCGGTGCGCGACATGGATACGGCGGCGCGCGTGATCGGCATCCCGATCGGGCGTACCAAGCTGCTCGCATTTGCGCTCAGTTCTTTCGTGCTGGGCATCGCCGGCGCGCTGTGGGCCTTTGCGTATCTCGGCACGATCGAACCGGACGGCTTCAGCCTCAACCTGTCGTTCCAGATCCTGTTCATCATCATCATCGGCGGCATGGGCAGCATCGGCGGGAATTTTCTCGGCGCCGCCTTCGTCGTGCTGCTGCCGATCCTGCTGTCGAACGCGGGCAGCGAACTCGCCCGCATCGGAATCGGCAGCGACCAGTTGCAGAACCTGCAGAAGATCGTGTTCGGCAGCCTCGTGATCGTGTTTCTGATCAAGGAGCCGGACGGATTGGCACGCCTCGTCCAGGTGGCGCGACAGCGGTTCAGACACGCGAAATGAATCCGTATCGACCGGGAATGACGTTTTTTATCATCATATAAATAAGGAATATCGATCATATGGGAAATGTTCGCAGGCACCTTGGCCGTTCGGCATGGAAAAAACGGGCTGGCACATTCATCGCTGCGCTCGCGCTGTGCTCGGCGGCGCTGCCGCAGGCACACGCGGCTGCCGAGGAATATTTCCCGCTGCAAAGCTACCGTGTCGGCCCGTATGCGGCCGGCGGCAGCGGCTTTTTCGGCGGCTTCATCGATTACATGCAACTGATCAACGCGCGCGACGGCGGCGTCAATGGTGTCAAGCTGGTATGGAAGGAGTGCGAGACCGAATACGTCGTGGAGAAAGGCGTCGAGTGCTACGAACGCCTGAAGAACGGCGGCCCGGACGGCGCACCGGCAGCTGCCACCAATCCGCTGTCGGTCGGTATCGCGTATGCGACGCTCGACCGTTCCACGGCCGACAGGATTCCGCTCATCACGATCAACCACGGGCGCACCGATTCGACCGACGGGGCCGTGTTTCCCTACGTGTTTCCTCTGCAGCTGAATCCGTACAGCGAAGTCTCGGCGATCGTCAACTACATCGGGCAGCGCTCGGGCGGGCTGGGCAACCTGAAGGGCAAGAAGATCGTCGTGCTTTATCACGGCTCGCCATATGGCCGCGAGACGATTCCCGTGGTCGACCTGCTGGCGAAGAAATACGGCTTCGACGCGATCCAGATCGAGGTGCCGCACCCGGGCAACGAGCAGGGCTCGCAGTGGCTGAAGATCCACCAGATCAAGCCCGACTGGGTGATCCTGCGCGGCTGGGGCGTCATGAACCCGGTGGCACTCAAGAGCGCGCAGAAGGTCGGGTATCCGGCCGACCACATCATCGGCAACATCTGGAGCAATTCGGAAGAAGACGTGCGCCCGGCCGGCGATGCGGCCAAGGGCTTCGTCTCGATCACGACGCACCCGTCGGGCACCGATTATCCGGTCCTGCAGGCGATCAACCAGTACGTGATCAAAACCGGTAACGGCAACCTCAAGGACCCTGCGCGCTTCGGCACCGTCTACTACAACCTCGGCGTGGTGAACGGCATCCTGAACGTCGAGGCGGTGCGCGTCGCGCAACGCAAGTACGGCAACAAGCCGCTCACGGGCGAACAGGTACGCTGGGGCTTCGAGCACCTGAACCTCGACGATGCGCGGCTTCGGCAGCTCGGCGCGCTCGGTCTCGTGCAGCCGCTCAAGCTGTCGTGCTCGGACCACGAAGGCGGCGGCGCGGTGCGCTTCCAGCAATGGAACGGCAGCAAGTGGAACGTGATCAGCGACTGGGTGCAGGCCGATCGAGCGCTGCTGCGCCCGATCATCGAGAAATCGGCGCTCGCCTATGCGAAGGAAAAGAACATCACGCCGCGCGATTGCAGCAAGGAGCCTTGAGCATGAGCGAACCGATCCTGCAGGCCGACGAGATCTCCGTGACCTACGGCGGGATCATTCCCGCGTTGCGCGGGGTGTCGCTGACGGTGCCCGAGCGCGCGATCGTTGCGCTGCTCGGCGGCAACGGGGCGGGCAAAACCACCATGCTGAAGGCGCTTTCGAGCCTGGTGCGCGCCGAGCGCGGCGAATTGACGGGCGGGCGTGTCGTCTATCGCGGCGAGGACGTCACGCGTCTCGAGCCCTGGACGCTGGTCGAGCGCGGTCTCGTGCAGGTGCTCGAAGGGCGTCGCTGCTTCGGGCACCTGTCGATCGAGGAGAACCTGCGGATCGGATCGTTCGCGCGACGGCCGAAGCGGGCCGAGATCGACGCCGATCTCGAACGGATCTACACGATTTTTCCGCGCTTGAAGCAGAAGCGCGGCGCGTTGGCCGGCTATGCGTCGGGCGGCGAGCAGCAGATGGTGGCGATCGGTCGCGCGCTGATGGCGCATCCGTCGCTCGTGCTGCTGGACGAGCCGTCGATGGGGCTGGCGCCGCATGTCGTCGAGGACATCTTCGAGATCGTCGCGGCGCTCAATCGTGACGAGGGCGTGAGTTTCCTGCTCGCCGAGCAGAATGCTTCGATTGCGCTGCGCTTCGCCAGTTGCGGCTACGTGCTCGAAAGCGGACGGGTCGTCGCGCATGGCACGTCGGCGCAACTGCGGGAGCTGGATGCGTTGCGAGATGCCTACCTCGGCGGTGCGCCGGTGGATTACGCGGCGAGGCGTGCGCAACGGGCGGCGGCGACGACCGGCGTATGACCGTGTTTCGGCAGCCGTGGGGCTGATTTTGCAGGACCCCGGCATCGCAGGATGTCACGGGTGCGGTGGATGATCATTTAACGAATACATCATGAGTCTCGATATTTTCTGGTTCCTGCCCACTTCGGGCGATACGCGTTATCTCGGCAAATCGGATTTCGGCCGTCAGGCAACGAATGCATACATGCGCCAGATCGCGGTGACGGCCGACCAGCTCGGCTACGACGGGCTGCTGATTCCGACGGGCGCTTCCTGTCTCGATCCGTGGGTGACGGCGGCCAGCCTGATTCCGGTCACGCAGCGTATCAAGCTGCTGGTGGCGCTGCGCACGTCGCTCGGCAATCCGACGGCTTCCGCGCGCCAGGCGGCGACGCTCGACCAGGCGCTCGGCGAGGGGCGGTTGCTGCTCAATGTCGTGCCGGGCGGCGATGCGACCGAACTCGCTGCAGACGGCGTGTTTTACGGTCACGACGAGCGCTACGAGGCCGGCGACGAATTTCTGACGATCTGGCGCGGCCTGCTGTCGGGCGAGAAGGTCGATTTCGACGGCAAGCACCTTAAGGTGCAGGGTGCACAGAATTTCTTTCCGCCCGCCAGCAAGCCTTATCCGCCGCTGTATTTCGGCGGGTCGTCGCCGGCGGCGCACGAGTTGGCTGCGAAGCATGTCGATGCCTATTTGACCTGGGGCGAACCGCCGGCCGCCGTGGCCGAGAAGATCGCCGACGTGCGGCGGCGAGCCGAGCGGTATGGCCGCAAGATTCGGTTCGGCGTGCGGCTGCATGTGATCGTGCGCGAAACGAGCGAGGAAGCGTGGGCGGACGCGGATCGATTGATCAGCCACCTGACGGACGACGATATCGCGGCGGCACAGCGCAATTACGCGAGCATGGATTCCGTGGGCCAGAAGCGCATGGCGGCGTTGCACGGCGGCAGCCGCGACACGCTGGTGGTCGGCCCCAATCTGTGGGCCGGTGTCGGCCTCGTGCGCGGCGGTGCGGGCACGGCGCTCGTCGGCAGCGCCGAAGAGGTGGCCGCGCGACTCAACGAGTATGTGGAGCTCGGCGTCGATAGCTTCGTGTTGTCCGGCTATCCGCACCTCGAAGAAGCGATTCGATTTGCGGAGCTGGTGTTCCCGTTGCTGCCCGGCAAGACGCCGGTCACGTTGCGCGACCGGACGCTCACGGGCGGAGCGTTCGATATCCGCGCCACGCCGCAAGGCGCCGGAGGGAAACACTGACGGGTTCGCCTGTCCGAATCCATTTCTTCGGCCGCAGCGTGATCGATCCGCGCTGCCGGCCAGCCTATCAACCTGACGTTTTCGGGGCGATCGCCGAGTCCGAGCGCGAATCCATCGTGCGCTGATTGAACCGGCGCACGGGTATCGAACGGTGCGAGCGGAAGTGGAGCGTGATCGCGCGGATCTTGGCGTGTCTTGGCCTGACGAACCCGAATCGCGCGTAGTAGACGAGAAGGAACCAGACCTGCGTTTTGGCGCGAAGGCCAGCGACGTCAATGTGGTCACGGCAATCGAGGTTGCGCCGCGTTGGACGATGCAGCGGCTTGAGGGCCGCGCGTCGGCCCGCTATGCGGGCAATCTCTGCGCACGCAAGATCGCCGCGAAGGCATCCTTCTCTTGGCGCATCGGAAACCGCGGTCCAAGGGCTGGCGGACCGACGCCGCGCCGGTCCGTCCTTTCGCAAACCCCTGTCTTTGGCGGCCGTGCGCCAGCGCCGTGCGCGGGGACACGCGTCATTCGTCGGTGTACAGCCCGCTCGCGTGCTTCTTTGGAAATGAAAATTTATTGGTTCGCCGTTCGCGGACGCTCGCGCATCATCGTTTCCTGATGGCTATAGACGGCTTGCCGTGAAACGGCCATGTAACGAACCCGGGAGGCGTAATGGCAGCAGTACTCGAAGAACGACCGGTCCACGCAGCACTCGAGACGGCACGCGAACAGGCGGCGAAGGAAGGGCTGGCCTACGCGGGCGGCGTCGCGCCGCGCGATGCATGGGCGCTGGTCTCGGCAGGCAACGCGGTGCTGGTGGATGTCCGCACCGCCGAAGAGCGCAAGTTCGTTGGCTATGTGCCGGACAGCGTGCATGTGGCGTGGGCTACGGGGACGAGCTTGACGCGCAATCCCCGTTTCGTGCGCGAGCTCGAAGCGAAAACAGGCAAAGATGTCGTCGTGCTGCTGCTGTGCCGCAGCGGCAACCGGTCGGCGCTCGCGGCGGACGCGGCAGCCAAGGCCGGTTTCGCACACGTGTTCAACGTGCTCGAAGGCTTCGAGGGTGCGCTCGACGACGCGCAGCACCGCGGCGGCCAGAACGGCTGGCGTTTCCATGGGCTGCCGTGGGTGCAGGACTAGCCGCACGACTGCGGTGGATTGCTCGGGCGCATTATGGGGATGGCGGTGCGATGCGCTTCGGTCGAACCATGCTCGGTCACGTGCCGGCGATGAATGACAAGGAGTAAAGCCTGTGGCCGTATTCGAAATCGATGAAATCGTGGGCTCGCTGTACACGGTCCGGCAACGGTGGCGCGACGAGCAGAAGCGCGCGCTGGAGCCCGGCGGGCGAGACCTGCCTTCGCGGGATGCGTTGTCGGAAGTCGTCGACGCGCTCAAGGGCGTGCTGTTTCCGATGCGGCTCGGGCCGCCCAGCCTGCGTCAGGACAGCGAGAACTTCTACGTCGCACATGCGCTCGACGCCGCATTGCATGGGCTGCTCGCGCAAGCCAGGCTCGAATTGCAGTACATCGCGCGGCGCGAAGCCAAAGACAGCGAAGCCGTGGAGGCGCGCGCCGTGCACGCCGTACGCGCATTTGCGCAGCGTTTGCCCGAGATTCGCGCGCGGCTGGATGCCGATGTGATCGCCGCCTATCACGGCGATCCGGCGGCAGGCAGCGTAGACGAAGTGCTGCTCTGCTATCCCGGCGTGCTCGCGATGATTCATCACCGGCTGGCACACGAGCTGTATCGGCTCGGGCTGCCGTTGCTCGCGCGCATCGTGGCCGAGCTCGCGCACGCGCAGACGGGTATCGACATTCATCCAGGCGCGCAGATCGGCGCAGGCTTTTTCATCGACCACGGCACCGGCGTCGTGATCGGCGAAACGTCCGTGATCGGCCAGCGTGTGCGTCTCTACCAGGCGGTGACGCTCGGCGCCAAGCGGTTTCCGGTCGATGCAGACGGCCATCTCGAAAAGGGGCTTGCACGTCACCCCATTGTCGAGGACGACGTCGTCATCTATGCCGGTGCGACGATACTGGGCCGCGTGACGATAGGACGCGGCGCGACGATCGGCGGCAACGTGTGGATCACGCAGGACGTCGCGCCCGGCAGCCACGTGACGCAGGCCAGCCTGCGCAGTGAAGCGGCCCGGCCGGCTGGCGCGGTAGTGGTCGGCCTGACGGCGGGAGTGCACGTATGACCGCACTCGTTCGCAATTTCGGCGCGGCCGTGCGCGCGCAGCGGGAAGCGCATGCGTGGTCGCAGGAGCAGCTCGCGGAGCACGCCGGCCTGAATCGCTCGTATGTCGGCGAAATCGAGCGCGGTACGGCCATCGCGTCGATCGTGACAGTCGAGAAGCTGGCTCGCGCGTTCGGCGTGCCCATCTCGACGTTGCTGGGCGTGCCGCCCACCGCTTCAGCGAGCGTGCTCGCGCCGGATCGCGGTCCGGCCACACCTGCGCCAACCTTCTGATTTTCATCGGCCATGGCCGGCCGGCGGCGTCGCACCTTGCCGGTCGACCGGCCGGTGATGGCTATAGCATGTTGAGCGCCATTTTCAGGCTCCCGATAATTCCCCATCGCAATAAGCATTCCCGTATTTCTTCTATCGACCAGGAGCCTCCGAATGTCGACGATCGTGAGCGGCCCGACCGCGCTCGGCGATAACGCAGCACGGCAACTCGCCAATGCCACCAAGACCGTCCCGCAACTTTCGACCATCACGCCGCGCTGGCTGACCCATCTGCTGCAATGGGTGCCAGTGGAGGCCGGTATCTATCGCCTGAACCAGGTGAAGAACCCCGAAGCCGTGCGCGCCACCTGCACGGCACGCGAAGACGAAGGGACGCTTCCCACCACCTTCGTCCCGTACGAAGAAAACCCGCGTGAATACTTCCTCAATGCGGTGAGCACGGTGCTCGACGTGCATACGCGCGTGTCGGACCTCTACAGCAGCCCGCACGACCAGATCAAGGAACAGCTGCGCCTCACGATCGAGACGATCAAGGAATTGCAGGAAAGTCAGCTCATCAACAATCCGGACTACGGCCTGCTCGCGAACGTGGACGAAGAGCAGCGCGTTTTCCCGCTGACCGGCGCGCCGACGCCCGACGATCTGGACGAACTGCTGACGAAAGTCTGGAAAGAGCCGGCGTTCTTTCTCACGCATCCGCTCGCCATCGCCGCATTCGGCCGCGAATGCACGCGCCGCGGCGTGCCGCCGCCCACCGTCAATCTGTTCGGCTCGCAGTTCATCACGTGGCGCGGCATTCCGCTGATTCCGTCCGACAAGGTCCCTGTCGCCGACGGCAAGACGAAGATCCTGCTGCTGCGGGTGGGTGACAAGCGCCAGGGCGTGGTCGGTCTGTACCAGCCGGGTGTGGCGGGAGAGCAAGGTCCGGGGCTGTCGGTGCGCTTCATGGGCATCAACAATCAGGCGATCGCGTCGTATCTGATCTCGCTGTATTGCTCGCTCGCAGTTCATTCGCCTGATGCACTGGCGGTGCTCGATGACGTGGAGATCGGCAAGTACCATGACTACGCTGACACCTACCGGTAACCTGCGGCCAGGCGACGCAGCGCCCGATATCCCGCCCGCCACGGTGCCGGCCGGACTGCCCGATGCGGACACGCTCGCACGCCTCGCCAACGCGTTTTTCTCGACGTTGCCCGGCAGTGTGGCGTCGCCGGAGTCGCCGTCGGCCGTAGGCGGGCTGCCGTCCGCGTGGCCCGCTGCGGTGCCGGTGGTCTCCACGCTCACGAACCCGGCGCCCGCCGGCTCGCCGCTCGCGGGGCCTGGCGGAGCGGGCACGGGTGTGCCCGGCGCGTCGCTGCCGGCAGGGCGCGTGCCGGGCGGAAATTTGTTGCCCGCCGCGCCCACGCACGAGCTCACGCTCGGCAACCGTGCACCCGCGTTGGCACCGCATGCGGTCGCGCAGACCGGGGTGCCCGACAACGTGGCGACGATTGCGCCCGCCCTCGAACCGCGTATCGGCAGTGCCGCGCTCGGCGTGCCGCCGGTGCAGGCGCCGGCGCCGGCCGTTGCCTCTCACGAGGCAGGGGTTGCGGCGTCTTCATCGTCCGCGGGGAGCGCACCGTACTACTTCATCGGCGCGCCGGAACATGGCTGGCAGCGTCCCGCGCAGGATATCGTCGTGCCGTCGGCGGCGGGCGTGACGCCGCAGTCGTTCGGGCTGCCTCACGAAGACGATCTGCGTTCGCTGCTATCCATTCATCGCTTCGCACCGGGCGTCGAGCCGCATCGTCACGCAGCTCACGGCGTACCGTACTTTCTCGACGGCGAGCGTGCCGCGCTTGATCCGCGCGGCGCAGGCCCAGCCGTGCCGGCCGCGCATCCGCCGTTCGACATCAACGCGATTCGCCGCGACTTCCCGATTCTGCAGGAGCGCGTGAACGGCAAGCAGCTCGTCTGGTTCGACAATGCGGCGACGACGCAAAAGCCGCAGGCCGTGATCGACCGCCTCGCGTATTTCTACGCGCACGAGAACTCGAACATCCATCGCGCCGCGCATGCGCTGGCGGGCCGTGCGACGGATGCCTACGAGAACGCGCGGGCCATCGCGCGGCGTTTCATCGGCGCGGCGTCACCGGACGAAATCGTGTTCGTGCGCGGCACGACCGAGGCCATCAACCTGATCGCGAAGACCTGGGGCGCGTGCAATGTGGGCGAAGGCGACGAGATCGTCGTGTCGCATCTGGAGCATCACGCGAACATCGTGCCGTGGCAGCAACTCGCCGCGCAAACGGGCGCGAAGCTGCGCGTGATTCCGGTGGACGATTCGGGCCAGGTGCTGCTCGACGAGTACCGCAAGCTGCTTTCCAGCCGCACGAAGATCGTGTCCGTCACACAGGTGTCCAATGCGCTCGGCACCGTGGTGCCGGTGCAGGAGATCATCGAGCTGGCCCACCGTGCGGGTGCGAAGGTGCTCGTGGACGGCGCGCAGTCGGTGTCGCACATGCGGGTGGACGTGCAGGCGCTGGACGCGGACTTTTTCGTGTTCTCCGGCCACAAGATTTTCGGGCCGACCGGCATCGGCGTGGTGTACGGCAAGCGCGCCATTCTCGACGACATGCCGCCGTGGCAGGGCGGCGGCAACATGATCGCGGACGTGACGTTCGAGCGCACGGTGTTCCAGCCGCCACCCAACCGTTTCGAGGCCGGCACGGGCAACATCGCGGATGCCGTCGGACTCGGCGCGGCACTGGAGTACGTCGAGCGGATCGGTATCGAGAATATCGGTCGCTACGAACACGATCTGCTCGAGTACGCGGCGAGCCGGCTCGGTCCGGTGCCGGGCGTGCGGCTCGTCGGTACGGCGCGGCACAAGGCAAGTGTGCTGTCGTTCGTGCTGAAGGGTTACGAGACGGAAGAGGTAGGGCGTGCGTTGAACCAGGAGGGCATCGCGGTGCGCTCGGGCCATCATTGCGCTCAACCGATTCTGCGACGTTTCGGGCTCGAAGCAACCGTGCGTCCGTCGCTCGCGTTCTACAACACCTGCGACGAAGTGGACGCGATGGTGTCGGTCATCCGGCATCTGTCTGCGCGAAGCGCCTGAAGGGAGCGGCTCCTGACGTGTTGGGCAGCGGGTCGTCATCGATGCGATGACGGCCATCCATGCTCGATGGTCGGGGCCGCTTCTTCCCCTGCAAGGACGTTCATAAACGTCGCCCGTTCCCCCTCGGGCGATATGCCGTGCAGGACGAAAATGAGCCGGATGCGCCGGTCGTCATCCGGCCAACGATCCGATCGCTCGATGCTCATGCTCCCGCGTGATAGCGAGTCGCGACGCGGCGCAAACAACAGCGCACGGTGCGACGCGCAGAGCCGCAATTCGCGCACCGTCATTTGCTTTGCTCTAAACATCGGTTCACCGACGCGCATGCGGCCGTTAGCATCGGCTGTCTGACTGCGTGAATCCGGCCGTATGCACTGCCGTTCCTTTCGCTGCGGCACACGCCCACTCCATATGACCGAACCGGGGAAATACCATGAAGCAATCGAGCCGCGTCGGCTTCGCGCGCGTGCGGGCGGCCGTCGCCGCCTTTGTGGCCGTCGCCTTCACGATGCTGACCGCGGCGCTCCCGCCGCGTGCGGCTCACGCCGCCGAGGCCATACCCACGGAGCTGAAGCTCGACTACGCGTACTACTCGCCCGAAAGCCTCGTGATTCGCCACTACGGCTGGCTCGAGGAAGCGTTTGCGCCGGACCACACGAAGATCACGTGGGTGCTGAGTCTCGGCAGCAACCGCGCGCTGGAATACCTGAACAGCGGAGCGATCCAGATCGGCTCCAGCGCGGGGCTTGCCGCGGTGCTCGCCAAGGCGAACGGCAACCCCATCCGCACCGTCTACATCTTCTCGCGCCCCGAGTGGACGGCGCTGGTCGTGCGCAAGGATTCGAACATCCAGTCGCTCGCGCAGCTCAAGGGCAAGAAGATCGCCGCGACGAAGGGCACCGACCCGTATCTGTTCACGCTGCGCGCATTGCACACGGCGGGCTTGTCCGCGGACGACGTCGAGATCGTCAATCTCCAGCATCCCGATGGCCGCACGGCGCTCGTCAACGGGCAGGTGGACGCGTGGGCCGGGCTCGATCCCCACATGGCCGCGGCGGAAGTGGACAACGGCGCGCGCCTCTTGTACCGGAACGTGGACTTCAACACGTGGGGCTTCCTGAATGCGCGCGAAGACTTCATCAGGCAGTACCCCGGCACACTCGCGCGCGTGCTGAAAGTCTACGAGAGAGCCCGGCTGTGGATCGCCGCGCATCCGGACGAGACCGCACAGATCATCGCGAACGAGTCGAAAGTGTCGCTCGCGGTGGCGAAGCTACAACTGAGCCGCAACGATTTCAGCCAGCCGCAGCCGGGGCCGAAGCAGATCGCCGCGCTCAAGGCCGCCGCGCCCATCCTCACGCAGGAGCAACTGGTGAAGCCCGGCACGAAGGTGGAGCAGGTCATCGATGCGCTGATCGACGTTCGGCCGGCCCAGACAGTCATCGCGTCGACGGGCGCACATTGAAGGGTCACCTTAAAGGAACACCCTGAAGGACCATCCGATGGCTATCGACGACGCGCTCACGCTGCGCAACAGCAGCGCATCCGGCGCCGTGCCCGCGCACGAAGCACACGAGCGGGGCGCCACGCAGGCGGCCGCCGTTTCGCATGCCGTGACGGCGCGCCGTGACGTAGCGGAAGCCGGGCACGGCGAGACCGCGGAACAACGCCTGCGACGCTGGCATTGGGCCGGCCTTGCGTTGCCCGTGGTGTTTCTCGGCGCGATCGAACTGCTGGTTCGTGCGCAGGTATTGCCCGCCAACCTGGTGCCCGCGCCTTCGGCGATCGCGGGCACGATGATGCACATGGGAGGCGAACGGCTTCTGCGCCACGTCGTCGCCAGTACGCTGCGCGTGCTGGCGGGCTTCGGCCTGGGTGCGGCGCTCGCTGTGCTGATTGGCGCGGCGATGGGGCTGAGCAGCAGGCTCGAGGCGCTCTTTGATCCGTCGTTCCAGGCGCTGCGCGCGATTCCGTCGCTGGCGTGGGTGCCGGTGTTGCTGCTCTGGATGGGCATCGACGAAGCACCGAAGGTCGCGCTCGTCGCGATCGGCGCTTTCTTTCCGGTCCACCTCGCCGTGGTGGCGGGCATTCGCAATGTGGAGCGCAAGCTCGTAGAACTCGGCGCGGTTTATCGGCTGAGTCCGGCACGCATGCTGACGCGCATCCTGTTGCCGGCCGCGCTCCCGCAACTCTTCACGGGGCTGCGCACGGGCCTGAGCCTCGCGTGGATGTTCGTGGTGGCCGCGGAACTGATCGCCGCCACGCGCGGCCTCGGCTATCTGTTGAGCGACGGGCGCGAAACCGGACGGCCCGACATCGTGTTCGGCGCCATCATCCTGCTGGCCTTGATGGGCAAACTGACGGACGGCGCGATGAAGGCGCTCGAAGCCCGCGTGCTGGTGTGGCGCGATACGGATACCGGCGAGAGGCGAGGATGAGCGATTCCGTGCTCCATGTACGTGTGCGGCTGAAGCGCTACGGCGGCCGCGCGGTGCTGAACGACACGCAGCTTGCGGTGCGCCCCGGCGAGATCGTGAGCCTGCTCGGCCCGAGCGGCTGCGGCAAGAGCACGCTGTTGCGCATCGTGGCCGGGCTCGATCGCGATTTCGATGGGGTAGTCGCGCTCGGAGGCCTGCCGCTCGATGGTCCGTCGCCGGCGCTTGGTGTGATCTTTCAGGAGCCGCGGCTTTTGCCGTGGCTCGATGTGGCGAACAACATCAGCTTTCCGCTGCGTGCTCGCGACGAAGCCGCCGACCGCGTCTCGGCACTGCTCGCCGAGGTTGGCCTGCCCGGGATCGAGGCGCGCTGGCCGAAGGAGCTATCGGGCGGTATGGCGCAACGCGTGGCAATCGCGCGTGGGCTCTTTTCACGACCGAGCGTGCTGCTGCTCGACGAGCCATTCAGCGCGGTCGATGCCATTACGCGAATGCGCTTGCAGGATCTGTTATTGCAGGTCACGTCGTCGCATCGGATGGCCGCGCTGGTGGTGACGCACGACGTGGACGAAGCCCTGCTGCTCTCGGACCGCGTGCTCGTGATGCAGTCCGGGCAAGACGGCGCGGGTGGCGGCATCGTGCACGAGTTGCGGGTCGATCTGCCGCGTCCGCGTAACCGGCAGGCAGCAAGCGACGGTGGATTGCGAACGGCGTTGCTCGATCGGTTGGCTGAGTTGTTCGCACAACCGGCTTGAAACCGGCTCGAGCTGTTGCCCTGAACCGGCACGAGCGCCACGACGATGACGGTTGGCCGGCGCCTGCGGGCGCCGGCATTTTCCCGTTGAGGGGATTAGAACTCGAAGCCCGGACCGCCCGCGCCTGCGCCAGCAGGCAATGCGGAGGGCGCCGCGTCCTTGGGCGCTTCATATACCGTCGCATCCGTCGTCAGCAGCAGACTCGCCACGGAGGCCGCGTTGAGCAGCGCCGTGCGCGTCACCTTCGTGGGATCGACCACGCCGGTTTCCACCAGATCGCCGTATTCGCCGGAGGCCGCGTTGTAGCCGAAGTTGCCCGAGCCCTCCGCCACCTTCGCGACAATCACGCTGGCTTCTTCGCCGGCGTTCGCGACGATCTGGCGCAGCGGCTCTTCCAAGGCGCGGCGCACGATGTTGATGCCCGCGTTCTGGTCCGCGTTCGCACCTTGCAGGCCGGCAATGGCCTGCTTCACGCGAATCAACGCGACGCCTCCGCCCGGCACGATGCCTTCTTCCACAGCGGCGCGCGTGGCGTGCAGTGCATCGTCGACGCGGTCCTTCTTCTCCTTGACTTCGATTTCGGTCGCACCGCCCACCTTGATGACCGCTACGCCGCCCGCAAGCTTCGCCACGCGCTCTTGGAGCTTCTCGCGGTCATAGTCGGACGTTGCTTCCGCGATCTGCACGCGAATCTGCTTGACCCGCGCCTCGATGTTGGACTTCTCCCCGCCGCCGTCGATCACGGTGGTGTTCTCCTTGCCGACCTCGATGCGTTTGGCCTGGCCCAGTTCGGCAAGCGTCGCTTTTTCGAGCGTCAGGCCGGTTTCCTCCGCGATCACTTGGCCGCCCGTGAGAATTGCGATGTCTTCGAGCAACGCCTTGCGGCGGTCGCCGAAGCCCGGCGCTTTCACGGCCACCGTCTTCAGGATGCCGCGAATATTGTTCACGACGAGTGTGGCGAGCGCTTCGCCTTCCACGTCTTCCGCAATGATCAGCAGGGGCCGGCCCGACTTCGCGACCTGTTCGAGTACGGGCAGCAGGTCGCGGATGTTCGAAATCTTCTTGTCGTGCAGCAGCACGAAGGGCTCTTCCAGGATGGCGAGCTGCCGGTCCTGATTGTTGATGAAGTAGGGCGAGAGGTAGCCGCGATCGAATTGCAGCCCTTCGACCACATCGAGTTCGTCGGCAAGCGACTTGCCGTCTTCCACGGTAATCACGCCTTCCTTGCCGACGCGGTCGATGGCTTCCGCAATGCGCTGCCCGATCGACTCTTCCCCATTGGCCGAAATGGTTGCGACCTGCGCGATTTCCTTGCTGGTGGTCGTCGGCTTGCTGATCTTCTTCAGTTCCTCGACTGCCGCGACCACGGCTTTGTCGATGCCGCGTTTCAGATCCAGCGGATTGAGGCCGGCTGCGACGTACTTCTGGCCCTCGCGCACGATGGCCTGTGCGAGCACCGTCGCGGTGGTCGTGCCGTCGCCGGCGTCGTCGCTCGTTCTCGAGGCGACTTCCTTGACGAGCTGCGCGCCGATGTTCTGCAGCTTGTCGGCCAGCTCGATTTCCTTGGCGACGGATACGCCGTCCTTGGTCACGACGGGGCTGCCGAAACTGCGTTCGAGCACCACGTTGCGGCCCTTCGGACCGAGTGTGACTTTCACGGCATTGGCGAGCAGGTTCACGCCTTCAACCAGTTTGGACCGTGCGTTGTCGCTGAAGGCGACTTCTTTGGCTGCCATGTTTGACTCTCCCTCAGGATTGAACGACTGCGACGATGTCTTCTTCGCGCAGCACGAGCAGTTCGTTGCCGTCGACTTTCACCGACTGCCCCGCATATTTTCCGAACAGGACGCGTTCGCCGACCTTCAGGTCCGGCTCGATACGCCTGCCGTCGTCGCCGCGACGGCCCGGACCGACTGCGACGATTTCGCCCTGATCCGGCTTCTCGGCGGCGCTGTCCGGAATGACGATGCCCGATGCCGTACGGCTTTCCTGATCGAGACGCTTCACGATCACGCGATCATGTAACGGACGTAGACTCATTTGCTGTTCCTTTCTGGACGAGTGACGGAGGGTGATGCCCCTGCACCTTTGCTGCATCTTCGACTGGCACTCTCGGATGGTGAGTGCTGACCGGAAGCCGAGTATAGAAACGGCGTGCAAACGGCTCCAATAACCGATTGGCAGAACGTTTGCCGGCAGCGCGGGATTTGCAATGCACGGTTTGCGCTAAAGGGCCAGGAGGAGCGGCCCGCGTGAATCCGCACGGAGGGAGCTTTCCTATCGCGAGCGGCGAAAAAGCATCGAAAGAATGCTTGGTTGTGCGGCCGTGCGACGGTGACTAGATTGAATGCGTGAACGCCAGATGACCAGGAGGTGCCGTCATGTCGATGAGCCTCGCATTGCTCTCTCGCAACGCGATATCGCGGCTGCTACACAGCGTGCGGCGACGTTCGAGAGACCACGCCGCGTCCGTTGTCGCGCGGGAAAGCGCACGCCCTTTTGCAGCACGGCGGCTGTCCGCCCCGCAGGGCCATGACGCCGAGCACTTCGAACGCATTGCGACGTACGCGCTCGCCGGCTACTTCAACATGGGCTACACGCTCGAAGTGTTTCACGTGAGCGACTAACTTTCGCCGACGTAGAGGGAGCCGGATTCAACTACCCGGTTCTGAATGGCGAGTGGCCGGCAACATGCGCGTATGAGCCACCTGAGGGGCTGCCGAGCCTGCGGGGTATGCCGGGTGCGCCATTACGCAGCGGCGTCTATCGCGCGCGGCGCTGACTGACCCCGCGCGCCTGACCGCCGATACGGCGTTCGACGATCCATCTGCGCCACCCGATGCGCCGGCGCGCCGCAGCATCGAATCGCACTCGCTACTGTTCTTCCAGGCGAGCGACTGCCGGGCGCGCGATGGCGCCCGGATCAGGAAGCGACACAGAACTGCTGATAAAGCACATCCATCACGGCAAGCGCCTCGGCACTCGCCACCGAGTAGAAAATGTTCTTGCCCTCGCGGCGCGCAGTGACCAGACCATTTTCGCGAAGCACGCCCAGCTGCTGGGACAGGGTGGGCTGGCGGATGCCTAGCTGATCCTCCAACTCGCCGACGGACAACTCGTCCTGAGACAAACGGCACATGACCAGCAAACGATCCGGGTTGGCGAGAACCTTCAGCAGGGCGCAGGCATTTTTCGCAGAAGCCTGCATGGTGCGAAGGTCGATGGTGGAATCGGAAGAACTCATTGAACGATTACAGTTTATATGTTGATAATCTATCTAAAGCTTATGTGAAAAACTTGGTTTGAGGCGCGAACCCTGGTCAATAGACTCTGCCCCGTTGGTGTCAAACATTATTCGGGGAAACGTATGAAGCTACAAGGGACCTCACGCGCACTCCTTGCTGTTGTCGCGGTAATACCGGGCCTGGCATGGGCGACCAATGGCTATTTTTCCAACGGCTATGGCGTGGCGTCGCAGGGCATGGCCGGCGTAGGCATCGGGTTGCCGCAGGATGCCCTGTCCGCGGCGGCCAACCCTGCAGGCATTGCCTTCGTCGGCAACCGGTTCGATGGCGACATCAGCCTCTTTCTGCCGAAGCGCGGCGCGGAAATTTCGGGCAACGGCTTCGGCGCTGACGGCAGCTACGCAGGCAACAATCGCTCGATTTTCGCGCTGCCCGAATTCGCCGTGACGTATCAGGTTCTGCCGAACACTTATGCAGGTCTCGCACTGTACGCGAACGGCGGCCTCGACACGGGCTATGCGCGCAATCCCTATCGTGCCTTCGGTGCCACGGGATCGGCCGGCGTGGATCTCGAGCAGTTGTTCCTCTCCCCGACGATTGCCTACAAGTTGCTGGACCGACATGCGTTCGGTATCGGCCTGAACATCGCCTATCAGCGCTTTACCGCAAGCGGGCTGCAACCGTTCACGGGCATGTCGGTCGCCCCCGGCAACGCCACCGATCGCGGAGCCGATTCGACAGTGGGAGTGGGCGTGCATCTCGGCTATACCGGCGAAATCACGCCCACGCTGACGGTCGGCGTGACGTGGGCTTCGAAGATTCACGGACGGTTCGACAAATACAAAGGTCTCTTTGCCGATGGCGGATCGTTCGATATTCCGGAGAACTACGGCATCGGCCTCTCCTGGAAAGTCACGCCGGCATGGACAGTGGCGGCCGATTTTCAACGCATTCTGTACGGCAATGTGAAGTCGATTGCGAATCCGCTCGCCAACCTGTTTTTAGGCAACACAATGGGGTCGTCCAACGGGCCGGGTTTCGGCTGGCGCAATACCAACGTAATCAAGATCGGCACCAGCTATGACGTGACTAGCCACCTCACGCTTCGTGCAGGCTACAGTCATTCGAGCCAGCCGGTCGCCAGTACGGAGACCTTCCTGAACGTCCTCGCGCCAGGTGTCGTGCAGGATCAGGCGACGCTTGGCGCCACGTGGAAGACCGATGCGAAGACGTCGTTCGGTGTGTTCTACGGCCATGCGTTCAAGAAGACGGTCGACGGCAACAACTCGATTCCCGCAGCCTTCGGGGGCGGCAATGCAAATTTGCATCTGGCCGAAGACGTCGTGGGCGTGTCCTTCGGAAAATCGTTCTGAGTCTCGTCGTCCGGCGAAACCGCACGGGTTGCCGGCTCGATGCGGCTAGCCACGCGATCCGATCGCTCGGCCAAGCGCATACGTCTGACGTTGCGCATTCGCGAAGCGGCCGCCCGTGTCGGCAGCCGTATCGTGCTGCCGTTTGCGGCGAGGCGCAGAGAGACGACGAAACGAATAGCAATGGTTGCATGGCGCTCACAGCGCACTCGATCACCAGCAAATCACGCTGTTCACGTTCCTCGTCCGCCAACAGGAACTGTTTTGCGAGAGAACTGCCTCGCAGATTGCCGGTAAGACCCGACCCGTCTCAAACCTCTGTTCAGCGAATTTCGCAACTGCTTCTTGAACCAATCAGCCCCCACGATTCCCGGTGCGGTTCAGAGCGACGTATCGGTGCATGAGTCCCTCGAGCTTCAGGCTTTGGCAGTGCCCGTCGATGCGTTCCTGCTGCAAGTTCATGCGCGCACCTCGGTCAGTAATTGCTGGTAGACGGACAACGGGTGCTGGATCGACATCGCGGGATCAACGCGCGGCCGAGCGACGGCGCGAGCCGGCAATCGGGGCAATGTGTAGCCAGGCATATCGAGCAAGCAAGCCCGTTCTCGTTGCTCCAACAGAATCGCGGGTGCCTGCCCGGTAACCGGATGCACGCGCTGGTTGGCCACGTCGCGCAGCCATTTACTCACCTCGACGTTCGCAGTCGCGGCATCGAGCATCAAGCCGGATTGTTTAAGCTGGCTTGCCAGCGGCACATAGAAATTGCCGCGCAGATAGCGGTGGAATCGCTCGACCTTGCCCTTGGTCTGCGCGCGGTACGGTTGGCACAATCTGGGCAGGAAGCCGTACCGCTTGGCCAGATCGAGCAGGCCGGCGTGCCAGCGATGTTGGCCGTCGCCATAAGCATCGCGTTCGACAACGATGGTCTTGGCGTTGTCGTAAAGGATCTCGCGAGGAATGCCACCCAAGGCTTCGAACAGCGCATGATGACAGGCAACCAGCGTCTCGGCGCGTTCATCGGTGGTGAAGCGTGCCCAGCGCCAACGACTGAAGCCGAGCGTGGCGGTGAAGGCGTAAAGCGGGTCGGTGCCTCGTCGGAAGACAACGAAATCGCACTGCATCTGCCGACCGGGCTCGGTCTCGAACCTTACGACTGGATCGGGCTTCGGCATGGGCTTATGCGTGTTCATGAAAGCCTGCAGGCTTCGCAGTTGGCCCTCGTAGCCGCGCGCCCGCAACTCGCGCAGCAGCGCCGGCGCTGCGATGATCTCCGGTGCTGCGGCCCTCATGCGCTCGATGATGTACGCCTCGAACGCTCCGAGCTTGGTTGGCCGCGGTTCACGCGGCTTGTAGCGCGGCACTTCCTCAGCCGACAGGTACCGCGCCACCGTGTTGCGAGAAATGCCCAGGCGCCGCGCGATCTCGCGCTCCGATACGCCTTGGGCTTTGAGCACATGGATTTGCATCCACTGTTCCTTCTGGAGCATCGCCAGCCTTTGCGCGCAAAAGGCTGACTGTACTGAAAGGTGGCTTAGATTTACTTCGCGCGAAGTGGCTCATTATTACTTTGCGCCCTGAACCGCACCGGGAATCGTGGAGGCCGGTTGGTTTAAGTTAATGCAGGCACTTCAGCAGCATTTCTGAGTTGCCTGTAGTAGTTTGCCTCAGC